>JAJDZL010000018.1 GCA_022824665.1 Gammaproteobacteria bacterium | reverse complement strand
ATATAGCAACAGGTTTTTGTGTATGCCTTAAAACCTGTTGAACAGGACGATGAGAAAAGTCGAATTTGCAGCCGAAGAATTGCGCTTTCGGGCAAATTATTACTATTTGCTCTCTCTTCTATTGTCTAAACCTCCCAAACAGGAAACGCTCGATATCATTGCTCAATTGGGCGTGCCTGATGCCCAGGCGACGAATCAATTTCTGCTTGCCCTGAATGCGCTCGCCGAGGCGGCCGGAACCAATCCGGATCTTGCGCGCCTCGATGATGAATACCATGATTTGTTCATTGGCGTTGGCCGCGGTGAATTGGTGCCTTATGGTTCGTGGTACATCACCGGCATGTTAATGGATAAGCCGTTGAGTCTTTTGCGTCATGATCTCAAGGCACTGGGCATTGAACGCGAACCGCATATCAAAGAGCCGGAAGATCATATCGCAGCCCTTATGGATATCATGGGAATCGTGATCGAATCCGGTGACGAATATCCGTTCAAGGCCCAGCAAACACTGTTTACCCGGCATATCAAACCGTGGGGAAGACGGTTTTTCCGGGACTTAATCCACGCCAGGACGGCAAATTTTTATACCAAAGTTGGTGAATTTGGCGTTGAATTCATCGACTTTGAAACCGAATACCTTGAAATGCCGGTTTAATGCCGGCAAATTTTTGGTATGTATGTGACGTCATTTTAAACATACAAATTTAAGGAGAAGAGCTATGAAACATAGCAATTTTGTTGACCGGGAGTCCCGGCGCAATGCTCTCAAGGGAATGGCAGCGCTTGGCGGTGCAGCGGCATTATCGTCCGCTTCATCTGCTTCAGCCGACAGCCCCGAACTTGAGAAGCAGGACCACGCGCCGCCGTCTCTCGGATATCGCGAGACCGACCATATACGAGAGTATTACCGTCGGGCGCGGTTTTAGGAACACCTTTGGAGATAAGCTATGAAATTAGTAAGAAGCAGCGATAGCGGTACGGCAGCGGGGTTTGCCTCGGGCGGTGAAGCTATCAATCGCCGAACATTTCTGAAGCGATCGGGTGTTGCTTTGGGTGCGGGTGCCGCAGCCTCTATGTTTACCCCACAATTGATGAAAAAAGCCCAAGCGGCCGCTGGGTTTTCACCAAAAGAGGGTATTCAGACAGAGATTCGCAAAAGCATCTGTACACACTGCTCCGTTGGTTGTGGAGTGGTCGCGGAAGTTCAAAACGGAGTCTGGACCGGTCAGGAACCGGATTTTGATTCTCCGTTTAACCTCGGCGCTCACTGCTCTAAAGGATCAACAGTCCGTGAGCATGGAATGGGCGAAAAACGTCTGCGTTATCCGATGAAGTTAGTCGGCGGCAAGTGGAAACGACTCAGCTGGGATGAAGCGATCGGTGAGATCGGTGACCAGCTGCTGGAAATTCGCGAGCAGTCCGGACCCGATTCGGTTTACTGGCTGGGTTCAGCCAAGCATAACAACGAACAGGCGTACATGTTCCGCAAGATAGCAGCGATGTGGGGAACCAACAACGTTGACCATCAGGCGCGTATCTGTCATTCAACCACAGTTGCAGGTGTGGCCAACACCTGGGGCTACGGTGCAATGACGAACTCCTATAACGATATGCATAAGTCCAAAGCGATGTTCTTTATCGGCAGTAATGCCGCGGAAGCGCATCCGGTTGCGATGCAGCATATTCTGAGAGCAAAAGAAATGGGGTCCAGGATGATTGTCTGCGATCCTCGCTTCACCCGAACTGCCGCACACGCAGATCACTTCGTTCGTTTCCGACCCGGAAGCGATGTCGCACTGATCTGGGGTGTACTGTGGCACATCTTTGACAACGGCTGGGAAGATACTGAATATATTCGCCAGCGTGTCTACGGGATGGACGAGATTCGTGCAGAGGTCGCCAAGTGGACGCCAGAAGAGGTCGAAAAAGTTACTGGCACGCCACCGGAAGTTGTCAAGCGAGCGGCCGAGATTATGAATGAAAACCGTCCGGGCACCATTGTCTGGTGCATGGGTGGTACTCAGCATACGATCGGCAACAATAACACACGGGCATACTGTGTGTTGCAGCTTGCACTCGGCAACATTGGAAAATCCGGCGGTGGCGCCAATATCTTCCGCGGTCATGACAATGTTCAGGGCGCGACCGATCTCGGCGTTCTTTCTCATACCCTGCCAGGCTACTACGGGCTGTCTAACGGCTCGTGGAAACACTGGTCTCGTGTATGGGATCTGGATCATGAGTGGGTTAAAGGCCAGTTTGATGCCGGCGAAGTCGAAGGCGATAACGGTAAGCCAACCCACCCGATGAACTATAAGGGCATTCCAGTGTCTCGCTGGATCGATGGAATCCTTGAGGATAAGGAAAACATCGGTCAACGCGATAATGTTCGCGCCATGATCTATATGGGTCATGCTGTCAACAGTCAGTCGCGCGGACCTGAAATGAAAAAGGCAATGGAAATGCTCGACCTGATGGTAATCGTGGATCCGCATCCGACCCATGCTGCGGTAATGAACGATCGCACAGACGGCATTTACCTGCTGCCCGCTGCGACCCAGTTCGAGACCTATGGTTCGGTCACCGCATCCAACCGCTCCATTCAGTGGCGCGACAAGGTCATTGAACCGGTTTGGGAGTCTTTGCCTGACCATACGATTCTTTATAAACTCGCTAAGAAGCTTGGCTTCCATCGAGAGTTTACCAAGAATATCAAGGTCAACAATGACGAGCCCCTGATCGAAGACATCACCCGGGAAATTAACCGGGGCATGTGGACGATTGGCTATACCGGTCAAAGCCCCGAGCGCATTAAGCTGCACATGGCGAACAAGGCAACCTTTAATACCACCACCCTGAAGGCCGAAGGCGGCCCGGCGGACGGTGACTATTACGGTATGCCCTGGCCTTCCTGGGGAACTCCGGAATTCGGACATCCAGGAACACCGGTGCTCTACAACACTGAAATGCCGGTCGCGGAAGGCGGCCTTTGTTTCCGTGCCCGCTTCGGGGTCGAACGCGAGGGTGTCAATCTCCTTGCTGAGGACTCCTATCCGGTTGGTTCGGAAATCAAGGACGGTTATCCAGAGTTCACTGATAAACTGCTCAAGCAATTGGGCTGGTGGGGAGACCTGACTGCTGAAGAGCAGGCAGCTGCCGAGGGCAAGAACTGGAAGACTGACCTGTCAGGCGGAATCCAGCGTGTCGCCATTATGCATGGCTGCGCACCGTTTGGAAACGCCAAGGCACGCTCAGTCGTCTGGACTTTCCCGGATCCGGTTCCAATTCATCGTGAGCCGCTTTATACGCCGGACCGAGCGCTTGCAGAAGCGTATCCGACATATCCGGACCGCAAACGGTTTTATCGTTTGCCAACCCGATATGCCTCGATTCAGGCTGATGACTACTCAGGTGAGTATCCGCTGATATTAACCAGCGGACGACTGGTTGAGTACGAAGGCGGTGGTGAAGAGCAGCGCTCCAACCCGTGGCTTGCTGAGTTGCAGCAGGACATGTTCGTTGAGGTCAATCCAGTGGATGCCAATAACAACTCGGTTCGAGACGGCCAGATGGTCTGGATTGCAACTCCGGAAGGAGCAAGAATCCTGGTCAAGGCGATGGTCACGAAACGGGTGGCACCTGGCGTATTGTTCACACCTTTCCACTTCGGTGGTTGGTTTCAGGGCAAGGACCTGGTGGACAAATACCCGCCTGGAACAGCGCCTTACATTAGAGGTGAAGCATGCAATACGGCTTTTACCTATGGGTACGATTCTGTAACACAGATGCAGGAGACCAAAGTGACTCTCTGCAAACTCAGCACCTAGGAGGTCTGAATTATGGCTAGAATGAAATTTCTGTGCGATGCAGAGCGTTGTATCGAGTGCAACTCATGTGTTACTGCCTGTAAGAACGAAAACGAAGTTCCCTGGGGTGTCAATCGCCGACGTGTTGTCGTTTTAGGTGATGGCGAGCCCGGTGAGAAGTCGATTTCTGTTGCTTGCATGCACTGTACTGATGCACCTTGTGCTGCGGTTTGCCCAGTCGATTGTTTCTACACAACCGACGACGGCATTGTTCTGCACGACAAGGATCTTTGTATAGGCTGTGGCTATTGCTTTTATGCGTGTCCGTTCGGTGCGCCGCAATATCCGCAGGAACAAGCGTTTGGAGTACGCGGAAAAATGGACAAGTGCACTTTCTGTGCCGGTGGTCCACTGCCTGATAATACGGATGCGGAGTATACCAAGTATGGCCGCAACCGAATCTCAGAGGGCAAGCTTCCGCTTTGCGCCGAGATGTGCGCCACCAAGGCGCTCATTGCGGGAGACGGTGATACGATCGCCGATATTTACCGCGAGCGTGTACTGCAACGTGGAACCCGACCCCAGACATGGGGCTGGGAAACAGCTTATCCTTCAGGATAGACTGAAGCAGACAAAGGGGGAAGGACGCCCTTCCCCCTTTGCGTCTTTAACGTATTTTGTATAAATCTACACCCAAACCGAATTATTTATCACACAATTCTGGAGCAGTTAAAAACATGCAAAAAAAGTTAATTGTGATATTACTCGTTTTATCAGGCTCACTGGCTCTCAGCGGATGTCTGGAGGATTTCCAGGTTACACTACACGAACCAGGAGTTTATATGGGTCCGAGTGATCCGTTATTGGAAACATCACAAACGGCAGCTTTGGCTGATCGGTTGAACACTGGCCAAACGGATCGATAAGAATCCCGACAGCTTGAAATCCGCTGAATTATTGACTGAACATTAATAGAACACACATCACGGCGCCTGGAAAATGAAACAGGGGCGAGATGTAACTGAGCGAATTAGGAGTTAACATTTATGGCCACACAGAATAACTTTACAAGCGCAGTGCGCTCCAAGCGGGCGCGAAGAATGACGCTGGCCATGGCATTCATCCTGGTCAGTGCGTTGATTTTACCAACGACAGGCTACCTGTTTCCCGACTTACAGTTGACCGCACAGGCTCAGCAGGCTACGGGCGACGCAAACACGCGCTCCGACTTTTGGCGAGTCGTGCGCGAAGGTGGTGCTGGTTACAGTTCCGTAACCGGTTCCGCGACTAACCTTGAAACCAACACACTCTATAACATTACCGGACAAAACTGGCGGCAGATCAGAAATGGATTGATCGCCAACTATGGCGGCTGGTTCCTGTTTCTTGTATTGCTCGCAATCATCGCGTTTTATTCACTGCGCGGACGCATCGAGCTTGATCAGCCGGAATCGGGCGTCAGAGTCGCGCGCTGGACTTTTTGGGAACGCTCCCTGCACTGGTATACCGCGACTTTGTTTATTGCGCTTTCGATTACCGGGCTAAGTCTGCTGTTCGGCAGAGTTCTTTTGATTCCATTGCTTGGTCCGGAGGGGTTTTCCTTTTGGGCTGGAATATCGATCAACATTCACAATACTGCCGGGCCGTTCTTTGCAATAGGTCCGCTTTTGATGTTTATCTTCTGGCTGCGTCACAACATTCCGAATGCGACAGATGTAGCCTGGTTCTTTAAAGGCGGCGGCATTGTCGGCCGACAGCATCCAAGCGCTGGCAAGGCAAATGGCGGTGAAAAAGTCTGGTTTTGGATTGTTATCCTGCTCGGGCTGGGCGCTGTCTGCTTTAGCGGCTTTGCCCTGATTGGCTGGGTACAGGAGTACTTTGGCGTTGAATTTACCCGAGCTTATGCTCAGCTTATGCATGTCGTTCACGCGGCTTGCGCCCTGCTTTGGATTGCGATTTTCATCGGCCACGTTTACATTGGCACAATCGGTTCGGCGGGCTCGCTGGATGCCATGACAAAGGGTCATGTCAGTGCAGAGTGGGCAAAACAGCACCATGATATTTGGTACGAAGAAGTAAAGGATGCTGATACACAAGCGCAATCAGGTTCTACAATGGAAGGCGAAACAACTGCCTGATGCTGTTTGCCTGAAACGTTGTTTTCTTAACGCACCTTTGGCTGATGGGCTAAAGGTGCGTTTTTCCTTGTAGTGCCGGTAGCGCTGGCAAGTCGTACCATCCTTAGTTCGCAACATGAAACGATTTCCGGAATTTGTCCGAAATAGCATGGATTACACAGGCTCCAGTGTGACCTGTCTTCCTGTCAGCATTGATTCAGGGAGCTGGGAAGCGGCGATATTTTTTCAGATTGGCGGGTCTGAAAGCAAACAGGATCGTCGCACACTGTCGAGGCTCACTAATGGTGTTGTACCGGTCGCAGTAGAAACTGATGTGATCAGACATGCGAGCGCCGCGGTTGTCGTATTGCGGCTTGAAGTTTATACGCGCGGCGGCGACGATCCTCTGGTCGGCGAGGTACTGCTTACTCCGGGTGAGACAGAGTCACATTTTGAGACGCTTCGGCTTTTGACGGCTCAGCCGCTTATCCGCTGGTTCTTTGCCGATGCTGCGTATTGGATCATTCATCGTCAGCAAAATTCACTTGATGGAGGTGAGCATGAAGCATTTCAGAATGTTTTGGATGAAGCAACGAATCATGATGCGCTAATTCGAATGACGGGGAAGTATGATGTAGAAGCAGCCTTAACTGAGGTCGTTTCACATTATGAGTTCACAGGCGGCGGCGCAGGCAGACCGCCCTCCTCGCAAAAAACTCACTAGGTATCAAGATGTTTCAGTTTATGTCATCGATCAGAGCCAAGCCCCGTTTTTTTCGAGTCGGTTTGATCATATTGCATTTGGTCTTTGTGGCACCGCTTGCACTGGGTGAAACAGACACTTTTCATGCTGCGCTTAAACGAGAGGATGTGACTGCGATGGAAAACCTGATCGGTCAGCTTACTGATGCGAACTTGCGGCTCGAAGACGGTCGAACAGCGCTCATGATCGCTGCCAAGCTGGGTTCAAGCAATATCGTCGATACCCTGCTGAAGGGTGGTGCGGATATTAATGCGCGCAACACAAACGGTGGCACCGCGCTCATGTACGCCGCAATTCGCGGTGATATGCCGACCGTATTGCTGCTTTTGAAAAGTGGCGCGGCGGTTAATGTTGATGCAAAGTTCGGCTGGACCGCACTGATGGTTGCGGCAGCGAAGGGACACGAAAGTATACTGCCCGTACTGATTCAGTATGGTGCAGATACCAATGTTAGGGATGTTTACCAGTGGACCCCGTTGATGCGTGCTTCATATTCCGGACATATCGACGCGGTCCATGTGCTGCTTCAACACGCGGCTACCGAAGTGGACGCACAAGATGAAAATGATGCGACCGCGTTGCATCATGCTGCAACAAACGGCCATAAGAACATTGTTGAATTGCTGTTACAATATCAGGCATCAACTACTCTGAGAGACAGATTTGATTTAACTGCGCGAGATCGGGCACTGGCAAACGAACATCTGGCGATCGTCAGATACATGGACAAAAATTCGTAATGTGTTGCGACTGATATGGTTATGAAGCACTTTGATCGAAGGAAATTTTTCAAGATCTGCGGATCCTATATCGCTGCGCTTAGTGCGGCCCCTCCGGCCAGCGCGGCAACAGCCTCAGCAGCCAGGCTCTACAATCCGGTTTTGCTGACGCGCAACGGTAACCCAATGGGTGCCCGGGATTTTGAGGTTGGACAGGTTTACATCTTTCATTATCCCTATGTCACAACGCCGTGCATTATTTTTAATTTAGGCGAATCAACCGATGCTCAGTATCAGCTTACGACGGAAGCGGGACAAAGGTACGCATGGACTGGAGGTATCGGACCTCAGCGGTCAATCGTAGCCTATTCCGCCATCTGCAGCCACCGCATGACTTATCCCGCGAAATCGGCGAGTTTCCTGAATTATCGGCATTCGAAAGTTGTGTTTTTCGACGAGAATCGCACACGGCAGGAAAAAAACAAGATCATCTACTGCTGCTCAGAGCGCAGCGTTTACGATCCTACGGAAGGTGCCAGAGTCATTGGTGGTCCGGCGCCACAACCGCTTGCATCAATTCAGCTGCAGTATTCGGACCGAGATGACTCAATAAGCGCAATCGGAACGACCGGGGGTGAGCTGTTTGAGCAATTCCTGGACAAGTTCGAATTTAGACTGCAGCTTGATTTTAAAGTTGTTGATGTTGCTCAGCAAACAGTTGAGCAGGTTGAGTTGCAGACTATCGAAGAGTTTACTGATATCGTCGTCCACTGCTAACCTGCGAATGGCAGCAGGTCGCTACTTCAGCATGCCGTCTTCAAGTCTTAGCACTCTTGGAATCGAAGATGCCAGTTGCATGTCATGGGTCGCCACGATCAGGCTCGTCTGAAATTTACCATCCAGACTCATCATCAAATCCTGAATGTTCCGAGCGTTGTGACGGTCAACGTTGCCAGTTGGTTCATCTGCGAGTAAACAGATCGGGTCGATGATCAGTGCGCGGGCAATCGCTGCTCGCTGGCGTTCGCCACCCGAAAGTTCAGCGGGTTTGTGGCCGGACCGATGTGAGAGCCCCACCTGATTTAAGAGCTCCATCGCTTTGTCGCGCACATGGGTTGTTTGCTGGCGTCTCACCAGCAGCGGCATCATCACGTTTTCGAGTGCCGTAAACTCCGGCAGCAGGTGATGAAACTGGTAGACAAAACCGATTTTCCTGTTCCGAAGCCGGCCTCGAGCCGCTTCGCTAAGCGCGGACAAATCCTGCCCGTCAAGAACGACAGATCCAGCCGTTGGTGAATCAAGCCCGCCCAGCAGGTGCAGCAGCGTGCTCTTGCCGGTACCTGAAGAACCGACCACTGCGACTTGTTCACCGCGTTGTATTTCAAGATCAACACCTTTTATTACAGGCACCTGAAATGAACCCTGCTGATAGGTCTTCGACAGCGATTGTGCTTTCAGGATGACATCAGTCATAGCGAAGTGCCTCTGCAGGGTGAACTTTAGAGGCGCGCCAGGCGGGATAAATCGTTGCGACCAGACTGACGAGTAATGCTGCGATAGCAACTTTGATTACATCATCCCAAACCAGTTCAGCTGGAAATTTTGTAATGATGTAGATTTCATCCGGAAAAAACTGTGTGCCAAACAGCTGTTCGGCCCACGGAATCAGTGTTTCGATATTTAGTCCTGTAATGACCCCGATGACCACTCCGATGACCGTGCCTACAATTCCGATTACGACGCCATGGACAATAAAAATAGCCATGACACTTCTTGGTGATACTCCGATGGTCCGCAGCACTGCGATGTCTGCACTTTTGTCTGACACCAGCATGATCAGCGTGGAAACAATGTTGAATGCGGCAACAGTGATGATCAGAAAAAGGATGATGAACATGACGCGCCGCTCAATCTTGAGTGCTTCAAAGAGATTCGAATACTCACGCGTCCAATCGATGACTCTGAAGTTGCCGCCGAGAAGATTGCGCAAATCTCGTGAGATCAGTGGTGATTGAAATGCATCCGCGGTCTTAAGTCGCAATCCGGACACTGCATCGCCGACGCGTTGCAGTTTGGCGAGATCTTTGATGTGCACCAGTGCCAGGCCGCTGTCGTACTCATAGAAATTCAAGTTAAAAATCCCGACGACCGTGAAGCGCTTTAGTCGAGGCAGTACGCCTACGGGTGACGATTTGCCGCGTGAGCTGATCAGTATCACCTTGTCACCGACGCTTACACTACCGATTGAACGAGCCAAGTCTTCACCGATAACGATGCCGAATTCGCCTTCCTGTAAACTGCTGATGTCACCTTCAATCAGGTTTTCGGAGATGGTTGACACGCGCGACTCAAGATCGGGTTCAACACCTCTGACGATGACTGGATTGACACGGTTCGAATGTTTGAGCATTCCGTGGCTTAGAATGTAAGGTGCCTGGGCACTAACTTCAGAATATTCACTGATTTTTGACCGCACCTCGCGCCAGTCACTCAACCAGCCGTCATGCCCGCTGACTCTGACATGGGATGCGACCGCCAGGATTCTGTCTTTAAGCTCACGTTCAAATCCATTCATCACCGATAGCACCGATATCAGCGCCCAAACACCGACAATGATGCCCAATACTGATGTTGCAGTGATAAATGAAATAAATCGAGTGCGTCGCTTTGCGCGAATATAGCGAAGCCCGATAAACAGTTCAAACGGCCGGATCATTCACTACTTCGAGCAATGGGTTTGAGGTAAGGAAACAGAATCACGTCACGGATCGATGCTGAGTTAGTGAGCAGCATGACCAGACGATCAATACCGATGCCTTCCCCTGCTGATGGCGGCAACCCATATTCCAGGGCTCTGATATAGTCAGCATCGTAGTGCATCGCTTCTACATCTCCGGACTGCCTTTGTTCAATCTGATTTTTGAATCTTTCCGCCTGGTCTTCCGGGTCATTCAATTCGGAAAAGCCGTTGGCGATTTCCATGCCGGCGACAAAAAATTCAAACCGGTCGGCGATCGATGGATCATCATCGGACAGCCGCGACAGCGGGGAAACCTCGGTCGGGTAATGCGTAATGAACGTCGGTTCAACTAATTTATCCTCAACTGTTCGTTCAAATATCTCAAACAGCACTTTGCCAGCGCCCCAGTGCGCAAGCGGCTCGCCACCAATACTTGAGAAATAAGTTCTCAATCGATCAGGCTGATCGAGTTCTGACTCAGTTAACTCGGGGTTATGTGCCAGCACCGCTTCTTTTAATGTGAGCCTGCGAAAGGGAGGCTGTAAGTCAATCTCATAGTTACCAAATTGAATCGATGAAGACTCTGAGACTTGATCAATCAGCCGTTCGAACATAGATTCGGTGAACGACATAAAGTCGTTAAAATCTGCGTACGCCTGATAGAATTCCAGCATGGTAAATTCCGGATTGTGCTGGGTGCTGACACCTTCATTTCTGAAGTTGCGATTAATTTCATAGACGCGTTCGAAACCACCGACCACCAAGCGTTTCAAAAATAGCTCGGGTGCCACCCTGAGATACATATCGAGTGCCAGCGCATTGTGATGTGTGATGAAAGGTCTTGCGATAGCACCGCCCGGAATAGAATGCATCATCGGTGTCTCGACTTCGAGAAATCCGTGCTCATCCATAAAGCTCCTGATGCAGCGAACGATGGCACTTCGCATACGAAAGGTCTGTTTCACATCGTCGTTAACGATCAGGTCCAGATATCTTTGCCGGTAACGAAGTTCCTGGTCAGCCAGGCCATGGAATTTTTCAGGAAATGGCTGTAAAGCCTTGGTCAGCAGTCTGAAGTGATCAACTGCGACACTGAGCTCCCCGGTTCTGGTACGAAACACCTTGCCGGTTACTGCAATAATGTCACCGATGTCAAGCGACTGAAAATGACCGTATTTCTCTTCCGAAACTGTATTTTGCCGGACAAAGAGCTGAATGCGTCCGCTTGCGTCGTTGAAGTCCGAAAACGTAACCTTCCCCATTTTTCGGCGGCTCATTAGCCGGCCGGCAAGTGAAACAGATCGTGCTTCGTCCTGAAGTTCTTCAGCCGAATATTCCCGATAATTCTCCTGCAATTGCCCTGCATGCGAATCCGGACGAAAATTATTGGGATACGCGAGCCCCTGCTGTCTCAGCGCGGTCAGTTTTTCCTTACGGATCCTGGTTTGATCACTATCGCTTGACATTACCTTACAGACCTGCCTTCAGACTTGCTTCAATAAAATTATCCAGTTCACCTTCGAGAACGGCGTTTACGTTGCCGGTTTCAACTCCGGTTCGAAGATCCTTGATTCGGGACTGGTCAAGGACGTATGAGCGAATTTGATTGCCCCACGAAATATCTGGCTTGGAATCTTCAATCTTTTGCTGTTCCAGCTGAGTTTTTTGTCGCTCAATTTCAAATAGTCTGGCACGTAGCATTGCCATTGCTTCGGCTTTGTTCCTGTGTTGCGAGCGGTCGTTCTGACACTGCACAACAACACCGGTCGGCTTGTGCGTAATGCGAACAGCCGAGTCGGTTCTGTTAACGTGCTGCCCGCCTGCCCCGCTTGCGCGGTAAGTATCAATTCTAAGGTCACCTGGGTCGATATCAATTTCGGTTTGCTGATCGACTTCGGGATAGGCAAACACTGATGCAAAGGAAGTGTGGCGGCGCTGCCCGGAGTCAAATGGCGACTTTCGGACCAGCCTGTGTACACCGTTTTCGGTACGTAGCCAGCCAAATGCAAAGTCACCCGTAATCTTTAAGGTTGCATTTTTTATTCCTGCAACTTCTCCGGTGCTGTAATCAACCGTTTCGACTTCAAATCCTTTCTTGATCGCCCAATGCTGATACATTTTGTATAGCATCTCAGCCCAATCCTGGGCCTCGGTACCACCAGAGCCTGGCTTGACATCAACAAATGCATTGGATGCATCCATTTGCCCACTGAAAATACTGGTGAATTCGAGCTTTTCGATTAGCGCCTGATACTGACTGATTTCGCGGCTTATTTCGGCTAGCGTGTCCTGATCAGCTTCTTCCTGGGCGAGCTCAGCTAGCTCAAGTGCATCGACGACTGAGTTTTTCAGCGTTTGAACAGGCTTAAGGGACTTTTCGAGGGTGACTTTCTCACGATTAAGTTTCCCGCTTAATTCGAAATCCTGCCATGACGCGGGGTCTTCCAGTGCCTGCGAGATCTCGATGAGCCGGGCCTGCTTGCCTTCTACGTCAAAGAAACCTCCACAAGGATTCAACACGAAGACCGATCTCCGTCAACTGATCAAATATTTGGCCTGTCTCCATTGTCATTTCCCTGTAGTCATATGCAATCGGGACTATATTTTATTTGTTTGAGTAGCATTCGGTACGTTGAACCTCACTCAAATGACAAAAAAATCGACACTGTTTGCTGAGATTAAGCCCTTGTCCAAAATCATGGGCCAATTGCAGGCGTTGTTTCTGCGAGTATTTGCAGCATCCTTCCGCCGTGTGATGAGAAGCCGGAGCATATGGATTTGAGTCAGCAGCATTTGCTGTTAGCTGGATGCCTGTTAAGCGTCAAAAAGCAACAACAGAAATCATCGAACTCACCCGAATGTGGAAACCGTTACCTACAAGTGCACCTGTATATGTCGGCGACAATACTACTTTACACACGATACGGTCTATGAAGTTAAAAAAATAGTAGCACTTTGAGTTAAGGTTAACTGCTTACCTTGTAAGTAAACTTGCAAATGTTATCCAAATAAAGTGCACCAGATAATATTAAAACAGTAATTATTCTATTCAATTAGCAGTTATACCTTGTACAATAGAAAAGACAGGATTTATTGATTTTCTAAATCAGGTGTTGCCATGCATTCAAATATTAGAGTCGAATCATTCAGCGATGTCGAAGAGGTTTGTGAACATTTGGATTCACGCTTGGAGCGCATGTCAAATGTGCTGGATAAAATGATCGAAGTAGCTCAATTAAGAGCGAAGTTGTTCGATGATGAGGTGAAACAGCGAACCGATGACCGCGAACAGGAAGCCAAGCAGCGAGCCGATGAGCGCGAGCAGGACACCAGGCAACGGGCGGAAGAACGAAAGCGGGATTCTAAACACAGAGCCAATGAGCGTGAGCAGGAAGCCAAGCAGCATACTGAATTGCATGAGAGGAATATGAAGCACCTAGCCGAATTGCATGAACGGATAGCCAAGAAGCATGCTGAATTGCATGAGAGGAATATGAAACACCTAACCGAATTGCATCAGCGGAATTTGGAACACCTAGACGAATTGCATGAGCGGGAAGCCAAGAAGCGAGCGGAAGAGCGTGAGCGGGAAGCCAAGAAGCATGCCGAATTGCATGAGCGGAATTTGGAACACCTAGACGAATTGCATGAGCGGGAAGCCAAGAAGCGAGCGGAAGAGCGTAAGCAGGAAGCCAAGAAGCGAGCGGAAGAGCGTGAGCAGGAAGTCAAGAAGCATGCTGAATTGCATGAGCGGAATTTGGAACACCTAGACGAATTGCATGAGCGGGAAGCCAAGCAACGGGCGAAAGAGCGCAAACGGGAAGCTAGGCAGTTAAAGAAAGAAATCAAGCAACGTATTGAGGAAATTAATCGAAAAGGTGAAAAGAGCGATAGAGAATACAAAAAACGCAAAAAAGAGTTTAGATTGCGGTGCGAGCGTGCCGATAAGGAAACTGCTGAACTGAAAGACCTTTCCAAAAAAACTGAAATGCTATTGCAAAAGTCGATCGATGATTGGGAAAAGAAGACAGGATATCTTGCGAACAGTCAAGGTAAATTTTTTGAGGCGATGGCGATCGAATCAATAAAGCGCATAATGACTCAAAAACTTGACGCCGAGTATCAGGGTGAGATGAAGTACTCCGACAGCCAGCTCAACTTACAGATCGATGCTTGGGGAGTGCGCAAGAAATCAAAGGAAGTGTTCATCTTCGAAATCAAGAGCAAGTTTCGAATCGCGGACATCGATCAGATGGCTAAACATATTCGCAAGTTTGTCCAATTCAAGCCTGAGTATCGATCACATTCATTCTATGGATTCTTTGCAGCTGGAGTGATTAGCGAACCACAGCAAAGAAGAGTGTGGAAAGCTGGCATGCAATTTTTGAAATTCACAGACGGGATTTTCGAACTCCAAGATATGCCGAAAGGTTTCAAACTCAGGCATCAGTATGTTCGACAAGAGAGGAGTGGAGTTCAGCGGATGACTGAACCTCCGTATTATCTGGAACAACTTCAGCGCTCGCGAGAGATTGCATCAGTTGCAGATGTAAACTGATCGGGACAAACCCTGTAGGTTGAATTAGATTCAGATCGACGGCGTCATCGTTAGCACTGCGCTATCCTGGTCAGCAGTGTATTCCGATCAAATGGGATTGACTAATCTGTTTCAGGTGCCATTGTTGGCAACTCTATCAAGGCTGATACCCGGTCATGGTACACAATGGCATCAAAATTCAGGGTTAAAGACTCGGGTTTAATTCGTAAGTAAATTTTTCACATCGCTAAATCCAAATCGACTCAACAAGTTGATTGGGAATTCTATCCACGCTGTGTAACGCTTAGCCCTACGCAGCCTCAATACCAGTTTTTTCGTGATCTTTTCTGGTTTGCGATTTTTCCAAGCGGTCCTGTGGCAGCCTGCCTGAGCGGCCAAAATTACTTTTCGTACTGCGGACCATTTAATGTGGGGCAGTACGTCATTTTTTTGATCCAGACGCTTAGTAAACTTTCAGTCATTGGTTCAGTGTGTATATACAAGTGTGTTGACTATCGAAAAATGCAGGCAGACATGAAGAGGAAAATATATGCCGGTTATTTTCGTGCGAATTAGGGCTGGAAATTGCGAAATAAATCGATATAGAAAATCCTTGAATTGTTGCGGCCATTGGATTCGTATAAATCTCCTTCAGTAGTTTCATTTTTTTTGTAACGTATTATTTTTACTGGAATATCCGAAGTTCGTGCTGCTCGCTTGTTGAATAGGTCAACGCAATCAAGCAAGTTTGGCCGCAGCGCAAACATATATAATTCGCACTCATAATCCAACCTGTTTCTTACCTATCTATTGTGGACAATGAAAATCGGTGTTGTTAAAGAATTGGATTCTTTAGAGCGTCGGGTTGCTCTGACTCCCGCTACTGTGCCCAAGCTGGTGCAGAAAGGATTCGAAGTTCTAGTAGAATCTGGTGCCGGTGAGCATGCGAGCTTTGATGACTCTGCTTATGAATCTGCGGGAGCAAAGATCGCATCTACTGTCGATTCGCTCTGGCAAGAGGCCGACCTGATCGCAAAAGTTCGAAGCCCAGGGGATTCAGAAATCGAGCGTTTAAGGTCCGGTCAGTGTGTCATTGCATTTTTGTGGCCAGCGCAAAACCCAGACACGCTTCAGAAACTGGCGAATCGTGGGGTTAGCGCATTATCCATGGATGCGGTACCGCGGATTTCAAGGGCGCAGAAACTGGATGCACTTTCGTCAATGGCCAATGTTGCAGGCTACCGCGCGGTAATTGAATCGGCACATCATTTCGGCCGGTTTTTTGGTGGTCAGATCACCGCTGCCGGTCGTATGCCCCCGGCAAAAATTATGATTATCGGTGCAGGTGTGGCAGGACTTTCAGCAATCGGCGCAGCGACGAGTCTCGGTGCTATCGTACGGGCATTCGATACCCGTCCCGAAGTTAAGGAACAGGTCGAGAGTATGGGGGCTGAGTTTCTGGAGCTGGATTTCGAAGAAGAAGGATCAGGTGCGGGTGGCTATGCAAAGGTGATGAGCAAGGAGTTCATCGAAGCGGAAATGAAACTCTTTGCTGAACAGGCCAGGGAAGTCGATATTATCATCACAACTGCACTTATCCCGGGACGCCCTGCCCCGGAACTCATCACTGATGAGATGGTCCGCAGCATGAAACCTGGCAGCGTCATTGTTGACCTGGCCGCAGAACAGGGCGGCAACTGCGCACTGACTCAGGCTGATCAGGTTGTTGTCGAAAATGGTGTCAGCATCATCGGTTACACCGATTTACCGAGCCGGCTGCCTGCCCAGTCAAGTGAACTCTATGCTTCCAATATTGTGAATTTTATTGACGACCTTTCTCCCGACAATGATGGCGAGATTGTGCTTGATATGGACGATGATGTGATTCGAGGTGCGACAGTCGTCAAGGACGGAGAGATTACCTGGCCACCGCCAAAGGTTGAAGTCTCCCAACAGCCACAAAAGACGGCCCCGGAGCCCAAGGAAGAACCTGCCGACGCCTTGCCAAAGAAAAAGTTCAAGCTTGCACCCTATGCCTTTGTGCTCGCCTTGGCATCCATTTTGGCTGTGGGATTATTTGCACCGCCATCGTTCCTGGTGCACTTCACGGTTTTTGTACTTGCAATATTTGTCGGCTGGCATGTCATCTGGAACGTAACTCCGGCACTCCATACGCCACTGATGAGCGTAACCAATGCAATCAGTGGAATCATCATTGTTGGCGCACTATTGGAAATCGGTGCCGTTAATCCCTGGGTGAAAGGGCTCGCGGCAGTGTCGATACTGATTGCTTCAATTAACATTTTCGGTGGATTTTTCATTACGCGCCGAATGCTCAAGATGTTTCAGAAATAAATGTTTGACGGTTTTATCAACTCACTCTATATCGTCGCTTCAATCTTTTTCATTCTGAGTCTTGGAGGATTAAGCCACCAGGAGTCGGCGGTACGCGGGAATGTGTTTGGCATTCTCGGAATGATTCTCGCAGTCGGTGGAACGATCGCGGCAAAATCGCTCGACAACATCGGCATTGTGATCGGTATGATGGCCGTGGGTGGCGTGATCGGCATCCTGGTCACCATGCGGGTTCAAATGACCGCGATGCCGCAGCTGGTAGCAATATTACACAGCCTGGTTGGCCTTGCAGCAGTATTTGTCGGTTTTGCAAACTATATCGAACCGCTTGTCGAATATGAAGGTGCCGAAAAACTCGTTCACGAAATCGAGGTCTATATCGGTGTGCTGATCGGCGCAATCACGTTTACCGGCTCGGTTGCTGCGTTCGGCAAACTACAGGGGGTCATTTCCAGCAGGCCGCTAATGCTGCCACTCAGGCATTGGCTTAATCTTGTGATCGCAATTGTGTGCATCTGGCTTGGAGCCGAATTTATCGGTGCCGAGGCGCAGGCAGACGGCACCAAATTCCTGCTCATCATGACAGTACTGGCATTTCTGTTGGGATTGCATCTTGTGCTCGCAATTGGTGGTGCAGATATGCCAGTTGTGATATCAATGCTGAACAGCTACTCAGGCTGGGCCGCAGCTGCAACCGGTTTTATGCTGTCGAGCGATCTGCTTATTCTGGTTGGGGCTTTGGTCGGCAGCAGTGGTGCCATTTTGAGCTACATCATGTGTCGGGCAATGAATCGCCACTTCGTCAGCGTAATTATGGGTGGCTTTGGCACCTCTGGCGGCAGTGCTTCTGCATCAGATATTGGCGGAGAAATCTCGGAAATTCTTCCAGATGAAGCTTCTGCCCTGCTTGGTTCATCAAAGTCAGTAGTGATCGTGCCGGGCTACGGTATGGCGGTTGCGCATGCACAGCATCCTGTCGCCGAAATGACACGCAAATTACGCGACAAAGGTATTGAGGTTCGATTTGCCATTCATCCTGTAGCAGGTCGAATGCCAGGACATATGAATGTCTTGCTGGCCGAAGCGAGGGTTCCATACGACATTGTGCTGGAAATGGATGAAATTAATCCGGAAATGCCTGACACGGATGTTATTTTGGTAATTGGTGCCAATGACATCGTTAATCCGTCTGCCCAGGATAGTGATGACGGACCGATTGCCGGGATGCCGGTGATTGAAGTATGGAAAGCGAGACATACAATTGTTCTCAAACGCAGTATGGCTTCCGGCTATGCGGGGGTGGATAACCCGCTTTTCTATAAAGAGAACAATCGAATGCTATTTGGTGATGCAAAGGACAGTATTGATAAACTGGTAACGATGATCGAATAGGAAAGACTATCCTGAACAAAGAGCACGCTCCCCTGGCGGTGAACGGCTTGTATTACAGAAGGCTATGGCACCGGAACGATTTTCCACAGACTCTTGGAAGACACAGAAGCATCTGCAGTAAGTATCAACTATTGTTAACGAATTCGGGCTAACTGGCTTGAAACAAGTCCTCCCAACAACCCGCACCACACTTCGAAGCACCATTTTAGGAATGGTCGCATGTTTTATTCTTGGTACTGGTTATGCCGACGAGCTGCGAGCTGAAAGTGAAATATTTTTCGATGTTTCTGGCACAATCAGATTCGAAAGCCGTTCGTTTCGAAAGCCGGGGTTGTATCAAGGACAAGAGCGCAACGCAAGCGGGTTCGTATTTGAACCGGAATTCTATATAGAAAATTCCCGCGGCTGGAGTTTTAACTTCTCACCATTTCTTCGTTATGACAATTCCGACTCCGAGCGTAACCACGCGGATATACGCGAAGCGTACCTATTGATGTTTGGCGACCTGGAAGACAACGAATGGGAACTTCGGCTGGGTATTGACCATGTGTTTTGGGGTGTGGCAGAAACAACCAATTTGGTTGACATTATCAATCAATATGATGCGGTTGAAGATCCGTTCGGCAAAGTCAAGCTCGGGCAGATGATGGCACACTTAACGATTTCCGGTGATTGGGGTGCAGGCGAGTTTTTTTATCTTCCCGAGCACCGGGCACGCCCGTCTCCGGGACGCGCCGGGCGCTTGCGTTCAGCACTAATCGTGAATAATCGTCTTGCGAAATATGAAAGTGATGACCGCGCTAATCACGATGATTATGCTTTCCGTTTCAGCAAAAGCATAGGTACAGCGGATATCGGCATCAGTGTTTTTGACGGAACCAGCCGGGAACCATCTTTTCGCCCAGATTTAACGAAAAATCCACCATTGCCTGTACCGAATTATGATCAGATTCGACAATATGGATTTGATATGAGCATGGGTCTGGGCGACTTTTTGTTCAAAGGAGAGGCGATGCACAGAGCAGGCGGATCTAATCTTATTGGAAAAAAGGATGATTATTCCGCATATATCCTGGGTGGTGAGTATTCATTCTATTCGGTCTTTGAATCAAATTACGATGTTCTCTTACTGGGTGAGTGGCTTTATGATGAACGAGGAGCTTTGTCTACCAGTCCATTTCAGGACGACATATTCCTGGCCGCGCGATTGGCGTTCAATGATGTGGAAGGAACCGAATTGACTGCCAGCGTCATCAAAGATCGTGATTATGAAACCAAGACTTTTTCGATTGAATTCAGACGC
>JAJDZL010000245.1 GCA_022824665.1 Gammaproteobacteria bacterium | reverse complement strand
ACTCTTCCAATAAACAAATTCGCGCCAAAAAAAAGACGAAAATTCTCTGCCCAATATTGGAACGGGCAGTTGAAATTATGGGGGTTATATACTTTACTTGACAAAGCCACCCATGCAAAAATGAGAATTGTTCTCAAATAATAATTTTCTAAAAAATTGTTATATTTTGTTAACATTTATTGAAAATTAACACAAAACAACAACAAATACAACATACAGTTGGGGCGCGGTATGGAAGTAAACAGGATGGTTCGCAAACAACTTCGATACAGGGATTTAGTAGCATGAGTTTGGAGCATTCACGAGAGGCTCCAAATTCAATTCAACAAAATTGGCAAAACAAAACTGTTTTTACAGGCGACAACTTGCCAATCATGCGGGGCATGAATGCGGAATCAGTGGATTTATTCTACCTTGATCCACCTTTCAATTCTAATGCCAACTATGCAGCACCAATTGGATCAATAGCTGCAGGTGCTGAATTCAAGGCAGTTTGTTTGAAAAGGTGATTGCTCGCAAAGATATTCCTCAGCGAACAGATATCAAAGTCTTTCGGTTATACAATTCGCTTGATAACAAAAAGCATTTGTACGGACAACAAGCCGGAAATTGCAATGGATGTTCTGAACACTTCAATATGCAAAATTTGGAGGTCGATCATATTATTGCGAAATCACAAGGTGGAACTGATCACATTGAAAATCTTCAATTACTTTGCGGTAATTGCAATAGAGTGAAGGGTAATCGCGGTCAAGAATACTTGAGCGCTAAACTTGAAAGCAGACAGATCAAGTATGCTTAAACACAACAAAGGGGAAAACAATGAAGAAAAACGAATTAACTGGAAGTGGTGTAGACTTGCTGGCTAATGCTATACGGCACAGATTCGGTGCCAGCAGACAAATTTAACATTGGTAGATTAGTCATGTCAAAGTCAAATAAATCTACAGAATCTGAACAATTGCAACGGGCAATATTACACTTCAAACAACATCAAGATGAGTTTGCTACGAAACATCATGGTGAATTCGTCGTTATTTATGAAGATAAGGTAGAAGGATTTTTTGATAACTCTATTGACGCTTATACCGCAGCAAAAATGCGTCACCCAAGTGGTGGTTTTCTTTTGCGAGAGTGTTTAAATTCTGACGAAGAGGTTCCGGCTATCTTTCGTTCGAGAGTAGCCTGAAAATGGAGCTCTCGGCGTTTACTACCAGACACACACGTCGCGTCCGCACATTAGAGAACAGAATTGGTGTATCTGAACCCTTTGATCTTTCATCTGATACTGAGAAACCAGAGATTTATGAAGTTACCGCAATATGGGATACTGGTGCTACAACTTCTGTAATCGCATCAAGAGTAATTGAAAGATTAGGTCTGACAAGCATTGATGAGATCGACACTTATACAGCAAATGGAGTGCGCAAGTCGAACGTATATCTGGTTAATATATATTTGCCAAATGGAGTAGCTTTTGCTGGATTTAGAGTCATTGATGGAGACATCCATGGACTGGATATGTTGATTGGGATGGATATCATTGGATTTGGTGACTTTTCCATCACACACAAAAACAATGCAACCACTTTGTCATTTCAAATTCCATCATCTCACGATATAGATTTTGTCAAAGAGATTGAATCAAATAAAAGTTGAAAAGGATTTAGAACGCCCAGAACGAGAAAAACAGCTAAGAGGAGATAAATCAATTAAGGAAAAACTAAACGGAAGCGCAGACTTACTTGCTAATGCTATGCGGCAAGTATTCAAAGAATCGATGGAAGCAGTTGAGGGCCGAGTTGGCAATAAACTTGGTGCCATGGAAGAGCGTATGACTGATCACTTTGATAAGCAAATCAAAACGACAAACGAGAATATGCAAGTTCAGTTTGCTACGCAAAAAAAAGATATTGGTGTTGATTTCGTTCCTTCCTTCAAAGGGAAGGTACGTAACACGCCTGCACAATATCGGTATTGCCGTTTGAACGATTTGAGTTTAGGTTGCTATCAAGAAATGTCTGCCGGCGCGACAGATAAGCGGCTTTAGTCTGAGTCTACCAAGGGTGGCATGCAATCGCTCTATGCTTTCTTCAACAAGAAGATATAAATCCCGTCTTCTTTTTTCGATTCCAGCAGTTCATGACCGGTCTGGCGGCAAAGCGCTTCAAAATCCAAGACAGAACCCGGATCCGTCGATAAAACTTCCAGCGTTTGTCCAACCTCCATCTGTGCGATCGACTTCTTCGCCTTGAGAATCGGCAGCGGGCAGTTTAGCCCTTTGGTGTCGAGTGTTTGATCCGGCATGTTTGTTTCTCCTGTAGAGATTAAGTGCGAGTGTCAGTTGTGTGTAAGCTTAAGTGAGCCATATGGACAATATATCGGGGTTCAACTTAAGAATTACAACCCTCAAATCCATCGGCTTCCATTTTCATTTCATAGGGTGCGCTGACTTCAGTTCCAGCAGTCAATTGTGCTTTGACTGAGCCCCAGTCTGCAACTCTAACCTTGAGCAGCCAGCCGCCCGCGTAGGGATCTGAATTCGCAAGGCCCGGTGTTGCAACGATGTCTTTGTTGACTTCAACGACTTCACCACCGCTCAAAAGCTTGGCGGGGCCCACCCATTTACCCGATTCAACGGTTGCGCAACTTCTGCCAGGCATCACTTTTCGCCCAGCTCGCTTGGGTGTTATCGCGACTATTTGCCCAGCCATCGCACCGGCGATCGCAGTCATCCCCACAGTTACCGTATCGTCGTCATTTTCCCGATACCAGATGTTGTTTGTTACGTCGTATAGCAGGTCATCCGGTAGTTCACAGCCTCTTACCTCGGCCATATCGTCTTTCTCCTTCTAAGTGGTTGCAGATCTGGAATTGCAGCAGAATTCTCCCAATTCCTGAATTTCCATCTTACCGCGAATAAAAAGCAGCAAATGCATCGCGACCATCGCGGCCATAACGATTTGCTGCGGGTCCTTATTCACCTGGTACAGGTTTAGTTGATAAATCAACTCCCGGCATGTTTCCCGGCAGGCATGGAAAGAAGTCTCGTGCCTCGCCCCCTGTCGATGCAAGGCCAGCAGCCGAAATCCCTCGCGCTTCTCGTCGGTGGGCTCAAGATCGTGTGCGGTCAGCCAGTTTTCCAGTATCAACTCACCGGCTTGCATCAGCTGATCGGCCGGGTCACTGAATTCCTGCGGTCGCTCCCTGGCGAGTGCAATCGTTTGTTCTATGTCACTGAAACTGGTCATACAAGCCCTTTTTGTCGCAATAGACCCATCGATTGCGAGATATTTTCATGAATACCCAATTGACGCGGCGAAATACCGAACGCCAGTCCCAACAGCTGAGTGAAGTACAGCATTACCGGCTGTGTCTTGATATTAAGCGTCTCTTGTGCCCGCACCTGGTGCATTTCAAGCCCGCTGTGACAGGTTGGACACTCCGTGGCAATGACGTCTGCTCCGCATGCTTCAGCAGCTTGCAGGATGTTCAGCACGAGTTGCGTAGAGGTATCGCAGTCTGACAGCGTATGCGCGCCTCCGCAGCACGCGGTTTTCAGCGGGAAATCAACAATTTCCGCGCCGGCTGCCCGCAACAGATCGTCCATAAAATGCGGTTTCGAGGTCGATTCACTGCCCTCACCCTGGTCCTTCTCAGGAAAAATGTGCCGCGGACGGGTATACATGCAGCCGTAATAGTTGGCAATTTTGAGACCTGCAAGAGATTTTTTTACTTTGCCAGTTATGTTCTTCTCACCAATTGCGTGCTTAATCCAGTCAAGCGCATGGATGGTTTCAACATCACCGGACTTGTATTCGGGCTGCCCGGTTTTTTCTGCCATTTTCTTAAGCGTCTCGCGGGTATCTTCGCGGTGAGTCACATCATGTTCAGCTTTTTTGAGGTTGTGATAACAGCCGTTGCACGGTGCCATTACAACATCCAGCCCCATTTTGTGCTTGGCAATCGACATGTTGCGAACCGACAGGTAGTTCTGAATATCAGGATCGATATTCTTGACTTCCATTGCACCGCAGCAGTTCCAGTTGTCGATCTCAACCAGTTTCAGGCCCAGTTTTCTGGCCAGCCGCTTCGTCGATCGGTTATATGCATGCCCGCTGCCTTCCAGCGCGCAGCCGGGGTAGTAAGCAACCGTATCCAGATCGTCTCTTAGATGAGTGCTGTCGCTCATGATGATTTGTTTCCTTCAAGAATTTGTTTTCTTGCACTTTCTTTCATTTCGATCAGCTCCTCAATCGACGCCTTGGATTTGCTCCAGTCCTTGGTTTTTGGTCTGAACAAAGTCGCGAGCCCCATCCGCGTCAGCAGCAAAATGGGCAGACCTCGAATCATGTTCTTGACCATTCGGATCAACCACGGCTGCTGCAATGGCTGACCGGTCCGATTGAAGAAGTTGCGTACTATGCGACCTTCCTCAATTTTTCCAGTTTCAAGCACCTGTTGATAGAATTCTTCGTCAAAGTGCTGGGATTGTGATTTTGGCGTGTGACCCTTGGCTTCAAGCCAATGTGACAAGGCCTTCATTACGCCTTCCGGTTCCACGTCTCTCGGACACACATGAGTGCACTTGTGACAGGATACACACTGCCAGATAATATCCTTGTCGCGCAATAACTCCTGTTCCATTCCCAGTCGCACCAGGTAAATCCAGTAGCGGGGATTGAAATCCGGGTTGATTGCATTGACTGTGCAGGAGTTTGTACATGCACCACATTGCCAGCACCTGTGAATGAATGCGCCGCCCGGAAATGCCGCAACTTCCTGCTCGAGCTGCTCGTTGTAATCACTGACTGCGCGCGATTCAATGAACGTACTCCAGTGTCCTGAAACATCGACATCATCGATATTCAGCTCGTCGTGTTTGCGCAGGTTTTCCGGTCGAATCAGCGACTCTTCATGGATAGGCATGATATTTCTCAGTCAGAAACTTCAATGAGCAATTGCATCAATGGTGCCGGACAGGCAATAACGTTTGCCATTGGCCAGCAGCAGCCGGGATTTGCCGCTGGCGCTGAGCGCGGCATCGAGGCCCAGCATGCGGAATACGTAACCGAATGGCGTGCCGGTAAAACTGAAGTCGGTTTTCAAGAAACTGCCGCCCTGGTTGCCAATGTACTGGCTGTAAATCCAGGCAAACAGGATGTCGACCATAAAGTGCAAGTCCCTGAAAACACCAAGGCTGTCGAGAAATCCGCTCAGCTCCCGACGTAATTCGAGATGCGTTTTTATGCCGTGTGGAATATTCAGAAACTCTGTGTCAGAATCAGAAAACCAGATCTCTCGTAAAACGCCGGAATTAGAGGTGTAATCCCAGATCCAGCGCGTCATTAGCGGATAAGTCTCCGGCTCCCGATAGTGCAGAATTTCAGCAGCTAAATCTCTGATCCAACGATCTTTCGGTGTCATCGTTAAGGATCTTTCCATGGCATTGATGCGCGCATCAGTGTTTTCGATACTAATGTCTCGCAGGAATTCCTTGACAGCTGTTTCCAGTTGATCAAACCCCCTTGCTTCCAGGGCTCCTTTCATGCGTCGCCGGACGGTCGGCATGAATGCACAGGCATCGAATAATTCAGACTCGAGCAACTCAACTGTCGGGTCGCCAAAGGTGCGCTGAAACAACAGCGACTTGCCACTTAAACCTTCGACGATTGTTTCAATGCCACCCAGTTTTTCTGCACATTCAACCATGGAGTTAAATGCGCTGCGAAGCCGTTTTCCGTCGAGATGCAGGACCGGAGTTTCAACAGCTTGTATGGGTTGCGAGAAGGCAGTGCTCATCTTCTGATTCGGTAAAATAGTAATGAAGAACAAGCCTACGCAGCGTCTGCAGTTGTGCCAAGTGCTGCCATGGCTGCTGCCTGGCCCTGCGCGATTGAATCATCAATGGTTTCCGGGCCGATTGCTGCACCTGCGACATAAATGCCGGCGCGCGAGGTGCCGGCAACGGAATCATACGCGCTCTCGCGCCGGATGTGTCCGTGCGGTTCAAGCGCAACGCCAAACACCTCGGCAATTGCCGGATTTTCCGTATTCGGATCCATACCGATCGCATGTACAACCAGGTCAAATGGAATCGAAATGGGGCGCTTGACGAGCGTATCTTCGCCTTTCAGCAAGACCCGTTTACCGTCAAAGGTCACCTCGGCAATGCGAGCCTTGATGTACTTGACCTTGAACTCTTCCTGACTGCGCCAGTAAAACTGCCCTTCATACAGCCCGAACGTGCGAATGTCCATATAGTAGATGTAGACGCTGCATTCCGGCAACTCTTCACGAATTTCCATGGCAAGATTCGCAGAAACGGTACAGCAGATTTTTGAGCACCATTCCCGGCCAATCTGCCGGTCCCGGGAGCCAACACAAAGCAAGATAGCCACCCGCTCGGGTTTGCGGCTGTCAGATGGACAGCGCACGCCTTTGCCGGATGAAATCATTTGTTCCACCTGGGTGGTCGTAACCACGTCAGGGTGTGATCCAAAGCCCCACTCAGGCTTGTTAACCGAGTCAAAGTGGGTAAAACCTGTCGCGAGTACAACGGATGCGGCTGAGACGGTTGATCCGTCCGATAGCGTTGCGTTGAAAGCCCCGGCGTCTCCCGTGAGTTCCGATACCCTGGTCGAGGTGCGAATATCGACGGACTTTTGCGCCTCAACAACCCGCACCATGCGGCCGATCGCTTCGCTGGCCCATTCTCCGGAAGGCACCAGTTTCGCGTAACCCGAAATAATCGGTGCGCCGCCCAGAATCTCCTCTTTTTCGACGAGCGTCACACTGCGGCCAACCGCTGCCAGAGACTTCGTCGCGGCGAGCCCGGCCGGTCCGCCACCGACGACCAATACATTGCCGCTCACGCGCGTGCCTCAAATCCCGGACCGGAAGTTATTGCTCGCCTGGGGTCATAGAGCGTCTCGTGCTGTCCTGCTTCAACTTCAACCAGGTAGTTCTCGAACTGGAATTTTGCTTCTCTCCAGTCTATGCCAAGCTTTTCAAGCAGTGGTTCAAACGCTGACGCGTGCCAGTGCAGCTGGGCAATCTTGTACGGATGCGCGCCGCAAAGTACCGCCGCCAGCTGGCAATCTGCGAGTATCGGCATCTCATAGTGTTTATCAACCGCTTTGCCAATCCACTGATTTTTGTCGAGGGTCGTGATACAACCTGTGTCGTGACCAACCATTACGTCCGCCCGGGCTTCTTCGACTGCGACTTTGATTTTTCGGTCAATCGCAAAAGAGCGGGTAAATTCCCGTTCGGAAATGATGTGCCGGAAACCAAAACCGCAGCAATCGTACCAGGTTGAGTAATCGATAACATTAGCACCGAGTGCCTGTACGAGGCCTGTTGAAACAGCAACCCGGTTGCCGTCGAGCACCTCATCATCGTAAATTACATCCTCTGGCACCATCTTGTAAACGTGGCAGGCCGGGTGAATGACCGCGCGAATTCCTGACGCGTCGATTGTCTGCCGCTCCTGAATATCGTGTCGCATGACATGCAGCCACTCAGAGTAATGGACGATTTCTTCAGGTATGAGAATCTTTCCATCAACCAGACGCCCGATTTTCGCAAGAATTTTCTTGACCTGCTCGCGCAGCTCTGCCGAGTGCAACAGGAACTGTCTCATTTCCTTGTAGTTGCCGAAAGATGTACCGCAGTGAACGAGCGGATAGTAATAGGCCGGGTCCAGACCTTCTGCCTGGGAAGCGACATAGGCCTGGTGAAAGTTTCTTAAGAATACCGCCGCCAGGCTGACGACATTGCCGATTCCAGAACCGTGATAGTTCCAGGCGGTACAGGAGGTTTGATCGGTTTCGTCAAGATAGGTCGTACCGAGTTCGTTCATCAGCCACAACAGTGAAGTCGGGTAGCCTGGAATATTGCCGCATTGTCCGCACGATTTGTGGTGCCAGAGTCGGTCGGTAGGAATTTTCTTATCCCATCCATACAATGTCTTGGTCATTGCTGGTTTATGCCCGTCGTTGACTCTGTGCACAATAATCTCGCCATCTTTTTCGAGTTGCCACATGATGTCTCGGACATCTTCCACCCGTTCGCGATTGGTCAGCATGGAGCGTTTGTCAATCTTGGCTTCAACCCACTGCGTCGCACGCTGGGCATCTTCAGAGTTCAGATTGGCATCTCGCCACTCCGAACCATGCCCGGTAAATCGCTCGTCAGCGAACTGATTGCCAAACGGTACTTGAATGCTCATATCGGTTTCCTCAAGTTAATCAATTGGGGCCGGACTAGTCATCCTCCTGTTCATCCAGCCAATCTTCATATTCTTCGCGTTTTTCATCCATGATATCGACGATTACATCGAACAGGTTTTCATCAATCGTTTCGAGCTGATCCAGAACTCCTGAATCTTCCCAAATCGTATACAGTTCGATGGATGTTTTTAAGTTCACTTCCCATGCAGTAGTTGTGGTATGCATGGTTGGCATGGGAATGGCTTTGCGCAGCACATCCAGCGGTGCGTCGACTTTACTGATATTGGGGCCCCAATCAGCAAAATGATCTGGGGTGATCATATTTGGTGCCAGTTGATTGCCGGTTGAGATTAGCTTAAGCATGACCCGGGAAAATGGTCTGAGTACATCTTTGGCAGACTGCAGGCCGTGTTTGATGGATGTCTCGCGCATGATGCTGACCAGGCCGCCGGGTGAGTTTCCGAACGGACATCGTGCGGCGCAGGTATAGCACTGTGCACAGGCCCAGATCTTTTCCTGCATCGCATCATATATTCCTTCCAGATTTTCAGTCCAAAGCAGCTGAACGATCTCACGCGGGGAGTAGTCGAAATAGTGAGCGGATGGGCACGTTGCAGTGCAGATGCCGCAATTCAGACAGCCATGCAATTCATGGTCGTAGAGCGGGTGTTCGCAGATGTCTGCAAAAATCTCCTCAAGTTTATCCCGGCTGACTTCAGTTTCATTGGATACCGGGTCGCCGATAATGCGTTCAGCTAGGGCCATGGCTATCAGTAGGGCAGCACCTTGGTATCGTCATCTTCCATCACCCGTTCGATGAGATATGCGCCACCAACGATGCCTTCGCACTCCGGAATCAGGTCGTCTTCAGTCATGTCAAACAGGTCCAGGTTCGGTGAACAGCAGAAAAACCTGACACCAGCTTCATGCGCGTCCTTGATGAAGTCGTAAACCGATTTTGGTGATCCGGGTTTAACGTAGAGGTCCTGGGCAACGCCTTTTTTCATCAGCTTTCCGGAGGTGGCGGTGCAAATGACTTCGACTTCGTATTCCATGGCAGCCGCGACGCTTGCCTGGAAAATCGGTGCGCCCATCTCCTCACCGTTTGCGGGGTCGGAATTTGCCATGATAATTACCAGTTTTTCTGCCATATTCTTGGCCTCTTTGTCAATTGGTTTGGTTAGCAGATACGATCGAAATTGTAGCAGATTTTATATATTAGCATTTGCTAATATAAGCCGAAAAGACACCTGCCGGGTTAAGAAATTCAATGTTGAGCGCATTGCAATGTACAAGGCATCACACTTAAAAAAATCGGGGTCCAGTCCCTTAAGCAGTGAGTCCTGGACGGTGCTTTGACAATTCATCGGCTATCGCGGTGCGAAAGTCGTCTTGCTCTTTGAATGACTTTCAATATTAATGGTTCAATCAAGGCTGATGCATGGAAATTACTGGGATGGCACACTAAATCTTATCAGGCGTGCGGACTTTGATCGCTCATCCACCCGGTAATCTGAATAATCCCGATCATCATTGAAACAAGTGCGTCCTCAAGGCTCTTTTGGTGTGCCCGTACTTCGTTCAACTGAGCTGCATCGCCAAAATCATAACCCGGTGCCTGCACAATCGCATCTTCGATCATTGCGCTCTTGATGCCGGGATGTCCGCTAAAACCGAGGCAGTTTTCATGCGCCTGATAAAGCAGCGGCTTGCCGTCTTTTGATTCAGCCAGTACCGTGGCACCAGGCGGTACAGCAGGTGCATCTCGCATAAACGTGACAATCGGGTACTCAGATGGCAGGTATCCATTCAGCGCATCGTCGGTGGTACGATAGGCCGTATCAACCGATATTGCGAGTTCACTCGGTATAACCTCACCCTGAAGAGCCAGACTGAGCAGCTGGGCGCCCGTACCAAACGCCAGAATGGGAAGACTTTTTCGCAACGTTGTATCGATGATCTTCATCTTGTGGTCGAGCAGCGGCAATATGGGTTTGGATACCGTACCGTAAGGGGCTGCGCCCAGAAGTATCAGCCCGTCTTTCGGTAGTTCAGCGGTTCGAATCCAATCACTGTCATGTGCGGGACGTACGTACCTGAAGCGAATGTTTCGCCCCTCCAGGTGGTCTTCAACGAGCCCCAGGTGCTCTGCGTCTGTATTTTGTAAAACTGTAATTGTTCGCATTAAATCGGACAGTCAATAAATTGAATCACACGGCAGACCATTATCCGATATTTTCCGGGTCTGGTAGCCTTTTGGACAGTCGATCAAAGAGTTTAACCAGCGCATCGTTGGAACCGAGAGAGGCCTGCGCATCAGATATCAGCGAACGTACGGTTGAACGCGAGATTTTCACGTCCTGTCCGCTGCGATAGCCTGGGTTGTCATAAATTTTCTGTAGTGTCAGCACCGCCATTCCCAGCGCCCAAAGACAGTGACGCCGGATACCCGCCTGGTTATAGGGAATGTATTGGATATAACGCAGGGCATTGTGTTGATGGCTGTGAGCAATTTTGACCAACTGGTAAAGTCCCAGTTGAAATTGTTTATTTGTTTGGTTGTTGGATAAATGACTGAGATCGAATCCCACATCGGCAAAAATATCTCTCGGCAGCCAGCATACTCCGCGTTGCCGGTCATCCCAAAAATCCTTGAGTATGTTTGTCATTTGCAGCGCCTGGCCGAATGAAACTGCGAGTTTAAGGAGCCGCGCGCGCTCCCGGGCCATTTCGGGGCAGTGATCACAGAACAATTCTGTCAGCATCTCGCCTACCACTCCAGCAACGTGATAACAATAACGATCAAGCTCTGCAAGTGTGGCCAGGCCGTTGAGTGAAGCTTCAGCCTGAAATTCCGCCATGCCTCGCGACATGATCTCAACACATCGAGCCATCGCTTCGCGCTGAAATGGTGTGCAGGCGTGCGTAATTCGGATCACTTTCGAGGTTTTTCGGATCAGGTCCAGTTCATCGGAGGTCGTGGAATGGGAAAGACACGGTCCGAGCTTTGCAGCGAATTCGTTCGCATTCGCCTCAGCCTTGACCACGCGGATAAACTGCTCTGCAAAGTCCCGTTTCTGTTCGACCGAAAGGGCCGGCTCATCTTCAATGGTGTCGGCAATTCGGCAGAGCAGATAGGCGTTACCGACCACGTCTCGCAGGCCATCGGGCAGCTGTGGGATGGTCAGGGCAAAGGTACGGGATACAACGTCCAGAGCGTGATTCTGGTACTTGATATCAGACGGGTTGAATTGGCTGTCGACCTTCGCCTTCATTTGTTGTGAGTCGCAGTCATGCTACTGCTGACGGTAAAAGTGCATGGTGAAATTGTAGATGCGAATGCCGGACGCAACTTGTTACGCTTTGAATAAATTTAATTGTGTTCTCGTTTCAACTTTAATCTATACACGAAATCTTTGCTGAATCTTAAAAAAATTAGTCCCAAAGTTGTTGCGATCGGTTTGGTTAGCTGTTGCTTGTGTTCAGCATGTCGGAACCTAATTTTAGAGTGCGCCAGAGTTGAAAACCCGCGAAAAGCACGATGAATTACTTCGACACAAGAAATCAGGAATGCTTGCGTCGCAAGTGTCTGAGAACCAGGCATATGTTTGGCGGGCACAATTCAAAACCACATCTCAGTAGCTGCCGAGAATTGTCGAACGCCAATTAATGAAAAAAGAACTGAACAATCAGTAACTGCGATCAAATGACGCTGAATCCCATATGAATGTTCTGATTTGCGAGACGAATAATTTTAGAATATCGGCAGATAAAAAACCGGCGGGATGTGCGCTACAATCCAAGAGGGCTTGTGCCCCGCGCACTAGACCCGCCATTTTTTTACTTGGCTTTTTAACTAGATAATCCGTGTAATGAGATTTGCTATTCTGCTTGATGCTGGATTTCTTAAACAAAAACTTGGTTCTCGAGAAATTCCGACGACTGCCAAACAAATTCTAGAGTTCACCAACAAAATCGCAAAACGAGAAGAACTCAAAGATCACTCATTGCACCGCATTTACTACTGCGATGCGGAGCCTATGTCAGGATAAAAACCAAAACCGTTAACCGGTAGTTCTCCTTTTGCTCATCTTGTTTACCTCGTATTTCAATTACGGTTGAAACCACCATTGCAATACGATGCTGAGCAAAGATTAAATGACGCGTGAGAGCGTCGGAACTGTACTGCACTGCGGACAGTCAGATGAGTGGAGATTGTGGTGTGTCGCATTGACTGGATTCGTTGTGTCTCTTATTTCTGGAGTCGATGTATCAATTTAGACTGTATGGCCCACCATACGCACACCGCTAGAACTGCTGGCTTCTTGTTCGAGAAAATTGATATAATTGTTTGTGATTCAATAACTTTGCTTTATTTGATACCGCATGCTGTTGCAAATGGACAGAACGGCCAGGCGGGAGCCAGACCGATTTGCGGTCCCGGAGGAAGGGATACCGGTCAATATCCGCCAGGGGCGCATAACCGCTGCTGTGAAGCCGCGACATCCGTCCCGGATCGACTCGACCCGACTCCACGCACCACAGGGATTGCCCACATGACAAACAAGTTAACGCTCTTCCCCCCCCCCAAGCAGGGGAACGACAATTCTCCCCGTCCTGTCGACCGACAGGGCAGCACCGAGCCGCCGAGCTTGCGCCCGCAGGCCAGTCATGAGCGTTCTCTCACGGCTGCGCCGCCTGGGGTTTTCCTCCTCTCCGTCTGAGTCCAGCCGTGCTGCGGGCCGGCATTGCGCCACCCGCCGGCTCGCTTCTTCTTCCGACAGTTTCGATCCTTCTCCCGCCCGCCCTGTTGCGGGCACCCGCACTATCGCCCGCCGTCCGTGGCAGGGCCTTGCCGCCGCCCTGCTCTCCGTGTCGCTTCTGCTCCT
>JAJDZL010000252.1 GCA_022824665.1 Gammaproteobacteria bacterium | reverse complement strand
AACCATGTTGCCGTTGCGGTCAATGACGTCCACATGCACCGTACCGTGACCCCAGGACTTGCCGCCGATACGCTCTGCAACTGGCAGTTCAGCCTGGTTTCGGAAAGGGTCGCCGGGTCGTACTTCGCCGTTTGCCCGGCCGCTATCGATCAGCTGTGCGCGCATTTGGCCGTAGCGGTCGTCCAACAGCGTCTGGATCGGCACGTCGACGTGGGCTGGATCAGCGTACCACTGCTCTCGGTCTGCAAAGGCGAGTTTCACCGCTTCAATAACTGTGTGCAGGTAATCTGCCTGATTGTGTTCCATTGAACGCAAGGGCAGGTTCTTCAAAATTGAAAGTGTCTGCAAAAGTGCCGGCCCCTGATTCCAGGGTCCGCACTTAAAGACCTGGAAGTCCTGGAATTTGACAGATACCGCCCGTTCAAGCCGCGTCTCGAACGCTGCCAGATCACTGCTTGTCAGAAATCCGTCTCGCTGAGCTGAATGTTCAGCAATTTCGCTGGCGATGGCGCCGCGGTAAAATTCGTTGCGGGCCGCACTGATTCCATTTTCCCGACTGCCCGAGGCAGCCCGTTCTTTCGATATGAGTGTTTGAAAAAGCTCAGCCAGTGCGCTATTTTTGAGTACCTGACCGGGTTGCGGCAGGCTATTTTCCGGCAGATACACTGCGGCGCTGGCCGGCCATTCGTGTCGCAATCGATCCGCGGTGTCTGCCAGGCCGAAATCAGGCATGAACACAAGCCCGCGATGCACGGGAAAACCGTCACTCGCAAGCGTTAAGGCATACTGACAGACTTCCTCAAAAGACCGCGTGCCAAAGCGTTCGAGTGCGAGGGTCAGCGCACCTGCAGCAGCCGGCACGCCTGCGGCCAGAATTCCGGTGTCGGGCACCTCAGTCAGCCCACGTTCCCGGTAGGCTTGAACACTGGCTCGGGCGGGTGCCATTGTGTTGCCATTGATGACCACCGGCGCCTTTTGGTCAACCATCTGGATCAGCATCGGGCATTCACCACAGATTGTGTGCTGATGCGGGTTGACGACGCCTTCGACCAATACTGCGGCAACGGCTGCGTCGACCGCATTGCCGCCCGCTTTTAGAATGTCGGCTCCGGCATCGGCTGCCAGATAGTGTTCGCTGGTTACCGCGCCATTGGTGCCAAAAAGGCGCGGCTGAAATGGCGCCGCGCGAATAGCGCGTTCACTTCGAGCCCGAATTGCCACTGGCGCACAACCCTGATTCCAATCTGACGGTCAGAAAAGCCCCTCGATATGGCCGTTGCTACCGAGGTGGATTGAATTGGCAGCCGGGACTCGAGGCAGCCCTGGCATGGTCATGATGTCTCCGCAGATTGCAACGACAAAACCGGCTCCCGCCAGCAGACGAACTTCGCGAATGGGTACGATATGCCCCTTTGGCGCACCGACCCTGGTTGGATCAACTGAAAAGCTGTATTGTGTTTTTGCCATACAGACCGGCAGGTGGCCAAAACCGCTGTCCTGCAACTGCTTCAGGAAGCTCTCAGCTTTTGAGTCGATTGCAATATCGTCGGCTGAGTAAATTTCTCGGGCGGTGGTGCGGATTTTCTCGACCAGTGGCAACTCATTTTCATAGAGTAGCTTGAAGTTTGATTCGTCAGAATCAACCAGATCAACAACTTTGTGGGCCAGTTGTTCGGCGCCGGCACCGCCATCTGACCAGTGAGTACACTCGTGTACATCCACACCGTGTGAATCACAATGCTGTCGTACAGCCTCAACCTCGGCATCTGTGTCAGAAACAAATCGATTAATTGCGACAACTGCGGGCAATTGGTACTTTGCGAGGTTGCTAAGATGGCGCTCCAGGTTCACGCAGCCTGCCTTGACTGCCGCAACGTTTTCCTCGCGAAGGTCTGCCTTGGCTACGCCACCGTGCATTTTCAGGGCGCGAATGGTGGCGACCAGCACCACTGCCGAAGGTTTCAATCCGGCTGTGCGACACTTGATGTCGAAGAATTTCTGCGCACCGAGGTCCGCGCCAAATCCGGCTTCAGTAATGACGTAGTCGGTCAGTTTAAGTGCTGCCTTGGTTGCTATGACGGAATTGCAGCCATGTGCAATATTGGCAAAGGGTCCACCGTGAATAAAGGCCGGATTGTTTTCGAGGGTCTGTACAAGATTCGGCGCAAAGGCATCTTTGAGGAGCACGGTCATTGGTCCCTGTGCAGTCAGGTCGCTTGCGGTTACTGCCGAGCGGTCCCGGCGATAGCCAACATTGATGCGACCGAGCCTGTCTTCGAGGTTTGCAAGACTTCTGGCGAGACAGAATATGGCCATAATTTCACTTGCAACGGTAATGTCGAAGCCGCTCTCACGTGGAAAACCATTGGTGATTCCGCCGAGCGAGCAGACAATTTGTCGAAGTGCCCGGTCGTTCATATCCACCACCCGGCGCCAGGTGACTCTGCGACTGTCAAGGTTGGTGTCCGCACCCCAGTAAATTGAATTGTCTACCAGTGCTGACAACAGGTTGTGGGCCGTACCGATTGCGTGAAAATCCCCGGTAAAGTGAAGGTTAATGTCCTCCATCGGTACCACCTGCGCGTAGCCCCCGCCTGCCGCGCCGCCTTTCATACCGAAACACGGTCCCAGGCTTGGTTCCCGCAGACATACCATGGCGTTTTTCTGGATACGGTTCAGGGCGTCACCGAGTGCCACGGTTGTCGTGGTTTTTCCTTCGCCAGCCGGTGTGGGAGTGATCGCGGTGACCAGTACGAGTTTGCCGTCTTGGCGGTCAGTTAGCGAGTTAATAAAGCCAAGATCGACCTTGGCCTTGGTGTGTCCGAAAGGAATTAGCGATTGTTGCGGGATGTTCAACCGGTCGCCGATTTCATTAATCGGTTTCATTGAAGCTTCGCGGGCGATTTCAATGTCGCTTTTTACCTGTAACACCGTTAGATACTCCTCGATTTGTGTAGCGTCAGTAGCAGCAAATTGATTGCGTTTGTCAAAAAAACAAAATGCGCGAGACACGCATCATAAAATTTGAGGGCTGAATACAGCACACCGGCAACTGCCAGTTGTCAAAAACCTCCTCCAGACAAAGGTCCCCAACTACAACTCCACGCGGTCAGTCTGAGTCTGACCTGCAACCAACGCGAGCCTGTAACAAAGACGCGTGAATGATACTATATATGCCGGTGAGAAAAAACTAAAGAGCCGGTCTGTAAGCCGGGTTCTGTGCGATCTTGTGATCGATGGCAGTCATTCATCTAGGACTCACATCACTGTGAGACTCAAGCGACCTACCCAAATCCAACGAGGGCCGCGTTATTGGATTTCTATTTGGTCTTGCTCCGGGTGGGGTTTACCATGCCGACCTCGTTACCGCCGCCGCGGTGCGCTCTTACCGCACCATTTCACCCTTACCTGGACCTGTGAGCATAAACTTGTCACGGCCCGGGCGGTATATTTTCTGTTGCACTTTCCGTCGGCTCGCGCCGCCCAGGTGTTACCTGGCACCGTGCCCTGGGAGCCCGGACTTTCCTCCTGGACAAAGCATCCAGGCGACTGCCCGACCGACTCTTTTCGTGAAAAATTTTACCGCAAATCGAAACACATGGTGTTGAGGTAAGGTTTACCAATTCATTAGCCGGACTCGGCCGGTGGGGTGCTATACCTCATCGGCGTCGGTCTCGTCATCGGCAGCCCTCAATTCGAGCGCATGTTTGTATAGGAGATTGCGTCCAATCCCAAAAATCTTGGCTCCGACCTGAGCTGCTTTGCGGGCTGAGAGTTCTTCCATCAGAACTTTGAGTGCGCGCCTCACATCATCGTCCAGCTCGGCTTTTGGCGGTGGCCGGTGCTCAATGATTACCACGAATTCACCCTTGCAGTGTTGCGGGTTGTTGATGATCTTGCCAGCCAACTCTCCCAGCTTGCCGGTTTGAATGGACTCATGCAGTTTTGTCATTTCACGGGCAATACAGGCTGAGCGGTCATCACCAAACGCTGCGACCATGTCCTTGACAGACTCTGTGATTCTGTGTGGTGTTTCAAAAAAAACCAGCCCACTGTCGAGCCTGGCGAGCTGGTCAAGACGTGCAACCCGTGCGCCAGACCGTGCTGGAAGAAAGCCCTCAAAGTGAAACTTGACAATCTCGAGTCCGCAAACTGACAGCGCACTTGTCAAAGCACTGGGACCCGGTATCGGTACAACCCTGATGCCATGCTGCTGAGCGCGTTGCACCAGGGTGGCACCGGGATCGGAAACAAGTGGTGTTCCGGCATCGGTGATCAGTGCAATGTTCTCGCCTGACTTCAACCGTTCAATGAACC
>JAJDZL010000059.1 GCA_022824665.1 Gammaproteobacteria bacterium | reverse complement strand
GCACTTTCGCAACCCGCTCAAATCGAATTTCAGCACTGATTTGAATAACACGAACCGAACTATTCGGTTTGATATAGCGGTTGATGGTGCCGATTTTGGTTTGGTGTGTCGGGCCGTCAGGGATTCGAACCTCTGACCAATTGATTAAGAGTCAACTGCTCCGCATAATTTAGTCGATAGCGAGACTGTGTTGTTGAAATGATCGCAGTCCGAAATGATTACAACATCTTCCGATATGAAGCGATCGGTCAATAATAGCCGATGATATCGCCTTTCGTCGTAACGCCCAGTCCGTTCAGCAGGCGATTAACGTAGCAAAAATAGCCGACTACCTGGTTGAGCTCGAGGACTTCGCCATCATTACATCCGGCAGCAAGCAGAGCATCGACATCGCTTTTGATCATGCTGTCAACCGAAGTTGTCAGTTTTTCAACGTAGCGCAGCATGGCCAATTCTCTGCCTTCAAATGCTCTGTGTGGCGTAAGCTCGCGAAGTGCTGTCATAATCTGATCATAGCGTTCATCGTCATCAACCAGTTTCCTTAGGTTTGAGCTGTGGTGCTGAACACTGTAATCGCATTTGTTCAGCATGCTGGTATAGGTTCCGGCGGTCTCCAGAAACCAAAACGGCAGAACATTGTCGCTGCTATGGAGCACGCTCCGATATAGCGAAACATGCCCGTGCATCGTCTTCGGACGAAGGCTGTGAATGCGCATGACGTTATCCACGGTGCCATGCGGTGTTCGAGCAGTTTCCAGGGCGTCTTTCGCTTCTCCGGAGGCCTCCGCGTCCGAAAGCATGCGAATCCATGCTGTCATTGCCTGATTACCGGGAAATTAGTGGGGAGGGGGTCAGTTTCGATATGCGAAAGATCGATTGAATCTCCCGCTGATATAGGCATCACAAGTGATGGGTTCAAATTGCGACGCTTCTCCATTGTGGACAATAGGCTCAATGATGGTCTGAGAGTCCGGGTCGATAAATACGACCAGTGAATAGCGGGCGGCATTACCCTTATTGACGACGCAGTGGGGTACAGAGCGAAATAAACCATTGGTCCATCTGGACAGTAAATCCCCGATGTTGGCGACCAATGTATTCTCAATGGGGTCAACGTCGTACCACTCGCCGTTTGCAGTTTGCGCGCTGAGTCCCGGACCGCCCTGAATCAAAAGGGATAAGCAGCCAAAGTCGGAATGCGGCGAAACACCGTACGCACCGCTTGCATTCGCCGGGTAGTAGATCAATGAGCCTCTCGATGTTGGTCGGCTGAAATTGCGGGTGAAATAATCGATCGATTCACCAAGCGAAAACGCCAGTGCGCGTAGAACTTTAGTGGAACATTCGTGGGCTGCACCAAAATATGCGTTCAGGATTGCACGCATGCTGGCCGGTTCATTCGGCCAGCGATTTTGGGCAAGCAGCTGATCGTCACCGTTCAAAAGAGCGTCGTCAAATTTATCATCCAGCCCCCAGATGAAACTTTCCTTTTGATCGGCACTGCTGTATCCTTCCATGGTTGCCCCGCCAATTGGCAGGAAGCCGCGATGGGTGCCAGACATTTGTACGCTGGCCTTTTGCTCGGCCGGCAGCGAGAAAAATTGTCTGGCAATGTCAAAAGTAGCGTCAATTAACTCCGAATCGATACCGTGTCCGGCAATATAGAAAAAGCCATTGTCCTGAGACGCCTTACGGAGCTCATTGCCAACCGACTGTAATGCAGTTGTGCTTTCGTCTTGCAGACTGGAGATGTCGATAACAGGTACTGAAGGCATAGGAATCTTGGTAATTCGCGGCATCGCTTCACAAAGAAGCACAAAGTATACCCTGTTTCAAAGTATCACTCGAATTTGATTGCTCGAAATCCCTGTTTTGTGTCAGCAGTTTGCGGGGTTTTGGTCGCTTCAAGCGAAAATGCTTTGCGGGTTTGGACAGTCTTCTTTGGCAATATATTCGTTAGACTTTGAAGGCAGGAAAAAGGCACCTGCAGTTACTTCTCCGTGCGCAACAGCAGCTTAGCGTATTGATGGTACTCTTTCAGAGTCATGTGCGGGAGTATCTCGAGCGGCATCAGCCTGACAGCAAGTCGAATTGCGATATTCTTTGCGTTAATCTCCATGTCCTGTTCAATCACATCCGCTTTGGCACTTTCGAATACCTCGCTCACCACCGCCCATTCTTTCGCAATGGTTGTCATCGCTTCATCGCTATTCAGATGGAGCTCTACCTCCTCGAACCAATTCTCGAGCGTCAATTCAGAATGCAAAGAAGAAAAAAATATCGATGTATTCCGTAAGAGATCCAAACGCCACGGTGGAGACATGATCCGTGATGCTTCCACTATCTGGGCAAATTTTCCCTCGTTGATATCGACTGAGTTTTTTGCAATGTCCAGAGAATGCATTAATGCTAAAGACATTAGCTTATTGGTTGCGGCTTCATCAATGATAAGCTGTAGAAAATTCCAGGACAGGGTTACATTCATATGAACTTACGTGTAAAGTTGTGGCTGCGTGTACATTGGATAATCAGCATTTTTACTTTAATTCATCAATCCGACTGGTGGGATAACTAGCATGAGCAATTACCAACCAGGCTTGTGCTTGTCCTGAATTCAGTTGGTATCCAGCAGTTCGAATGCACTGGTGCTGCTCGTGTGCGCGACCATTCATTTGGCGTACGAAAACGCCGTCGATCAGGTTGGTCAAAGTTTGCTTGGAATAAAGCTGATGTGCACGATTATATTCGCATCGAGGCACCGTAAACGAGTCTCGCCGCGAAAATCTGCTGCCGGAAACTTGGACCTTCGCAGGTGCAACGATTCGCAAAGGGATTGGCGGTTTTCCGTACTGTACAATTCTTTGCAACAACCCACAATTACGACAGCTCTCAATGGCATTTTGATCCAATATCCTGGAACGCGACCTATTGCTGAGTTTGCTTTGTACGGACAATCAAATTGACAAAAATCGCCGCTGCCATACGTAACGATTTGGCAGATCAAATTCAAGGTGAGGTCCTGACGGATAGCTTTGACCGCGGGCGCTATGCCACCGATGCATCGAGCTATCAAATGATGCCGCTGGCTGTTGTTGTGGTAAAAAGCCATCAGGATGTGGCAGTCACTTTAGAGTACGCAAAGCGCCATGGGATTGCGGTGCTGCCGCGCGGTGGCGGCACGTCACAATGCGGTCAAACGGTGAATCACGCGATCGTGCTCGATTACACCAAGCACCTGAATCGAGTACTCGATCTGGATGCAGAAAATCGAACAGTTCGAGTTGAAGGCGGGTTGGTACTCGATGAGCTCAACCGGCAGCTTAAACCGCTGGGATTATGGTTTCCAGTTGATGTATCTACAGCCAGCCGAGCTACGATCGGGGGGATGGCAGGCAATAATTCGTGTGGCAGCCGATCAATTCGCTATGGACTGATGCGAGACAATGTTGCTGCGATTGACGTCTTCCTGAGTAGTGGTGAAACACTCAAATTTGGTGAAATGAATTCGCGCGCGGCCAATGTTCACCCGCTGTTTCAGACGCTGCTCCAAATTGGCACCCGTGAACAGCACGAAATCACCAAACGCTTCCCCAGGGTGCTGCGCAGAGTCGGTGGCTATAACATCGATGCGCTGGTGCCCGAGCAGGAAACTTTGAATCCTGCACACCTGTTGATCGGTTCTGAAGGTACGCTCGCCTGTACGCGCTCGGTCGATCTCAAACTGGCAGCCTTACCCAAAAACAAACTGCTCGGAATCTGCCATTTTCCGAGTTTTCACGCAGCCATGGAGTCAGCGCAGCACATCGTCAAACTGAACCCGGTTGCCGTCGAACTCATCGACCGCACCATGATTGACCTCGCCCGCGAAATCCCGCTCTACCGCGCAACTGTTGATGCCATGATTACCGGTGATCCGCAATCAGTACTGCTGGTGGAATTTGCTGAAGATGAGGCACTCGAGAATCAGTTAAGGCTCAGTGCGCTCACCGAGCTTATGTCTGATTTGGGGTACAGTTTCTCAAATCCTGCGCGTGCTCGGGGTGGCGTGATTGAAGCGGTTGATCCAGCTTTTCAAAGTGCAGTTTTTGAAGTCCGAAAAGCCGGGCTCAACATCATGATGTCGATGCGCGACGACAGAAAACCTGTTTCGTTTGTCGAGGACTGTGCAGTGGAACTCGAGGACCTGGCGGAATATACCGCGCGACTCAACGAGATATTTCGCAAAAATGGCACACGCGGGACCTGGTACGCACATGCTTCAGTCGGGTGTTTACATGTAAGGCCGGTACTGGACCTGCGCCAGAATCAGGATGTTCAGGCAATGCGGGCGATTGCCGAAGAATGTTTTGCCATGGTGCGGGCGTACAAGGGATCACATTCAGGGGAGCACGGGGATGGTTTGTGCCGTTCGGAATTTCACCCCGTAATGTTCGGTCAACGCATGGTTGATACCTTTGGTGAAATCAAGCAGCTGTTTGATCCTGACGGTATTATGAATCCAGGCAAAATCGTCAATCCACCCAAAATGGATGACCAGCGACTGTTTCGTTATCCGTCGAATTATGCTGTACCTGAGATCAGCACCGTATTGGACTGGCAGGGCTGGACGGGCGCCGGCAACGGGTTTCAGGGTGCAGTCGAGATGTGCAATAACAATGGTGCCTGTCGAAAACTGGCGGGTGG
>JAJDZL010000185.1 GCA_022824665.1 Gammaproteobacteria bacterium | reverse complement strand
TTCGGTTCCTTTTTCCAATGCCTCCTCAAGCAAATGCCTTTCCAACCGGCCTTGATTGGCGCGTATCACCCGACCAGCTGCGACACTGATCCGGTTAATGTGCTGCGGCCACCCTTGTGATAACTCTGCAAGTGCACTTTCCCAGTGAGACTTCTCTTGCGCTTCTCCTGTGAAATAAGTATCCAGCATGCGCCTGAAGGAACCTGCTGCATCATCCATTGAAAGCGGTTCCAGATTCACCACTCGGCCAGCTGGAAATCTCGAAAAACCACACTCGCGCAATACCTGCTGAGTATCGCTCAAACCAAAGAAGGCTGTCACCAAAGGAATGTTCATGGGAGGATTGTGCAGACTGCTCATTACCCCTCGAGTGGAGTCTGCCACTGAGGTGTTCTGCGCCTCATCCACAAATACCACCAAATGGAAATTCTTGAGCAACGGCACCGACTCGTTGAACACCCACTCTGCTGGTGGCTCTGAATCCGAAGTGTCGCGGGGCTCAGGTCTGCCACCAACTGAAAATCCCACTGCTCCAACTCCTCGCTTTGATAACTCCTGGAAAAGTTTTCGACCGAGTTTCAGATAGTCCTCCAGCTTTCCCGAGATAGCACTTGGTGCTATTTTTGCAAGCCGTTCACTTTCCGTATTGACTGCCTGTACAATCAAACCAACAACCTTCGAGGGAAACTTCAGCGTTTCAGCTTGAATGGAGGCTGCAGCCCAGGGATCATCCGGGGTGGAGTGACATCTGACCGCCTCCATGCATTCCAGCATCAGTGCAGTCTTTCCGGCACCCGGTGCACCCTGGAAGATCATCGTGCCGCCACCGATATCGCCAGCATTCAGCCTGGTAGCAGCATTTTTGAATACATCGTACTCGGCATCTCGGCCTGAGAAAAATGCACTGCGACCAACATCCGCACGATCTGTTCGATTCAGATAATCATCCAGCGGTAAAGGATGCTCTGGGAGCGGTTTGGGAAAAGGTTTTTGATGCATACCAATTATTTTAGTCCAGGTGCAACTGTCTTCATTTATATCTACAATGAAATTGTCCGGTTAGAGGTTTCGGCTTGATCGTAGTACCCGGTTTACAAGATCACGTATCCGATACGACTTCCCCGTATCCACTCCTTGCAAGTCGTGTGATCTACACAGTTGAACTTGAGTTTGATCGATCGCCTGCTATGGATATGCCATATTCTTGCTACTAGTGAAGTCTGAACTGTCTAGTTCTAATTGTCCTTCCATCTACCATATTGTTCAACTCCGGTATTTTGAAATGTCGGGATAACTGACGCCACAGGTAAACCTGCTCCATGCGACAAACGGATTCTGAGTTGAGACGCTGTGAAAATAGCTGTTAAGCTAAACGCACTGGCTTTCGAGAAATTACGATCAATAATCGCATATATTGCCAATCCAGCGGCGTTGGCGAAACCTTCTTGTGATAGAAAAAAGACCCCACCAGCGGCTTGATATCGCATTTTCAAGACGGAAAAATCAGGCTGCTCATGCGTACAAATAGATGTTGCGGTAAGAACATCTTTTTTCCTGATTGATCATCGTGTCAAAAAATTCACAAAAACAAAACCATATCCATCTTGAGGTGCGCGGTGCAAGGCACAACAACCTCAAGAACATTAATCTGGATATCCCGCTCAATCAACTCACCGTCATTACAGGAGTGAGTGGTTCTGGCAAATCGTCACTTGCTTTTGACACCGTTTATGCAGAGGGGCAGCGAAGGTATGTTGAGACCTTTTCGCCATATGCCAGGCAATTTCTGGATCGTATGGATCGTCCCAATGCAGATTCAATAAACAATGTACCGCCGGCAGTCGCAATCGATCAGGTGAACCCGGTTCGAACGACGCGGTCGACCGTCGGTACCATGACGGAAATCAATGACCACCTCAAGCTACTGTTTGCAAGAATTGCGTTAATTTACTGTCCAAGTTGCGGTAAGCAGGTAAAGCAACGTTCGCACGACGAAATCTGCGACGAAATTTATCAGTACTTCGATGCCAGCGCCATGATTCGGGTTATGTTTCCCATTTTTGTACCCGCGAGTCTTTCTACCGAATACGCCGAGGAATATCTCAACAATCAGGGCTATACGCGTATCGCCTATCGCAGGGATGAAACCATGCTGGTCATTCAGGATCGCGTTCGTCTTAGCGCACAAAATCGCTCAAGGTTGATCGAAGCAATCGAGGTTTGCATGATACGCGGCTCCAGCTCTGTTCTGGTTCAGCGCCTTGACAAAAATGGCAAGGGTGTTGGCAGCGAAGTTGAATTTACCGATAAACTGCGCTGTTGCGGTACTGATTTTTCTACTTCAACGCCCAATCAGTTTTCGTTTAACTCACCCATCGGCGCTTGCGATACATGCAGGGGGTTCGGGAGAACAATTGGCATTGATTATGGTCAGGTCATCCCTGATGAACGACTGTCACTCAGGCAAGGCGCCATTCGCCCGTTCAACTCCCCCGTCTACAGTGAAAGCTATCGCGATATTCTGAATTATGGTGAAAAAAGCGATATTCCACTGGATACACCGTGGCGGGACCTGAGCCAGGAACATAAAAGATGGGTCATCGAGGGTGAAGGCGGCTGGTACAGTCGCAAATGGTATGGCGTAAAACGCTTTTTTGACTGGCAGGAAGGCCGCAAGCACAGGATGTATGTACGGGTATTTTTGTCTTACTACCGCGCATATACGGAATGTACAGACTGTGCCGGTGCAAGACTCAAACCGCAAGCACTTAATTGGCGCCTGGGGCAGGAAATCGAATCCATTGTCGGTTACCAAAAATACCGACATCCCGGATTCAGTATGTCCAATGATGCATTCAGGACAATGCCGGGACTAACGATTCACGATGTTGTGTCAATACCAATCCACCGTTGCGTCGAGTTCTTTGCACGTCTTCAGATCCCCGCGCCCTATGACGAGGCGGCGGAGCTACTGCTAAACGAAATTCGGGCACGTCTTGAATACCTTGAAGGTGTTGGCCTCGGATACCTTAATCTGGACCGACAGTCACGAACGTTGAGCGGTGGAGAAGTCCAAAGAATCAATCTGACGACCGCGCTCGGTACGACACTTGTCAATACGCTGTTCGTATTGGATGAGCCGACCATTGGTTTGCACAGTCGTGATATCGATCGCGTGATCTCAATTCTGCACCGCTTGCGAGACGCCGGCAATACCCTGTTGGTTGTCGAACACGAAGAACAGGTGATTCGCGCAGCTGATTACGTGGCAGATCTCGGACCTGGCCCCGGCTCCGGGGGCGGTGAGCTGGTTCATTTTGGCACTCTGGCGGATCTTCTTCAAGCACCAAGATCCATCACAGCAGCCTGTCTGAGAGATGGCGGATATCTGCCGTCATTATCGAAAAATGTTCGCCCTGCGACGAAGCTGCAATTGCAAATCAAGGGGGCGGGGCAACACAATCTCAAGCACATCGATGTTTCGCTACCGCTCGGTCAATTGGTTTGCATTACCGGTGTCAGCGGTTCCGGCAAGTCGACGCTTGTTGAAGAGGTGCTGTATCGAGGTGTGTGTCGGAAAATGGGAAAAACCACCGACTCCCCGGGTCGGCATACTGCAATTGAAGGTCTTGAGAATATTGACGATATGGTGATGGTTTCACAGGCGCCAATAGGCAAGACCACGCGCTCTAATCCAGTCAGCTATGTAGGAGCGCTAACGCCTATCCGAGAGCTCTTTGCACGCGAACCACTGGCTAAAGCCAGAGGCTACACAGCCGGATATTTTAGTTTCAATTCGAAACTGGGGCGCTGCGAGACCTGTGAAGGAAGTGGGTTTGAGCACATTGAAATGCAGTTCCTGAGTGATGTTTACCTGCGCTGCCCTGACTGTAGCGGAGACAGATTCCGTTCACAAATCTGCGATGTCAAAGTCGCGTCCGACTCACGCTCCAAAACCAGAGAATCTCAAGACCTTTTGTCGATTGTTGATGTACTGAACCTGACCGTCTCTGATGCAATCGATATCTTTCAAAATGAAGTCAAAATCATCAATGCACTTGCACCGCTTATCGACGTCGGACTTGGATACCTGAAACTCGGTCAACCGGTTCCTACGCTGAGTGGTGGCGAAGCGCAAAGACTCAAACTTGCTGCGCATATCGCCAAGAAAACCAGCAGCCGGCGAAAGACGCGGGACCACGTGGTATTCCTGTTTGATGAACCCACGACGGGGTTGCACTTCACCGACGTTGCCAAGTTGATCACTTCGCTACAAAAACTCATCGATAGCGGACACTCGGTGGTGGTGATAGAACACAACCTGGATCTGGTCTCGAGTGCCGACTGGCTGATCGATCTTGGGCCTGAAGGAGGGGACTTCGGCGGTGAGATTGTCGCGCAAGGAACTCCACAGAATGTATCAGCGAAATTCGAAACGGCCACTGCGATCGCGCTCAAAGACTACTTTGGCGAGCAACGCGAACGAAATCTCGCTGAACATTCAACTGCACCGCCGGTGCGTCCGGCTAATCGAGAAATCAGGGTCAACAATGCCAGGGAACATAATCTCAAAGATATTTCCGTGTCCATTCCGTATAACGCCTTAACGGTTATTACCGGGATGAGCGGCAGTGGCAAGAGTACACTGGCATTTGAAATACTCTTTACTGAAGGACAAAAACGCTATCTCGCAACGATTAATGCCTACGCGAGACAATTCGTCCAGCCGGCCGCAGCAGCGGACTTTGATTCCGTAACCGGTTTGCCGCCAACTGTCGCAATCGCACAAATGATCAGCCGCGGTGGCCGGCGCAGTACCGTTGCAACACTGACAGAAATCTATCACTACATTCGGTTGCTGTTTGTTCGCTTTGGCATTCAGTTTTGCCCGGATTGTGGCATCGAGATTCACGCCCGCTCGGTCGATTCGATCGTTCAGCAAATTTTTCAGGAGTATCGAGATACCAGCATCAGTATTCTTGCACCGCTCGTTGTATCCAGAAAGGGATACCACAACAAATGGGGTGAGTGGGCACGAAAAAAAGGCGTGCAGCACCTGCTGGTGGATGGCGCACTTCGCCCCACTACCGATTGGCAGCCGCTTGACCGCTATCGGCTGCATAACGTCGACATGCCCATCGCCACCGTTTCGCTTGGTTCAGATGAGGGGAGGGCGTTTGACGATCTGCGCGCGGCGATTGACGCATCACTCGGCGTGAGCAAGGGGCACTTTCGCATAGCATGGCCTGCACTGGATCAGCAACAGGACGTCGAAAAGCTTGAACTTTATTCCACAACTCGATCGTGCTCTCGGTGTGATCAGGCATTTGAGGATCTCGATCCGCGGCTTTTTTCCTATAACTCCAGTCAAGGCTGGTGTAGCGCTTGCTTCGGCACGGGTATCAGCTCAAATCAATATGACCAGGCGGATGATGACGCACTGGATGAGAGCATAGCTCGCGATGTATGCAACAAGTGCAACGGAAAGCGACTTAATCCGCAAGCTTTGGCCGTCAGGTTTAATGGCATTTCGATTGACCGGATGACTGCCTGGTCAGTTGGAACTGCCAAACAAAGACTGTCGAAATTGCGTTTGTCTGCCCGTCAGCGCCATGCGGCACGTGACGTACTGGCTGAATTGACATCGCGCCTTGCATTTCTCGAATCCGTGGGTCTGTCCTACTTGTCGCTTGACCGGGCGGCGCCAACACTAAGTGGCGGTGAAGCGCAAAGAATCCGCCTGGCAGCGCAATTGGGGTCCAGCCTCTGTGGAGCCTGCTACATTCTCGATGAACCCACCATCGGATTACACAGTCGTGATAACAAATTACTGCTGTCCGCCTTGCAGTCCCTGCGTGATAAAGGCAATACGATCGTGGTTGTTGAGCACGATGAAGCAACGATTGTCTCGGCAGACAACATCATTGATCTTGGCCCTGGCGGTGGGGTTCGGGGCGGTGAGGTGGTTGCGACAGGAACTCTCGCAGAAATACGGGAAAATCCGGCTTCCGTTACCGGTGCGATGCTGCGGTCTCCGTTAAAGCACCCCATGGCCAGAACGCGCACCGCTCCATCAATCGAATATTCAGTGCAGGTTCACGCAGCAAAGTGTCACAATTTGTTGGGCATTGATGCCGTTTTTCCACTGCAGTCACTGGTGTGCGTTACCGGCGTGAGCGGCAGTGGCAAAAGTACGCTGGTTCGAGATGTGCTTTTCAGAAATCTCGCGCAGGTGTTATCGCAAAGGCGTACCGAATCGGAATCAAGATTATGGATCAACTGCGACGAAATTACCGGGTGGAAGCACCTTCGAAAAGTACTCGAAGTCGATCAAAGGCCAATCGGCAAGACGCCGAGGTCATGTCCCGCGACCTATGTCAATGTGTGGCAAACGATACGCAACCTCTTTGCACAGACGCCTGAGGCACGCCTGCGCGGCTACTCGGCATCGCGTTTTTCTTTTAACGTTGCTGAAGGCCGCTGTCCGGATTGCAATGGTCAGGGCGAAAAGAAAGTTGCCATGAATTTTCTTCCCGATGTCAGGGTGCGCTGCGAAACTTGCAATGGAGCAAGGTTTAATCCGGAAACACTGAGTATCAGTTATCGAATGAAGTCTATAGCCGAAGTGCTGAGCCTGAGTGTAGAGGAAGCGCAGGAATTCTTTTCGGCCCTGCCGTCTTTGGAACGGGTATTTAAACTATTGACTGATGTGGGACTCGGCTACCTGACCCTTGGACAGTCAAGTCCGACTCTGAGCGGCGGTGAAGCACAGCGAATCAAACTGGTTTCTGAGCTTTCCAAGGCATTGTCCAGAGGCAATGCACCTGCTCGTCCAAGCGCGACTGACGAAAGTGCTCGAGGCACGCTCTACGTTCTTGATGAGCCCACTGTGGGCCTTCATGTAGCGGATGTTGAAAAGCTTCTGCGAGTCATCCACGCATTGGTCGATGCCGGCAATACGGTGGTAGTTATTGAGCACAACCTTGATGTTGTATCAGAAGCCGATTGGGTCATTGATATGGGGCCGGAAGGCGGAGACGAGGGCGGTAAAGTGGTTGTTCAGGGCCACTTGGAAGATGTCAGGAATTCAGTGCATTCACACACCGGCAAAGCGCTGCGTGAAATCGAACACAGGAATAATTGAGGCGCTGCGCGCTCAGCTGAACGTGTGACGCAAATCCCGATGGCGCTGTGCAATGTAGTTTTTCACCGCCAGCTCAGCACGCTCTGCGTCATGCTGTGTAATCGCTTCTGCGACATCCCGAGTCATGATTTCGTGTGACCGTGCGATGGAATGCCACGAACCGAGTCGATTGGAAATAATGAACCACAGTCGCAGATGCAGATTCATGATTCTTGGAATGGTTTCCCGAATGTAGGAATTGTTGGTGGCATCAGCCAAAACGCAGTAAAACTCCCGATTCAATACAACATACGCATCGATGTTGTCGTTGGTTGTAGCGTCAACCAATTGGGTGTGAATCTCCATGAGTCGGTTCGCCTGCGCTTTGCTCGCACGTTGTGCAGCCAGGCGGCACGCAAAGCCATCAATCATACTTCTGAACTCATAAATTTCCTGAACTTCGGCATAACCGACTTCAGAAACGAACATGCCGCGATTCAGTCTGTGAACCACCAGTCCCTCCATGGCCAATCTTTGCAGCGCTTCGCGCACCGGCGTACGACCGATGCCGATTTCCTCGACCAGAGATTTTTCAGCCAGTACCGAACCCGGTTCTAAATCGAGTCGGGTAATCCGTTTCACCAACTCTTCATAAGCTGCGTCGCTTAATGACCTGGCCTTGGGTCCCTTATTGGCCATAGCTAATGCTCCGCGCTCGTAATCGGCACGCCCAGGCCGTTTGCTAATGCCGCTTCATCAAGCTCCTGGCCAATCGCAACCATCCGATAGTGCGTCTTTGGTTCAGTTTCGTCAAAGTTGAGTTGTCCAGCAGCATATTGCACAAGGTGAGGCTGGCCATCGATCAGCATATGCCCCTTCATACGCCAGACCGTTTCAGGCAGCCGGTTGAAATACTCCTCAAGTTTCGTTTGTGTAATACTTTTTGATGGTGCGATTACACAGGACTCCATCGTGTCATGTCTGCCGTGATGATGGCCGTGGTCGTGGTCATGGTGGTGGTCGTGTCCATTGGCCGATGCTTCGTGATTCTGCAGCAGGGTGGAGGTTTGATCGCTAAAAATCAGGTTGGCGTCAACATCACAGTGTTCGGTAAATCGAACTTCTGCCCATGGATTGATTTCCTTGATTTGCCGGGAAACGTTCTCTAACTCCGCTTCGTTCGTTCGATCGATTTTGTTGACGATGATCAAATCGGAATTCAGAATCTGCGAGGTGTAAAACTCACCGAGCACCGGCCGAATCTTGTTGAAACCCGATGCATCAACAACAGTGACAAGTGGTGCAACCTCAAGAGAATCCGTAACAGACGTATCTTCCAGGTCATCCAGCATATCTTCAGGGTCAGCGACGCCCGTTGCCTCAACAACAATTCGCCGGGCACCCTTGTCGTCGACAAGCTCTTCGATCGCACTCATCAGGGAGCCCTTCAGGGTACAGCAAATGCATCCGGAAACCAATTCAACTGTGTCGATCGTGTTGCCCTGAATGATTTGGCCATCAATGCCGACGTCTCCAAACTCATTGACGATGACCGCGGTGGGAATGCTGGAATCAGCATTTTGCAACAGATTTCTGACCAGCGTTGTTTTACCAGCGCCAAGAAATCCAAACAGCAAATAAATTTTTGGCAGGCTCTCCAATATACTCTGCCTCGGTTTGTATATCTTTAAACTGTAGATATACGCTACAGATATTTGTTATATATAGCGATTATACAACGTGTTTTTGACGCTGATTTTTCTTTTTGCGACGGCTCGATCTGGCGGATGTGGGGAAGCGTGAGCCCATAAAAGTCATTGAATCTACAAATATATCCTGAAAGTCCGGACGCGCTGCCAGAGCCACGTGCTGAATGTCCTGGGTGATCTCGTAGGCATTTTGTCGTTCTGCTTCCGACAGCAGCGCCATTTGTGCCCCCAGCAAAGCAGCGTTGCCGACATAACTGATATGTTCATTACTGAGTCCCGGCAGCAAGCGTATGGTTTTTGCACTTTCCATATTGATGTAATTGCCAAATCCGCCGCACAGCATCAGCTGCTCGATCTCATCGTCGCTGATATTCATCACCGATTGCAGCAACCGAATGCCGGAATAGATTGCGCTTTTGGCCAACTGCAGCTGTCGTATGTCACCCTGGGTAATGCCAACTGCATTTGTTTTGCCGCCTTCTTCGCCCCAAACGAGTACAAATTCACGATGCCCGTGTTCTGAAACAATCAAGCGTTTTCGAATGTCAGTGGGCAGTTCGTCCAAATCGTGTTTACGAAAATTTCCATTTGCATCCATGAGCTGCTGGTCGATCAGTCTCGCGGCCGCGTCGATCAGCCCTGAACCGCAAATGCCGATTGCCGGAACGTCACCGATGGTAGAGCACACAAAATCATCTTTAACTTCGACTTTCTCGACCGCGCCGACCGCACCGCGCATACCATCACGAATTTGTGCGCCTTCAAGTGCCGGTCCCGCGGGAGCTGAGCAGGCGGTAAGCCACTCACGCGAGCCCATTACAACTTCACCATTCGTCCCAATATCAACGAGCACCCGAATGTCATCACTTTCGTGAATTCTTGTTGACAGGATGCAGGCGACGGTATCGGCACCGACGAAGCCGGCAATGATTGGCAGCATGCACACCTGGGCATTTGGCGCAGCTTTCAGTGGCAATTCTTCTGCCGGGATAACAAGATTTTCCCGCACCACAGGCGCGTAGGGTGCGAGCCCAAGATAGGAAACATCAATGCCGAGAAAGATATGGTGCATGCAGGTGTTGCCGACGATTACAATCTTGTAAACGTGGTCTGGATTAACGTTTGCAGCACTGCAGCACTGGCGGATGTATTCGTTCACCTGATTGATGATCTTGGCGCGCAGGGTTGTCAGTTTTTTGGTGTCGAACTGCGCATAAGCGATTCTTGACATCAGGTCTCCGCCGTAAACAGCCTGCGCATTGACACCACCGGCAGAAGCCAGTTGTTCGCCGGTTTGAAGATCAAGCAACGTGGCCACAACACTGGTGGTGCCAATGTCAAAAGCAACGCCGTAGCTGTGGTCAGTCGTGTCGCCCGCCTCGATGTCAATGATGTCGCCGTTAAACCCGGTAATAGTGAGGACGCCATTTTGCTTGCGAAGCTCTAGCGGAATTTTTCGAATGCATCGAAGCGCTACCTCGGTGCTCTTGAGATCCGGTATGCTCGACAGTATTTCTTCAACGTCTGAGGTCTGATGATGCTCTTCAACCGGGGTGTCAGATTGCACCAATATTTTTTTGATGCCGCTGTCCAGATGGAGTACAGATGTGTCTGCTTTGGAATCATGCGCCGCCAGAATTTTGTGGCCTTCCTCAGCCTTGGGCGGCATGGGCATGACTGTTGTATCACCCAGCATCCGAGTCTGGCAGGACAGGCGAAAACCTTCCAGCACCTCATCGTGTCCGAGCTGTACAGCATCCTGCACAGTCGGAGGCGGCATATCGCCTTTGATGATTTTTACCCGGCAGCTTCTGCAGCGGCCGCGCAGCCCGCAAGTCGCCTCAATGTCGACACCGGCCTGTCTGGCGGCATCAAGAATGGTAATGTTGCGCGCCACTTGTACCGACTTCGCTTCATTTCGTTGCGAAAGCCTGGCAAAGGTGACGGCAATCTTGTTGGACATGTCAGTTCCAGGCAGCGCGCGGAGTCTCCACTAGTTTAAGCGCAAGCTTGACCGCATCGACGGCATCTTTCCCCCATCCATCGGCGCCGCATTCGTCAGCCCAGTCCTGGGTTGTCGGCGCACCGCCAACAAGAATCTTGACTTTGTCCCGATGTCCGGCGTTCAGAAACTCCTCAATGGTAACTTTCTGATAATAGACTGTGGTGGAAAGCAAAGCCGAAAATCCAACCAAATCTGCGCTTTCTTTTTGCGCAGTTTCGATAAAGCGGTCTGGATGTACATCGGTACCAAGATTTATGACATTAAAGCCGGCGTTTTCCAGCATGATGGTAACAATCGACTGGCCGATGTCGTGCATGTCTCCAAGCACGGTACCGATTACAAATGTGCCCACCGGTTTTTCTGCCTGAGCCGCGAGCAGCGGCCGAATCAGGGCGAGTCCTGCTTTCATGGCGCGGGCTGAAATCAGCATTTCCGGAATGAATATGACTTGCGCGCTGAAACGATCAGCCTGCAGATTAAAGCCAGGAAATAGGCCATCGTCCAGAATTACTCGCGGGTCAATATTCAGACTGATCGCTTCGCGAACCCGTTCATCGGTATAAATATGGTCGCCGGTTTCAACCGCCTCCCACAAAGTTTCCCATTCCCAGCCTGCAGGAGCTCGGTCCTCCCAGCCTTCGGGGATCATTAACTCGGGCTCTTCAGGGCCCTCATAATCAAAAAATTGTGTATCCAGTTGCATCATCGGTCAGTTTAGTGGGTATTTGCCATAGGTTCCAAAATCGCGCTGTGCTTCGAGCATGGTGAAGATGTTCTGAATGGGTACATCAGCGAGAATGTAATGAGATGGTGAAAATATGTAGCCGCCGCCCGTTGCGAGGTTTTTCATGACTTCGCAGACGCCGTTTCGAACCTGTTCCACCTGTCCTCTCGGCAGCAGACGCTGAACGTCAAAGCCACCGATAAATGCGATGTCGTCACCAAATTTACTCTTGAGTTCTACCTGGTTTTTATTGCCACCGGTTGGCTGCATCAGACCGGACAGGTCGACACCAAGCTCAATCATGTCGCCAATGATGGGCGAGTAGTCTCCACAGGAGTGCAGTTTGATGAATATTTCACTGTTGGACTTGCGGAATTCATCAAACATATACTGGAAACGAGGTTTGGCCAGTTCCCGCCATTGCGCCGGAGAAATCATCATTGACTGCTGCGCGCCAATATCATCGCCGACACGAATCATGTCGATGCCAAGATCAATGACATTTTTACCCAACTGGGTATAGTACTCCGTCAACCCGTCGAGCACGCCGTCGATCAGTTCAGGCTGGTCAAACAGCATCAGGAAAAAGTTCTGCGTGCCAACCAGGTGTGCGTAAGCCGCTTCGATCAGGGTTGACGACAGATCAACGATGATGAAATACTCGTCCTGATACTCGTCAAGCAGCGACTTGATGGGGTCGAGCAGTGCGGGATCTGCGGGATCAGGCCAGGTGTAGTTCTTCAACTCCTCAAGGGAGGTGATCGGGTGGTGATTGGGAAAGTTCTCAGGTACCACCTTGGCCGGCCCCCAGAATTCCTGGGTCTTGGTGAATAGCTCGTGTTCCTCGGCTGTGCGACCTTGCAGGCCGCTCTTGCCGTATCCCACGCCAAAGTGGTTGTACCAGGTTTCACCGATTTCAATATGCCGGTGTGAAAACTGTGCATTGATACCAATCTGATAAATAATGGCATCGTTGCCCAGCCTGAGTTCAAGTTCCGGGTTATGCTTCATGCCAGTACCGGTTTTGGTAACGCCATAAACCCTGGCGATTTTTTCTTTCGCCTCGCTTTTCATCCTGTATAGCAATGGGACACGATCAACTTTCTCGTGTCGAACGGCACGCGCAAAACGCTCGCGCGGCAGCAGCTCTTTCATGTGGATTCTCCTGTTTTGTCAATTCCTACACAGATTATGTAACTGAAAAATGTCTGAAAACAATACATTTCATTAGGTGGTGAGATTGCGCTCAGCATAACTGTATACCGCGGCCCATCGGTTAAGCCGCCGCACTCGGCTTTCTCGAAGGCCGCGCAGGGCGCGGGCTCAGTGAGCGAATGTATTGCAGATACTTGACCGAGTACTCATCTTTTGCGGTCAATGAATTGGCAGCAAATCGAAAATCATCAAATGGCTTGACCGGGTTCATGATCGGGTCGATCATCAGTGCGTCACAGCCCGCCTGAATCGCCAGCACGACGAAAGCATGATTGAGAATCTTGCGTTGCGGCAGCCCAAACGAAACGTTGCTGTGTCCGCCAAATATGTGCACCTTCGGATAGCGTTCCCGCATCACCCGGACGGCGTCCAGGTAATGATTGCCGAAATCAGGGCCGGCACCGATCGGAAAAACCAGTGGATCTAGGAAACGGTCCTCGATCGGAATGTTTCCCTCATCCATCATTTGCATACACTCTTCCAGGTTGTTGATGCGCTGTTCGGCATCCTGAGGCATACCTCGATTGCCGCTTGCATTCGCGAACAAAATCGCGTTTTTGTCGCGCGCCATATCGACCAGCACCTGCCGGCCATCTTCAAGATTGAACGAATTGATCGCCGGTCTGCTGATTGAGCCGTCATGCGCGTCCAGCCCTGCATAGATGGTGTTCGAGTCAGACGAATCAATCGCGACCACAGTGCTGGTGATGCTTTGTGCGGTTTTGACAAGCCAGCGCATCCACTCAAAGCGCTCTTCGGGATAAACCGACATTTCATCGACACAAAGATCAATAATGTGTGCACCTGCCGCTTCCTGAGACTTGATTGCCCAGACAATGTAATCCATGTCCTTCTGTCGGCAGGCTTCTGCGATATGCGGAATGGCAAAAACCCGCTGTTGATTTGGATCTTCGGGTATCGTTGAGGTCACATCCAGCCGACCCTGAGAACCGTTGAGGTTCGTGTAGGTAACGTACCATTTGTCGCCGTCCTGCAAAACCCGCGCACTGGCTGTTTTGATCTTTCGGGTGGCGTTAAAGTTCTCGCCAATAATGACCAGTTTGTCGTTTTTCACTTTCATCGTCAGTATTCGTGCTTTCAGCTTATCTCGGAATCAGTCCAAACAGGCCAGAGCGCGACATCTTTGGCAGCATAGCCGAACTTTCGAGCAGCGTCACCGGCATATCCGCAGCATCCAGCAGATCAAACAGCGGTCGCTGATCCAGCAAGTCCCACATCACCTGCTGCCCGTCAATGGGATAGGAGTAGCCGGGCCCAAGGCGCCTGGAAATTCTCATCGACTGTTGCATTGCCCAGTTGCGAATTTTCAAAACAAATTGCTTGGTTGCATCTTCTACACCTAACCATGCTGCAGATTCCAGAAACAGAGCTTCGACCAGTTTTTCCTCGTCCATCCACTTGATTGTCTGATCATCGATCTGCTTGCCTACCGTTAGTACGAACACCACGACTTCCTTTGCTTCAGCAAGATATTGCTGAAAAATCTCGCTTTGCAACTTCACCGCGGCGCCAAGTACTGCGCCTTCGCGGTCGACAGAGTGAACGTCTACAATACGATAAGTAACTGTCGGTACAGTATTTTCGATAAAAGCCTCAATTGCTGTCAGTGCAGACTCGCGAATGACTCTTCGAACCTTGTTCGGGTCCTTATACCCCTGGATTCGCAGCACCGCATCCAGTTTGGGCTTTGGAGTTTCGAGCTGCAGCGTTTGCACCTGCCCCCGAATCACCTTCAGTGAAGTATCCATTTAGACGACTTCCTCTGATATATTCAGAATATATCAAATTGTATCAACACAATGACAGTATTTTTAAACAATTTTGGCGGAAATAACTTCGCCATCCCAGAGTGAATGGCCTCACCAATTGTAAGACAGCCTTCAGTCTTCGCTGAGTGGCAGTTCTCTTGCGACAACGCGATAGATGCCGCCGCCGATCAAGGCACCCAGTAGCGGTGCGAGGATATAGACCAATAGCCAGCCGCCCTGTGGGCCGGGAATGGCGATATCGCCCCAGCCGGCGAAATACGCAATCAGTCTTGGCCCGAAGTCCCTGGCCGGATTAAGACCGGCCTGCGACAGCGGTGCAAGAACTGAAATAATCGCCGCGACACCTACACCGATCGCGACCGCGGCACCCGCTGATTTCGGTCGGGCATAGTTTCTGCCATGCGTAACAACTGAAACAATAAACGCCAGCATTGCAGTACCGACCATTTCAGCCAAAAATCCAGTTCTGAGTCCAGCGATGCGAAACGCTTCTTCGGTGGTACCAAATACTGCCGGATTCGGAAAATACTCGCCAAACACCATGGCACTGAGCTGACTGCCGGGCTCTCCGCGCACCAGTCCATGCTGCTGCTCAAAATATACAATGGCATCCGCATACAGTGTGAAAAGCACGATCGCTGCTGTTGCAGCACCGGCCACCTGTGCAAACCAGTAACACGGCACTCGCCGCCAGGGAAAACCATCGTAGACGGCCACCACCAGGGTAATTGCGGGATTGATGTGTGCGCCGGAAAGTGATGCAGCTGTGTATATTCCCAGGGTCACACCGACCGCCCATACTGCAGCAACCTGCCACAAGCCGACCTGTGCGCCTGATATGACTGCAGCCTGCACAACGCCAACACCAAAGAACACCATCACGAAGGTGCCGAGAAACTCGCCTGTCATTGCGCTGCGCAAAGCAGGTAAACTGGATTGCTGATCTCGACCTAGTGGCCGGTCCAGCCATTGGAACAGATTGCGAACCACGTCAGGGTCTCGTCAGTAGATGTGCTGGCCAGAAATTCAGGCGACGCTTTTGCTGCGGGTCTCAGCCTCAGACTGAATGTGTTCAAACCATTCGGCAGACTTTCTCAAACCGCCCAGCGGAAAGACGTGCAGCTGCTCAATGATTGAGTCAGGATTCCAGGCACGATGCTGGGCGAGTTCATGCAATAATCGTTCCGGGGTGGAATTTTTGAGTAGCTTGGTCGCACTTCTGGCTTGTTTTTTGAGAAAGTTCATGGACGGGCCGACTCCACAGGCGACAGCATGTTTGATAAGCGTTCCAACTGTGGCAACGCCTGGCACACCAATATGAACCGGCAAGTCATTGCCAAGTTCGATCAGCTCGCGCTCCCATTGAATCACCGGTTGCGCCTGAAAACAGAATTGGGTGACGATGTACATTTGCGCATCAGTGCGCTCGCGGAAATGATTCTTCCAGCGCAGCGCATCTTTCAGTTGATGTTGAGAGATGTCCGGGCTGCCTTCAGGATGTCCCGCAACACCAATACGGGTGATGCCCATCTTGTCGAACAGTCCGGTTTCCAGCAGCTGCATAGAGCTGTCAAATTCTCCGACCGGCACCCTTGCGCTGCCAGCCAGCGCGAGTACCTGGGTACCCCCGGCTTCTTCCCGGAAGCGCTGCAGTGATGCTGCAACCTTTTGTTGATTGGACAGTTGCCGTGCGGCGTAGTGCGGAACCGGGTTGAATCCCTCGGAGGCCAGGCGGATGCACACCGATATCGTATCGTCAATCGATGAACCGGGCAGCAGCGTAACGTAGACGGTTGTACCAGGCGGCAGAATATAGCGATAATCAGGAATCTTTGTTGCAGCTCCCGGTGTGGTTTCAACCGAGTAACCCTTGACCAGCTGATTTAGCGCGAGTTGAATTGAATCTGACAACGGACGACCACTTGAGAAATAGAGTTGAAAAAAATTTGGCGCAGTATATCACGACCACTCAAAATAGACTACAGCATCGTGAAAGTCGTTAATTTCAGTCTCACTGGAAGACAGAACCCGGTAACCGTTAGCTTGGTCTCCCGGCCATTCATTGTCCAGCAAGATTCGATTGGCGACCCAGTGATCGGCGAATTTGTTGCCAATCAGGATGTAGGCTTCAGTGGTATGAATCGTAATGCCATGATCGGGACCGAGCCGGGTGTTCATCGGACGCGGTGTGATCCAGTCGGCCAGCACCTGACAGGAATCAGCATCAAGTGAATCGGTGATGACGACTCGGTGAATCGGCCAGGCAAAGGAGTTGCCGCTAACCGTAATGGGCTGTTCCGGCAGGCTGCATGCGACAGCCAGCAGATTTTCTCCGCTAAATTTAAACCTGTCGAAAAAACTTTGTTCAGCGTTAACCGCAACACAGGCGAACGCGTCGCGATTCAGATCACGCTGAATCACGGGTGCTGTCCATTCAAGGTTCTTCAGTGAGTGCCTGTCAAATTGTGGCACTGGGAATCGCTTGGCCCACATTTCGTATCTGTCTAGACAAATTGGTACTGAGATTCTGAGCGCATTTTAATATATTTGTGATATCCATTGACATTGAACACAAAGCCCGAGTCGAATTTGCATCGACAGCGCTTGTTGCTTACCGGGTAGTATTGACTGGTTTTTCATCACGAGGTTATTTTAGGATGGCAAGAGTACAGATTTTGTATTGGCAGGACATACCGTCTGTTGTTGAGGCGAGAGATTCCGAGGGTGTGCACAAAGAGCTCTTGAGCGAACGGTTTCAAGAATTAATTGATCTGATTGCGATGAAAAAGAAACTTGCCGGTACCGATGAATACCTGATGCAATGGAATAAAGGCAAGCGTTATGAGGTGGACGGCACCGCCAAAGAAGTTGCCACGTCGATCAAAGCAGATTTTGAGTCCCAGTACAAGGACATTCGTAAAAGAGAACTAGCCAAGGCAGTCGGTTAAGCGGGTTTCGGCAGGTAGCAAATCGCGCGAAAATCATTGACATTTGTCAGGGTCGGCCCGGTCACGACAAGGTCGTCCAGTTTCGAAAAAAAGCTGTAGGCATCATTATTTTCCAGAAACTCCAGCGCATCCAGATTCAGGCTGCGTGCCCGCGCCAGTGTATCCGGACCGATGAGTGCGCCGGCGTTTTGTTCCGAGCCGTCAACTCCATCTGTATCGCAGGCGATCGCATACACATTATTCAGGCTGCCGAGTTCCAGTGCTAATGCGAGCGCATATTGCGTGTTGGGCCCGCCTTTTCCTGAACCGGTTACTTTCACAGTAGTCTCGCCGCCTGACAGGACAACAAAGGGTTCATTTGTTGAGTGCTTTGTGAGTTGCTGCCGTACCACTCTTGCGTGTTCTTTTGCAACCTGATTGGTTTCGCCCGCAACGGCATCGCCAAGCATGATGACTTTCATATTCGCTGCTTTGGCAATCGCCGCGCTTGCCATTAACGCGTCGAGCGGCGTTGCGACAATGATGGTTTGTGATCGCGCAAAGATCCGGCTGTCGGGTTTTGGAGTTTCGAGCTGGTCAGACTCCAGCAGATTCAGAATGTACTGCGGTACATCGATATCGTGATGAGAAAAGACATTAAGAACATCAGTACAAGTTGTTGAATCTCCAACTGTTGGACCTGACCCGATCGTTGATGGATCATCGCCTACGACATCAGAGATGAGGAATGTCAGTGATTGAGCCGGATGGATCAGTTTCATTAGCTGTCCGCCCTTTATTGCTGAGAGGTGTTTTCGAACACAATTTATCTCGGCAATCGTCGCGCCGGATTTCAGAAGCTGTCGCGTGATTTGCTTTTTATCTTTGAATGCGACTTTGCGGTGTGGCAGCGACAGCAGGGCTGATGCGCCTCCCGATATCAGGCAAAGTGCCAGATCGTCGTGGCCAAGCGATGCAGCGAGCTCGGTAATACGACGCGCGGACGCAACTCCCAATGCATCTGGCACCGGATGGGCTGCTTCGATGACCTCAATGGTGTCGAGGCTGACACTGTGCCCATAGCGGGTGACGACGATGCCGGACGTTTGCCCGGCAAATTTGTTTTCGATGGTTTTTGCCATGGCCGCGGCAGCCTTTCCCGCGCCAATGACATGAACTTTATCGTGTACAAGGCTGCTGAGGTGAGGTGCCAGGCAGTTGTCTGCTTTTGCCGCATTGACCGCAGCCTGGAAAAGGTTAATGAGAAAGTCTGTGGGGCTGGTGATCATTAATGTTCAACATGTATGGTCCAGGACTTTGTTCAGGTACATTCGTTTATCGGGGTTTAAGCATACAGTGGTTTAAGCATACAGGGCTGGTGAATCTGCAGTGATTGAGTGCTCAGCACCCACGAGGCCAGATAGCGCACCTGAAACTGAGACAGGATGACAAAGCGAACATTGTTCGCGATCAGGTGCAGCCGAGAAAACTGCTGCTCGGCGCGCCAGTCGATCCAGCGGTCGCGGGCGCCCAGCTTGAACGCACCGGCCTGCCAGCCGAGCAGTGCCAGCCACTGATCCTCGAGGTATGCAATGTGGCGCAGCGACTTGCCGAACAAGCCGTGCTACGGCAGCTAGTGGTGCGCCGACATCAGCGCATCCCATTTTCGACGTTCTGCATATTCTGCAGTTGAGTGATCCTTAATCTACATAAGATCAATATTTAGTAGTGGATTATTCATGTGAAATATGTTTTATGGCCC
>JAJDZL010000219.1 GCA_022824665.1 Gammaproteobacteria bacterium | reverse complement strand
GGCAGGCTGCCACAGGTGCCACACTTCGGATTGGCGAACTCCAACCTATGATCATGCACGAAGATGCTGATGGAACAGAAATGATCGAGCCTTTTCCCGATGAACCCGAACCAGTGTCTCGCAAGAGGCAAATCAGGCATGGCTAAGGACGTGTTCATTGGTCGACCAGAGATTACCGATCAGAGATTTGGATGAGCCGCTAAAACACTTGCGACTGGGTGATTTTGCTTTAGTTGTCGTTGGTTTTCTGTTTGCAGGTATAGCAGAGGGCGATGATCCATTTGACGCAGAAGAAGTAGTCGAAAATATCGCTGGTCTCGTTGTTATTAGTCAAACCTGCGACATTGTTCGTCGCACTAGTGGGAGATATTATGTGGCAGTGTGCCCCCTAATTGAGGTGACCGAACAGGTTTTATCTGCCATCCGAAAAGGAAGACGACCATACTTTACAAACATCGAAAATGCCGATGAGAAAGTAGTTGCTGATCTGCGTCGTGTTATGTCTGTCCACAAGGATGTTCTACAAACATGGGAACGCCAAACTGGATTTTCAAATGACATCACACGGCACCAGTTTGGAGCAGCACTAGAACGTAAGTTTGGGCAGTTCGCATTTCCCGATGATTTTGACGAAGCAACGAAACAGTTCCGCCAACGTGTATGGTCACGCCATGCACGCCCCAATTCAGAACCTGGAAAGGTTTATAGGTCACTTTATCAAATCCGGTTTGGAGCAGAACCAACCTGGACATCTGAAAAGCGAAAAATCACAGTTATAGCCATCCTAATGGAGAAAGAGAATCGCGAGGTTGACCGTAACACTATCAGCAAAGAATTAAATGACATACTCGATAAAGTTGTGTGGCCAGATGGGTATGCATGGGCAGAGCCAAAATTCATCCTTGGGACAGCAAAGGATCTTACTGCAGAGGATATTTTCTTAAGCCAGCGTGGGGATTTTGATTTCTTGTGCTATTGATTCAGCTCCCGAACATCATTTTATCTATTCAATTCTGGAGTTAGAATCATGGCAATTGGCCTGACAAAACTGGAGGTTGCGCGCCGCCAACTCGCTTAGAGTTATTGTCTCCGAGAAAGGACAAATCGCAGCGTTTCCAACCATCCGATAAACTGATGGACTTCCTCGCCAACCTCTAACAGCCTACCGATTATGTCGGGTGGTTTTCAGCTTGTGTGGTTTAAATGATTTGATATCCACGATTTATGACCAGGACGAAAACTACCCGGCATAAAAAGGCACCCGAGATAATGGCGGAGAGGGTGGGATTCGAACCCACGTGGAGCTTGCGCCCCCAACGGATTTCGAGTCCGCGCCGTTATGTCCACTTCGGTACCTCTCCAGTACCCCTTTCAGGGAGTCGGCAATATTGTATTCAATCGCGTTAGAATTGGCACTTGGGCAATTTGTGCGGCAAACGAAACGGAAATTCGACTTTATGGCGAGGTTTGCCGACCAATGGCGGGGGATTTATTCTGGCTCCCGACTCATTGGTCACGAGCGATTAAGGTAGCAAGAAACGGCAAGACGCCACTTTATCTTCTGGCTTGAAAGAACGCCTGCAATAGTTGCGAACACTCGATTTCAAGTACGCCGCTAATGACCTCGCATTTGTGATTCAGTACATCCTCATCCAAAACATTAAACACTGACCCGGCCGCACCGGATTTCGGGTCCCTGGCACCAAATACGACACGTTTAATCCTGGCCTGTATCATTGCGCCGGCACACATCGCACATGGCTCGATCGTAACGTACAGACTCGCGCCGGGAAGTCGATAATTCTTAAGTTTTGCAGCCGCTGCCCTGAGTGCTACGATTTCGGCATGCGCGCTTGGGTCGCGCGCATCAATCGAACGGTTGTGACCCTGACCAATGATCTCGTTTTCCAGCACCACCACAGCACCAACCGGCACTTCATTCATTCGGCCGGCAGCATTGGCCAATTCAATCGCGCATTTCATCCAGCGCTCGTGATTTGTCCTCCCCAATACTGTCTCCCGGGACAATTGACAGAATCAGCAGACGAATTTCCGCACCGACTACCGCCGCCACAGAACCGGAAACCAATCCTCTCTCATTCGATCACCCGGCTTAAGGCCAATATCCGGGAAAGGTGGCGAGGTTGCTATTGGTCGTTCACAGTACCTAACGTCATCACCTAGCCAACGCGTGGAAACTGCCCTTCGCCTGCGCTTTACCTCACCCGCGGTTGTACCATGCAGTGCTCGAAAATCAAATGCGATGCAATCACCTGGCTCCAAGTCCCAAACCAGTATCTCGTACCGGTCCGGATTGCTTTCGATGTCGGGCACCGCTTCAAGCACCTCACCTTCGGTGTCAAAATTGGCGCCATCATAAAAGGAAACCGGATGAAAGGATCGCCCCCACCTGTGCGACCCGCGAACGAACCTCAGGGCAACATCTGCAGACATTTCATCGAGCGCAACATAAAGACTGACGGTCTGAGTCCCATCAACACAGTAGTACGGCAGGTCCTGGTGCCATGGTGTCGCCTGCTGCGTCCCCGGTTCCTTGCAAAATGCGTGTTCATGAAAAAACTGGACTTGTTCGACTCCCATCAACTGGCCTGCCACCGACGCAGCTGAGGAGCGGGTCACGTGCTCAAAGTATTCCGGAATAAGCAGCCAGTTGCAGTAGCTGTCGAAGTATCGACCGGGCGCGCCGTCCGGCGTGCTGTCACAGGGAAATGCGTACGCCATGGGATCGTCCAGATTCCTTTGCAATCCTGCTCGTAACGTACTGACCCAGTCTCGATATAAACCGCGCAGGAGGGTTGCACCATCACTTTGATATCGAGTGATTAAATCCGGCTCAACGCGATACTCAGGAATGAGAGACAAATCAATTGCAGGTATCCCGCTGACCTTCCAGTCAACCGTTGCCTGATTTGCCGCTTTTGTCACGTCCACACTACCTTGCACAATATCTACCTCGAAACGAATTACAAAGTCAATAACATAACCGAAAGAGAAGTCTCGTCATTTTCCAATTATAAATTGGTGAAACATCAATAGATTCAATGAAGCACAATTTAATCTCTACTGGTTATTGCATCCAGCAATTTAGCCGTAAGTATTGAACCATTGGCTCACCGGTCAATGTCGCGTAGCTCATGATTAACGGTATCAGCACATGCGGCAAAAAAAATCACTCTGGAACAAAAGGCGGTCAGGTATTTCAAGAACAACAACCCGCAGTTTAGACTGACAACCAGGTAATAGATTCATAACACACGCCGACCACTGGATATTCGTGCCATTGTCTGGTTAATCGAGTTCCCAATCTGAACGAAACGTACTGACCTGTCAGCAACCTATGCGTCGCATCAGTTGAAACTGCCTGACTGCAACTCAAGATTTCATCACAAGCAGCCAAACTGGCTTCTGTAGCATACGTTTGAGCAGTTATAATTAAGCAAATAATCCTGCAATTTCCTCTTC
>JAJDZL010000177.1 GCA_022824665.1 Gammaproteobacteria bacterium | reverse complement strand
TTTCACAAGCTCAATATCTGCCTTGGTTGCAAGATCGCCTTGGCTGTTATTGATCACCAAGGCAATAGCCTCAGCCTGCGGTGTCTCAAAGCCGGCCTGTTGCAAATCCTTCGATGCGGTCAGTGTGTCAAATGCTACGTTTGCCATGTCCCTATTTTACGAAGTTTCATCCTGTACGGCCGCACTTTGTTCAAGACCGCAAGATTCTCGTGGTTTAAGGTGCTTCGGCTCATTTGGCCTGCTGCTGTTGAATCCTCTGCGGTGTTTATGGCCGTAATTCGTCACAGACCGCATCCCATACCAGCGACATTGTCTGTCTTGCTACCGATTGTGTCGCACCACACTACAAGCATCCATCAAAAACAGGCGGGCAGTTAGTAACGATTAACGATGGAAATACAAACTTGATTTTGAAACACCCTTGGAAGGTACCATTGAATTTGCACGGTCGAAAGAAACTGATTTTCGTTGCAATTGGTTGTCAAATCAATGAGGCTTGAATGCGCCAATACAATTTCGAAAATACCTCGGCATGATTCACAGAAACCATTTCGTCAGAGATTTCCAGCAGGCACATGCGTTGCAGGCATGCCAGAGGGGACACTCGATTTTGTCAGCTCACAGTGTCTGCAGTTGACAATTGTCGCAAGCAATCATCCGGCATCGGTTCGATTGGCGAGAAGTCACGATGTGCGATCCATTCTGGCCGCTTAAAGCGGCGAATATGATTGTCTACATGGCAAAGCGACAGGTAAACAACGGTTCTTGGCCATGGAGACAAGTTTGGCGGTGAACAATGAACCAGTGTACTGTAAAACATGAGCACACTGCCGGCCTTGCCATGTGCTGAGACGATACCGCCTTCGTCCACCAGTTTGGTGATGGTTTCGCGATCCAATGTCCAAAGTGGATAGCTGGTTGTCTGAAGGTCGTGTCCGGCCTCAAATACACCTTGTTTGTGAGACCTCGGAATCATCCATAGGGGACCATTAAATTCGACCGCATCATCAACATAAAGTGCAATATTCATGGCCCTGGCTGCGGGCATTAAGTCATCGCGTGCCCAAGTCCCATAGTCCTGATGCCACTGCCAGACATCACCGGTAAACGCGGCCTTAGCATTAACCTTGTATTGATGCATATAGACTTTTCCGTCGAGCAGCTGTTCTACAGGGTGAATAAGGCGCGGGTGGCGCCCCAGTCTCCGGAAAGCCTCGTTATAGTGATGAGCGGCGAATGCGGTGCGCGCCGTCTTGCCATCGCGTTCCCTGAATACTTCTTCACGTTCAAGCGCATAGACAGTTTCGGCAGCATCTCGCAACACCTTGATTTCCACCGGGTCAAATAGGTCAGGCAGCAACAAGTACCCTGTACGATGAAACTTCTGAATCTGTTTTGGAGTCAAATACATCGTTCTTTAGACAAATATTGTGAAAATTGGGGTCATTCCAATTAATGATAACGACATTTTGATGGAACAAATTGTGTTTTACAGGCCAATGTCTTTTTTCACGAAAGGAACACAGTTATGTCGGGCATGGGTTTTCTGATCGACTCAAAATGTCCATTCGTTCCTTTGGGCGAAGTGATCGGAAGCAATAACGTATCAACAGTTAGCAGATTTATTCTTTTCGGTCTTCAGATGGCTACGTCGGCAGGAAATTTATGGCGCAAATGTTATCGACCTGCGTCTTGTTACTTTCTGATCCAAGAGCCCCACTCATGAATTCGGTTCTGTTAAGGAAGGAGACATTTTTGTACCGTATTCGTAGCGCTTCCATACAACATCACGTGTATGGCGCGAACATCCAGCCGAGTGCCGGATCACTTGCTTGGAGGTCAGATACAGACGGTGTCGAAGCGGAATCCCTGCCTGGTTCGGTTGCCAAAATTAGATTCACTACCGGGTCAAGCAAAGCAGCGTCCGTTCAGTTTCTGGAGTGGCAATCAAGTCATACCCGGCATCTACCGGTATCGACAGCCATGCAATTGATTGCGCTGATGGTCAATTCGTGCTGTGTTATCGGTAAGGTAAATATTCGATTTAATCAAAATTTTTTATCTCTATTCTGATATAAAAGTAGACATTATAATTATGTGTAGCGGAGACAATTTGAGCGATCATAGTACTTTAGCGACTAACCGCGACAAATAATCTATGTTGTTGGATGAAATCGCCGTTCTTTTGCGGCGCAATAAACCAACAAGGAGGTGAAGCAGTCGTTCGGCTTAGCGAGGCAATAAACAGAGAAATAAGTAATCTCGCATTAGTCGTTGACAATAACAACAACAATTAATTTGCACTAATCGGCCAATTGATTAATATTTTGGGGAAAGGATTATTGAAAAATGAATGCGCGCATCTATAACGAAAGAGGAAGTCAGTCTCTCGGAAACAAAGCTTACGATATTCTTGTTAAACGAATCACTCGATTGGAAATCCCGCCTGGCGCGGTTTTAGCAGAAATCGCTTTAGTCAATGACATTGGCATCGGGCGAACCCCGGTTCGCGAAGCACTGCAGCGTCTTGCGATGGAAGGACTTGTCACTCATCGAATCAAACGAGGGATGTTTGTCTCTGAGGTTGGCTATACGGAAGTACAGGAAATTTATGAATTTCGAAGGATTATTGACAGTGCTGCCTGCCGCCTGGCGGCCGCTCGTGCAAGTGCTGCGCATGCCGAGGAGCTGATGAAAATTCATCACTTGCTGCTTGAGGCCACTGAGAATAATGATATAGATGCGTATGTCTCTGCCAATCACGAGTATTACAGAGTTTTAGGCGATGCTGCAAGGAATTCATTCATTGAGGAAACGATTCCCCGCATCATGAATTTGCATCTGCGGCTGTGGTTTATGATCTCTGTCAGACTGGGAACTTGGCATTCAATCGCAGAAGCCCATGAAGTAATGACGTATGATGTTGCAAAGGCGATCGCTGAACGCAACGCAGATGCTGCAGAACGCGCAATAAATTACTATATATCGCAGCGACAGGAAGATTTACGCCACGCGATGGGTTGATTGCGCATTTTTTTGTGGCGCGCCTGACTTCGCTACAGGCTAAATTTTTCGTAACAATATGACCTGCTGAGGTGCTGCGTTTGTTGTGGCGCAAAATTGCGCTCTCGACATTCGTTTGATCCAAGAGATCTGTTGACTTTTCAGGGGACTTGAACCTGAAATACCTCGTATGCCCACCAAACGCGAAAAATTTCTTCCGACCCCAGATACTTGGTTTAGTTTAAGCAGACTTTGGTGATTGAAAAAAACACATTCTTCGGAATGTAATGCATTTGTTGACCCGGTATCTTTCAATCGAGTGACTGTTTAATTGGTCGTGATCTGTGGTTCCAGAAGCGTTTGGAAATCCAGCTTAAGCTAACATTGTCGTTGATCCGTTGCATAAGACGGTTTGGATTTTTCTGTGTTAATGTAACCGCACACTGCGTTTGTGAATCCGTCGCTCACAAGTGGGCAGTCTAAACTTGGTTTAACGGTTTAGACTCTTGCCAAGCTGGTTGTTTACCAGCGTGTCCCAAATTGCATGCCCAGTGAATTTTGAGATTCAGTCTTGCCGCCGCTGTCGCTCCAGGACTTTTGCAGGTTAACTTCGAATGTCCAATCGCCAAGATCAGTTCGGGCAAACTGCCAATTCATGCTGTAATCGCGTTGGCCGGATGATTCGGCGTAGCCGATTCCCGGAGTTAGCGTGAAGCTTTCATCAAATGTTGATATTCCGTAGCCGAATTGCATTTCAAAGCGCTGTTGATCAGAACCGGCATCACTGTCGTCTTCGGAAAGGCCTTCAAGTGTCTGGCGTCCAAACAGTGCTTCCATACCGTTATCAGACGAAGACCCAAGCGACTGTCCAAGTGTGAGATAAGCACCGCTGCCTTTACTTGACCGGGCATCCCACGAAAACATCGCTGAATATCCCGCATTCTTGAACTCTTTCGATTTATGGTCAATGAGGCCGCGTCCTCTAAGGTCTGCAGAAATACCACGGCCGGGATCATTCCAGGAGATTCCAGCACCGACATCGACTCCAAAACCAGTTTCCGCATCACCATCATCGTGGCGTGCGCCTAGCTCGAAATCCAATGTCAGCAAAGAACCACCATCGAAGTGATAAGGCTGCACTCCCTCTAAACCGAGCCTGAGACGCGTCACTTCAGCGTCAGCAGCCAAAAGTCCGAGCGCCTTGTCTGTCGTCGCTCGCATACCCATCGCATCAGTTTTCAGTGCAAGTTCAAAACCGCCCTCACGTGCTCCGTCGATCAATATTCCTCGCAACCCGACTGAGGCCATCGCGAAGTCCAAATCTGTGTGGAACGTTGTTTGAACAGCTTCGTCCTGGCTTTGTGGCGTTAATGTTAACGTACCGTTGGCATAACCTGCTACACCCCAAACCGTCACTCGATCTGACAACTCGTAGCTTCCCCAGGGATAGAGACCGCTGAGTGTTGCAGTTATTTTTGCACTACTGTCATCAAAACCAAGGCTGCCCTCACCCTTGGTCTTTGCTGCGATCAGGCCCGCAGTCATATCTCCCTGGCTCCAGTCAGCTCCCAGAAGTATGCTCGTAACCTCACCGTCCAATAGCGTTTTGCCGTCGCGGCCTTCGAAGTTCGACCTGGTTGCCCTGCCCCAGAGTGCGTAGTGCCCTT
>JAJDZL010000208.1 GCA_022824665.1 Gammaproteobacteria bacterium | reverse complement strand
AAAAAGGAGCGTTCTGAAGGCCTGTATACCCGGGTCATCTTTCCAAACGAAGACCGATTGACGTTCGGTGATGCGTGGGCGTTCACACAGCATATCCAGTCCAATTACGATTACTATAGCCAGTAACGACGCTGCTGCCGTACAGCTGGCAGCCGCATACGGCAAGACTGCGACAAAAATTCAAATCCCGGCGCCGCGCAGATGTTGGATAATGTGCTGTTCAAATATCTAGCGCACTCAAGGCGGTTCAGACTGGCGACCTTGCGTACTTCGTGCCCGCAATCGATTCTCCAAGAACGACTGATGCGGCCGGACATTCTGAACGACATTGACCATAAACGATAATCGTAACAAACACTTCAGCAAGCCATGATCGTTTTTGTAAAGCTCGGGTTAAAGCACTCGAAAACCACAGCAGCAGACGCTTTCGGAGCGATGCAGGGGTGGGTGGTGCAACCATGACTCCCACACTTGACTACGATGTTATTGTCGTTGGCGGTGGTCACGCGGGTGCAGAAGCCGCCCTGGCAGCTGCGCGCACCGGCGCTCGCACCCTGCTTGTGACACAGAATATCGAAACAATTGGCCAGATGTCCTGCAATCCGGCGATTGGCGGGATCGGCAAGGGCCATATCGTGCGCGAGATCGATGCGCTTGGCGGGCTGATGGCACGCGCAACTGACCGCAGCGGTATTCAGTTTCGACGGCTGAACGTGCGCAAAGGACCTGCCGTTCGCGCCACGCGCGCACAAACCGATCGCACACTGTACCGAACCGCGGTTCGAAGAATACTCGGTCAGCAGGAAAATGTGACGTTTTGCCAACAGGAAGTTGAAGATCTGATCGTTCAAGGCGAGCAGGTTATGGGTGTTGTGACCCGATTTGGCGTGCAAATAGGGGCACGCTGTGTTATTTTGGCGACCGGTACGTTTCTTGGCGGCGTGATTCATATCGGGCGTGAGAATCGAAGTGGCGGGCGGGCCGGTGACCCGCCTTCCATACCGCTCGCGGCCCGGCTTCGGGAAATGATGTTCCACGTGGAACGTCTAAAAACCGGTACGCCACCCAGGATTGACGGGCGAACCATCGATTATTCGAGATTGGTCGAACAGCCGGGCGACGAACCGACGCTGGTATTTTCGTTCATCGGATCGGTTGAAGAACATCCGCGCCAGGTTTCATGCCATATTGCACGAACCAATGAAAGGACGCATGACATTATCCGCGGTCACCTCGGAGAATCGGCCATCTACAGCGGCGCGATCGAGTCAGTCGGGCCTCGTTACTGTCCGTCAGTGGAAGACAAGGTGGTTCGCTTTGCGGAGCGCACCTCACATCAGATTTTTGTCGAGCCTGAGGGTCTTGACACCGATGAGATTTATCCAAACGGCATATCAACGAGTTTGCCGTTCGAGGTACAGCATGCATTCGTAAGAACGATCCGGGGTTTTGAAAACGCTGTGATTACCCGGCCTGGTTATGCGATTGAGTATGATTTTTTGGATCCGCGTGGTTTGCGTCCAACTTTGGAGACGAGAGCGCTCAAGGGGCTCTTTTTCGCAGGTCAGATCAATGGTACCACCGGTTATGAAGAAGCGGCGTGCCAGGGGCTTATTGCCGGAATCAACGCAGCGCGGCAGGCACAGCAGGCAGAACCGTGGTGGCCGCGGCGCGATCAGGCGTATATTGGCGTGCTGATCGACGATCTGATTACCAAGGGAGCCGACGAACCCTATCGAATGTTCACCTCGCGGGCGGAGCACCGGCTGCTGTTACGCGAGGACAATGCAGACCTGCGTCTGACCGAGACTGGCCGTGATCTTGGCCTGGTTTGCGAGCGTCGCTGGGCGGCGTTTTGCACCAAGCGCGAACTGATTGAACGCGAACGGATTCGACTGGAGAGCGTGAAAGTGACACCGAATGCCGAGGTGCAGGCGTTGAGCGAGCGACTCGTTGGCCGGGCGCTGTCGAGTGAAACGTCGCTTTACGATCTGCTGCGTGACCCAAAGGTCGATTATGATACTGCGATGCAGTTTCCCGATGCCGGAGAACCGGTCGCTGACAATGCAGTCAAGGAGCAGCTGGAGATTGAGGCGCGTTATGCAGGCTATATTGAGCGGCATAAGTCGGCGCTCCGTAAAACAGAGAAGCTGGAGCGTATGAATCTGCCGGCCACATTGGATTTTTCCAATGTTCATGGGCTCTCTAACGAGGTCAGACAAAAACTCGAAACGCATCGACCGCAGACCCTGGGACTTGCTTCCAGGATTCCTGGCGTGACGCCTGCCGCAATTTCGGTACTGGCGGTACATCTGAAAAAACGGGCGATGCAGCAGGCAGTCAAGGCTGAGGCGTCTTAGTCGTAATGCCTGAAACGGAAACGGTGCGCGATGCCTCCTTTGCACATCGTCTCGATGAATGGCGACAATACTATGGTGATGAGGCATATGCGAAGCAGGCGGCACGGTTGGATGATGCTTCGGTACGGATGGGGGTTTGTTTGAGTGGTGAACAGATCCGCTGTGCAATTCGCTATGCCGAGCTATTGCTAAAGTGGAATCAAAGTTTCAATATCACTGCGATTAGAACTCTTGAAGGTATTGTAAATAAACATTTTTTAGATTCACTTTCGATTGTCAGCCATGTATTGGGAAGGCGTGTTATTGACCTTGGCAGCGGGGCCGGATTTCCGGGTATTCCGGTGGCGCTGGCGAAACGGCACTCAGAGGTGGTGTTGCTCGATGCAAAGGCGAAAAAGGTTGAATTCCTGCGTCATGCAGTATCAACACTGGGAATAGCCAATGTGCGCGTGGTTCACGAGCGCATTCAGAATATGGCACCGGGCGCAAATTACGACACGGTACTGGTTCGCGCATTGGGCTCTTTGGCCGCAATCGCAGAGCTTGCCATGCCGATCGTATCGGCTGGTGGCCGCGTGATTGCAATGAAAGGCAAATATCCGGCCGAAGAAATTGCGGCACTTAATACACCTTGTCTGGTTACGGTTGAAAAAGTAACTGTGCCTTACCTTGAAGGTGAACGTCATGCAGTCGTTCTGACCCACCCGCAGTCAAACAACACATAAAAACAACACATAAAGCGCGTCGTACAAGTACAGGATATGTCCAAAATCGTTGCAATTGCCAGTCAGAAAGGCGGTGTTGGAAAAACGACCTCGGCCATGAATACGGCCGCAGGACTTGCCCGGACGGGACGGGAAGTGCTGCTGATCGACCTTGACTCACAGGCGAATCTAACCACCGGAGTTGGCATGTACACTGCCGCACAGCAGCGCGGAATTTACGAAGTGCTGCTCGGCCATGCGGTGCTGGATGAAGTCATTGTTAATAATGAGGCGGGTTTTGATGTCGTGGTAGCCACTCGCAATCTGTCGGGTGCGCAGGTTGAGCTTTTGGGTATGAAGCGGCGGGAGTATCAACTCAAGGACGCATTGAAAAAAATGCGCAAGGCATATAATTGGATTCTGCTTGATTGTCCGCCATCGTTGAATATTGTTGTCATCAACGCCCTGGTGGCGGCAGACAGCGTCATTGTGCCAACGCAGTGTGAGTACTTTGCGTTACAGGGTCTGGTTGAGTTGCTTGATACGGTGAACAAGGTTAAACGCAGTTTCAACCCCGACCTCAAGGTGGACGGCGTCCTGCGCACGATGTATGACAGGAGAAACAAGTTGAACAGGGAGGTATCAGACCAGCTGAGCAGCCATTTTGGTGAGCAGGTTTACCAGACGGTCATACCCAGAAACATTCGTCTTGCAGAGGCACCGAGTCACGGCAAGACTGCGCTGGATTACGATAAAAAGTGTTCAGGAACAATAGCTTATATGGCGTTCGTGGGTGAATTACTAAGACGGGAAGCGCATTGATGAGCGGTAACGAAAAACTTGGACGGGGTCTGGATGCACTGCTGGGTTCATTGCAGACAGACGTTCAGCCGGCTGGTGAAAATAATGTCAGGATGGTTGCCATAGAAAAGCTGCAGCCTGGGCCTTTTCAGCCGCGTACGCAGTTCAGCGAGACGTCAATCAAAGAGCTGGCGGATTCTATTGCTGCGCATGGTATTATTCAGCCGATCGTTGCGCGTGCTGCGGATGACGCCGGCCGATATGACATCATCACCGGTGAGCGGCGCTGGCGGGCAGCGCAGCTGGCGGCGCAGCATGAGGTGCCGGTGATTGTCCGCACTTTGCCTGATCAGGATGCTATGGCACTGGCGCTGATTGAAAATATTCAGCGTGAGGATCTTAATGTTACCGAAGTTGCGCGTCTGTTACAGCGGTTGATTGATGGCTTTGCCATGACTCACGCCGATGTTGCCAGGAGTGTTGGACTGTCGCGGGCGTCGGTAACCAATTTGCTGAGATTGCTGAGTTTGACGAAACCGGTGTTCAGGCTGCTTGAAGCAGGTGAGCTTGAGGCTGGACACGCCAAGGTTCTGCTGGCTTTGAGCGATGACAGCCAGGTTGCTGCAGCGAAACTTGTTGTTGCCAATGCCTTATCAGTGCGAAAGACTGAGGAGCTTGTTAAAAACTGGCATAAACGTAATAGTAAGAAACGTTTGCCTGAAAGTACAGCACCCGACGGGGATATCATTGAACTTGAACGAAAGCTGTCTGAACGCCTCACTGCGAAAGTTTCCATCCACGACCGTAATGGCAAGGGACATATTCGAATCAACTATCATAACCTGGACGAATTGGAAGGTGTTTTGGAACGCATTGGGTGAAGTTTCACTGGACAGGATCGTTACACAGATTTACATTAGATCAATAGAATGACTGAAAAGAACGTACTAGAGAAGAGCTCTATGAAATTATCCGCAGTTGTCATGTCAGCTGCGCTTGTGGTAACCGGCTGCGCGGGAATCGGCGATACAGAGGTCTCGCTGCTGCCCCGCTCAAAACTGACCGACCCGCTGGAAGTCCCGCCTGGGCTGTCGCCCCTGCCGGAACCTGAACAGTTTGTCGTACCCGACCGCGCAACCCCGGCCAATACAGATGTCCGAGCGCTAGGTCCGGAACAGCTTCGGGCGTACTCACTGTGGCTGGAATTTGAGGAATTCAAGAAATATCAGTCGCAGGTAAAGGGTGAGAACCTGACCGAAGAGGAGTACCAGGTTGCGAAACTGAGTGGCGAGGGTTTATTTCGAATTGGCACGGTTGAAGACGCAGAGGCTGAGTTCATTCGTTTACAGGTCCATGACAATGTCGAGTCCGTGTGGGAAATGCTGCCATCGGCCTTGGCCGATATGTCAGTCTTTGTGCTTGAAACCGATAATGAGGCACGCACGCTGCTGGTTACCAATACCGGTGTAAAACAGAGAATTACGCTGATGGAACGCCTGCGCTTCAGGAAGTTCTCCGGCGGCGTGGACAAAATTCAGGTGCGCGCCATAAGTGGTGGCAGGACCGAGATTCTTGGCCTGTCAGATCTGGATGTAGAGGTGAATCCAAAAGCCGGCCGAGAGTTTTTTGAGCGCTTGCGCTTTTACTTGCTGGCGCGCTATGATGCCGAAGAAAAAGCCGATACGTCCTCTGTACAGGCATTGCTCAGCAAGCAGCTGGTGACCGACAGCGACGGCGTACAAAAAATCGTACTGGCGGAAAGTTTTGATACGACTTGGGTAAGGGTTGGACGCACTTTACAAGGTGCAGGTGCGGCGATACAGGACATGAATCGCAGCGAAGGCATTTACTACATCAGTTTTGCTGAAAGCGCCAAGCAGCGCAAGAAGAAAAAGAGATGGCAGTTTTGGAAGCGCAAGGAAGTCAATGTGCCAGAACAACTGCAATATCAGGTATTTATCAGCGGCAAGGGCGATGAAACAGTGATATCAGTCATTGATATCGGTGATCAGACCGAGGAGGATTTTGATCCGGAGGCTGCGCAGAAAATACTGCTGATCATTTACGAGCGCCTGTCAGCGTAATCGCTGCGTCATGCTGCGCTGAATCTGGAAGCGCCGGTTGTTTAGCGTGCGCCTTGCCCGAAAAAGAAGCGCACGTCGTGGGTCGTCGGGTCGTTCGTTCGAAAGCCCAATTGCAGGGCCTCTGACGCGCAATTGTATCGGTATCCGAATTTAAGCCATTAATGCCTGAATTGCGGCGATGCGTGCCAGTGGTAATGTGAACGAAGCATTGGCCTGCAGGTTAACGCCAAAGTTCTCGTCATGAGGAGAACTATTCTGTCGCGGATTCGGTTGCTGGCTGTTCGGTGTCCTGAGCGCTTTCCTCAAGAATGGACGGTCTGCCTTGAGATTTCAGAAATTCCTGGTAACGCTGGTATTCTTTCCACTCTTTCCACAGCAGATACTCCTGGTATTCCGGATCATCTGCGCCCGGGCGAAATCTATTTCCGCCTGCACCAAACAGCTTGATTGGCGTGCCTGGACCCTGATGGGCTCTGGGTGAATCTGGGATCGGGGGGCCTTTCGGTGCATCCGGGTCTTGTCCGCCGCAGCCTGATAGTGTTAGCATGCCACCCAACAAGGCAATCAACAAAATTGCGGACAGCCGAATTCGATGAAGAAAGAAATACATTGTTTACCTAATACAAGAACGTTTAACGCGAGTAGCGGACACCAATTATACGATTCAATTTCTGGAAACTGCCCGCAGTTGAATAATTCAAAAGACTATTTTATTCGCTCGATCAACTGATCTACATATGGAAGCAGCTGTTCTACGATATAGGCAACACCTGATTGGTTGGGGTGGATGCCGTCGTCCTGATTGAGGTCGGGGTTGGTGGCGACGCCTTCGAGGAAGAACGGATAAAAGACCAGATCGTGTTTCTCGGCCAATTGTGGATAGATGGCATCAAATGCGAGGTAATAGTCCGCGCCCAGATTTCTAGGCGCCATCGCGCCGGTTAACAATACTGGTAATCCACGCTGCTTGATACTTGCAATCATCGCATCCAGATTGCTGTGAATCACATCTACCGGAATGCCGCGAAAGGCGTCGTTATGCCCCAAGTGCAAAATGACGCCGGAATATTGTTCTGACAAAACCCAGTCAACCCGGTCCAGTCCACCGGCTGTCGTGTCCCCGCTCACACCGGCATTAAATATTTCGACTGTATGGCCTTTTTCAGTCAGTGCTTTTTCAAGTTGAGCAACAAATCCGTCTTCGACCGGCAGGCCGTAACCTGCAATCAGACTGTCACCGAAAGCAACCAGACGAACGTGATTGTCTGCCTGCGCGGCCGTTAAGGTCGCCAGGAGAATAACACCGCACGTGATTTTGGCGAATAGTGCCGCAACGATCAAGGGGCGGCTACTGCACACCCCCAGATTCGATTTTGTCAGTCCATAAGTTGCAAAAAGCGCCTGCATGGCATGAATTGTCAATTGCGAATGCAGCGGTTTCAAGGTCATTCGGTGTTGACAGACAATCTGAAACAGTCGACCCGGCGAGCAGTCATTACTCGCCGGGTCAACGAAGTCATTGAGTCAATTAGCTGCTTGACTCAGATTCTTCAACAACAATTGTCTTCTCGTCAACTTCATCGCCGTAGTCTTCTGCGAGCCAATTCTTGAACGACATGACCATTATGATCAATACGCCCATCAGCGGCAGTGCAACGACAATCGAAGCGGTTTGCAGTGGTTTGAGTCCACCGAGATACATCAGACTGAGTGATACACCTGCCAGGACAAAAGCCCAGAACAGCCGATGCCAGCGCGCCGGCTCCTGCATTTCCCCCTGTTGCTCTTCAGTTGCCACTGCAGCCAGTGTGAATGCTGATGAGTCAAGGGTTGTCGCGCCAAAGATGAATGCCAGCACAACAAAAACAATCAACACCAAAATACCGAGTGGTAACGCGGTGATGGTTGCGATGATTGCTTCGGGTGCACCGGTGTTCGCCAGAATGTCTGAGATTGGAACGATTCCGTTCAAATCAAAGTACATGCTGGTATTGCCGAGTATCGCAAAGAAAATCCAGCACCCCATGGTGCCGCCGACAACTTCTGCAACAATGAGCTGACGAATGGTACGGCCTCTGGAGATTCGCGCGACAAACAGACCCATAAATGGCGCATAAGCGATCCACCAGGCCCAGTAGAAGATTGTCCAGCCCTCCGGAAAGCCACCCTTGTCGATCGGGTCCATCCAGAAACTCATATAGACGAAGTTCTGAATCAGCAGTCCTACGCTGTTGGTAAACGAACTGATCATGAATACCGTTGGACCAAACAGGAATGTGAATCCAAGTACGACCAGGATCAGAATCAGATTCAGGTCGCTGAGTCGTTTAATCCCTTTTTCAAGACCGGAATACACACTAGCCCCGAAAATCATTGCCCAGATGATGACAACGATCACATCCAGCAAGAATGATCGTTCAACACTGAACAGCTCCGCAATACCCGCCGAAAGCATGGGTGTTCCAAGTCCCATGGAGGTACCCACGCCGCCAATCAGGCCAAACATGAACAGGACATCGATGAGCTTGCCGATCACGCCGTTCGCTGCTTTCTTGCCGATCACGCCTTCGCAGGCAGCAGACAGTCGCAGCACCGAGCGTTTGCGGTTCCACAGCATATATGCCAGCGGGAGTGTTGGTATACAGTAAACCGCCCAGGCGGTAAAGCCCCAGTGAAACATACCATACATGGCAGCAAACTCTGCAGCCCTGGTGGTCTTCGGCTCAATACCGAGCGGTGGACCAGTGTAATAGTATGCCCATTCGATCGTTCCCCAGTAGAGCACTGCTGCACCGATACCAGCACAGAACAGCATTGCAATCCAGCTTGGCAACGCAAATTCAGGCTCTGCATCGGGCCCGCCGAACTTGACGTGCGCGAACCTGCCCATGGCGAAGTACACCAGGATACCGAATGCACCGATGGTGAACCATAGATACGCCCAGCCAAGTTTGCCAGTTGTGATTCCCAGCAGTGAGCCAAGGAATGCCTGACCGGCTTCAGGCGCAATAATCAGTGGAATAACCAGGCCGCCAATTACGACTAGCGAGACCCAGAAAATAGTTTTATCAATTTGTGGACCATTCATTGGTTGTACCTCACTAAGTTAGAAGCGGACTGCACGATCAATGTCGTCAGTTTTTGGTTTAACCCATTCTTCAAAACTGGCGCGCAGGTGCTCCATGTTTTGTGCCCACCACTCAGAGTCCACTTGAAATGCAGTATCAAGATTCGAAGTTGGTAGATGTGGCTTCATCGCATCGTCGATCAACGCTTGGGCTGATTTGCGAACAGGTCCGTATGAAATGTATTTGGTTTGATTTGCCATGGTTTCGGTTTGCATCGCAAAGCCAATGAAGTCCCTGGCATTCTCCAGCCTCGGCGAGCCCTTAGGAATCGTCCAGTATTCGACTTCCACCATTTGATGATCCCAGATTATCCCGATCGGTTTGCCCTGCTCAACAATTGGTGAATACAGACGTCCGTTCCAGGCTGTACTCATGGAAACCTCTCCTGAGGCGAGCATCTCGGCTGGCTGACCACCGCTGCTCCACCAGGTAATGTATGGCTTCAGTGGTGTGGCAATATCGAGCGCGAGCTGTACGCCTTGCGGAGTTGACAGCACCGAGTAAACGTCGCCGGGATCGACTCCATCAGAAATCAGCGCCCATTCCAGCAACCCCGCGGGTGTGCGCTGCAGGCCGCGTTTGCCGGGAAACTTTTCGATATTAAAAAAATCTGCAATACCGGAAGGCTTTTCTTCGGCATAAGCTTCATCGGAGTAGGCCATCACCGTAGACCAGATGACACTGGGATAGCCGCATTCGTGCATATACTGTGCAGGAATGTCGTCACTGACCGATGTACCATCGGCACCATCTCCCATCAATGCCGGGTCGGCTGGCTCCAGCAGTCCTTCATTGCACGCGGCAATCATGTTCGACAACTCCATGTCTACCACGTCCCATTTGACGTTGGCTGAACCGACCTGACTTCTAACTTCATTGATACCGCCACCGTAGTCGATCATATTGATGACTTTGCCGGTAGCAGCCTCCCAGGGCCGCACATAGGCCAGCATTTGACTCCTTGTATAGTCGCCGCCGAAACTGACGACATTCAGAGTCGTTTCATAAAGGTTTCCTTGCGCCGATACCGGACTGGCAAAGCCTGTAAACATCAGGCCGATTGCAACTGGAATCAGGTATCGGAGCCGGGGAAACGCGAGTGGGTTTAACCACATATCTACCCCCATTTAGGTTGGATGAAAAAGTAGGAATGACAGGTATACAGAGTCGGTGTAACAACAGCTGGATGCACTAAACAATAACTTAAAGAGATGTTACTGGTCACGGTCGTTACTCATTCGGCTTCCTATCCCGTCATAATTGCGCTAACTTATAGCAGAAACGGAGCCGCTTGTTATTTGAAACTACACAATTAATTTGTCTTAT
>JAJDZL010000071.1 GCA_022824665.1 Gammaproteobacteria bacterium | reverse complement strand
AGCAGTCGTCGTTTTTCTGCTCGTAATTTGTTCGGCAGTCTGCTATTGCGCTGAGAAAGTTGTTGGGGCCGATTACTTTTGAACCGACCTACCCTGATATCGGCAAGCCGTATTACGTTGTAAATACTGGGATTAATGCCTTAGCCATCACGACACCATTGACCAACCTGGTTAGTGCGGACAATGGTGCGGATTCTTACCTATGGTGGAGGTGGCGGGGATCGAACCCGCGTCCGTGAGCCCTCTGCTCGCTGGCGACTACATGCTTAGTCTATCCATTGCTTCAGCCATACTCTGTCCGGATAAACAGTCCTGAATATGACGGTCTCGTCTGCCAAGGCAGCAATTCGCCAACAGGTGTACGAGACAATCCCTGCTGACTAGTCTGACATAATATGACCCCGTTTCTTGTCATTCAGACCTGGCAATCACGAGGCTCAGCGGTCAAGCCGCTAAGGCGTAGTTGTCGTCGTTGGCAACTAATATTTTGCAGACAGTTTAACGAGGCACCTGCACCTCGACATGCTCCAACGGTTTTGTGACCCGCGTCGAAACCAAGATCACCCCCATGTGTGTAACTCAAAAACAGTATACGCTAATTGCGCAAACCACAATCAAATGTTGCAATTTCGCAAAGGTGGAAGACCAAATTCCTGGTCAACCTGTTGCACACTCGCGACATGACGCGGCTTCAATTGAAACGCGATAAATCGCGCTCCCGGTCGCGTTCAATATCTCTTGCCTTGATTGCCGCCCGCTTATCGTACTGTCGCTTGCCCTTTGCCAGCGCAAACTCAAGTTTCACCTTACCGTCGTTCCAATACAACTGGGTTGGAATCATCGAATACCCCTTGCGCTCAACCGCTCCAATCAGGCGGTTGATCTCGAGTCTGTGCATCAACAGCTTGCGTCGCCGCGTCGGGTTTGCCGAGACATGTGTCGAAGTCGTCGAACCAGGAGAAATGTGTGCACCAACCAAAAACAGCTCACCATTGGTCGGCACGATATAACTCTCTTTCAGATTGGCTCGGTTTGCACGCATGCTCTTGACTTCCCAGCCATGCAAAACCAATCCCGCTTCATAGCGCTCCTCAAGATGATAATCGTGGGAAGCCTTTCTGTTGGTCGCAATCGCATGCTCATTTTTTCGCTTTTTCTTCACAATGTCTAATGTTTGCTTGTACGCCGCCTTGAAGCCCGCTTCCGAGTCGACTTGACCGGGGCTGTGTCAAACACCTCACCCAACCTTTCTGATATGAAAGTCATACTTGGTTTAGGCATCGGTCGATATTGATCCAGACTGCTTCTCATTTGCTGAACGTGTTCGGTCCTCGTGCCGCAGCAGCCACCGACAATCGTCGCGCCGGTACTTCTTGCAATCTGAGCATAAACGAACATTTGCTCAGGTGTTGCAGTGTAGCGAATCTGAGTACCCTCCCAGACCGGAATTCCGCAGTTTGCCTTTGCAACGTAGTGGAACATATTCGGATAGGCATTCGACATCTCCAAAGTCGCTGCAACCGTCTGTGCGGGGCCGACGCCACAGTTTGACCCGACCGCAACAGGCTGCACATCCATCTCCAGGCAAATTTCAACAAATTCCGCTGGACTGATACCCATCATAGTCCGACCATTGGTATCAAAGCTGCCACAGGCAACGAACGGCAGTTCGGTACTCGCAGCACCTGTTGCCGCGGCAATCAATTCCTCCTGGGAAGAGATTGTCTCGATCCATAAAAGGTCACATCCACCCCGTTCGAGGGCCAATGCCTGCTCCGTAAACGCCTTAATCGCTTCCTCCTGACCAAGCGTGCCGACAGGTTCAATCAACTCGCCTAAAGGCCCAATCGAACCGGCAACAAATACTTTGCGGTCGCCCTGCTCGGCAGCTGATCTCGCAATCTCAGCACTTTTTTCATTAAGCTCCGCAACCCGATTCTCAGCACCATGCAGTTTCAACCGCATTGCGTTGCCACCAAAACTGTTGGTTAAAACTACATCTGACCCCGCCTGAACAAACCCGCTGTTCAACGCCAATACCCGGTCTGGATGCTCATCGTTCCACAGCTCAGGAGCATCTCCCGAAACCAACCCCATGTCAAACAGATTAGTACCCGTTGCACCGTCCATTAACAGACAGCCCTTCTCACCTATTGCAGATACAAATGATTCACTCATAATTTCCAATCCTCGAAAATCCCTCTTCCAATTAAGTACTCCATGTTACGAACTCGATAATCGTCTACCAATAAATTCACTTCCCGAATTTGAGCCTTTTCAGTGCTCAGACAATCATGGCGCAGTTTGTATAATCTGAATTTAGTCGGCTTCTCATCCGACTAACACATCATCTCTGAGATAACGCACTTGGAACAATCACTCACTAAACCCCTCAATTTATGGGCATTATGAAAAAACTGCTGCCAATCTCGTGCGCAACGCTTCTGCTGCTAATCTCTGTGCGAGTATTCAGTGCCAGCGAACTGCTGATGTTCAATGCTGACTATTGTACTTGGTGTCATAAATGGGAAGAGGAAATCGGGGGCATATACCACCTCACTGCTGAATCTTGTGACGCTCCCCTGCATCGATTCGACTTTACCTACGGCGGCATGCCCGATGCAGTCACGATTGAACAACCGGTCACCTACACGCCGACATTTGTCCTGCTTCAGGACCGCCAGGAAGTCGGCCGCATCACCGGTTACCCTGGCGCAGACTTTTTTTGGGTCGAACTGAATCAGCTGATCAAAGACGGTCTTTCTGCTGAAACTCGACAAGCAAATTCGTCAAATTGCAGCAACTCCTGATTTCAGTATCGGCCATTCTACCATTCGTTCAGGGATGAAATTTTTCAATACGAAAATTGTCAACTACACGTGTGAACAAATGTTTCATCTCGTTAGCGACATCGAATCCTATCCGAGGTTTTTGAAATTTTGCAATCAGGGCAAACTGGATCAAATCCACGACGACGGCTATACCGCAACACTTGAATATCAGATCGGCAACTTTCGTAAATCCTTCACCACCCGCAACATTTCCAAACCCTATTCGGAGATCTCAATGAAGCTCGTCTCTGGTCTTTTCAAGCGATTGGACGGCAAGTGGTCGTTTCTCCCAGTTGGTAATCGGTGCCAGGTGCAGTTCGAAGTCGAATATGAATTCACCTCCAAGGCTGCAGAACTCACATTGGGACCGTTTTTCAGGGCACTGCCAAAAATTACGATGGAGAACTTTCTAAGCGAAGCCGATCGCCGATTTAGTGGTGGCTGACTCTTCCCAATCAACAGACCGCACTTCTAAGTCGCAAGTCAGCAAATCCAATAAGTCGCCAACCATCAAGGTCGAAGTCGTATTTGCAGACCCGTCAAAACAGAAAATTGTTCAACTTCAAATTCCTGTAAACTCGACCGCCAGACAAGCTGTCAACCTGTCCAAACTCTCCTCGGAGTTTCCCGAATTTGACTTTGCATCAGCTGCCATCGGCATATTCGGCCGCAAAGTGCCCGATGACTTTCTCCTCTCAGACAATGATCGAATTGAAATTTACCGTCCGCTAAGCCAATCCCCGCGCGACGCCCGCCGCCAGCGCGCAGACTCAGGTAAAAAGCCAACGCATTCCAGGTAAGCCATCTTCAACTGGCAACCCTGAAATTGAAATCGATGAACTGCCACCGCTCCATTTCAGAGCGCTTCAATTGATCAATTACAGTAAACGGTCAGTTGATTCGCAGCAACGCCTTCCAAGAATTTTTTTATTTCAACTGAACGCACTTACGGCAAGTTCAAGAACACTCACCGATCTTTTGCGCCTGAGGCTTAAGTCACAGCTTGTTTTTGTTGTGAAGCTTGCGAAGCTCTGTACGACGCACCTTACCCGTCGTAGTCAGCGGAAGCTCTTCAATGTATTCGATTGCTCGGGGATATTCGTAAGCAGCCAACCGTTTTCGAACAGAGTTCTGGATGTTTTCAGTTAGTGCGTCTGACGGAACTTCACCGTCCTTGAGGACAATAAATGCCTTGACAGCTTCACCGCGCAGCTCATCCGGCACACCGATTACAGCAACCTGGGCGATCGCCGGATGCTTAATCAGACAATCCTCAATTTCACCTGGACCGATGCGATAACCGGCACTCGATATCACGTCGTCCTTGCGGCCCACGAACCAAATATAACCGTCGTTGTCCTTATAGCCCATATCGCCGGTCGCCCACCATTTGCCAATGTACTTCTCGCGTGTGGCCTCATCATTTTTCCAGTACCCTGATACCATGACCGGATCATCCCGGTCTGCCGCAAGCTCACCAACCTCTCCAACCGGCAACACATTTCCCTTGTCATCAACTGGCTCAACAAGATGGCCAGGGTAGCTCTTGCCGATCGAACCGGGACGGATGTCCATCACCTCGGATGAATTGCCGCATATGTAGTTAAACTCGGTCTGTGCCCACATTTCGTTGATTTCAATTCCAAACGCCTCCTTGCCCCAGAAAAACAATTCCGAGCCCAGCGACTCCCCGGCAGACATAATTGAACGCATTCGAATATCAAA
>JAJDZL010000169.1 GCA_022824665.1 Gammaproteobacteria bacterium | reverse complement strand
GGCCTGAACAGCGCCAGAAAATCAGCATCATGACTGACCAGCGTGCCCTTGGAAATCGGCATCTTAGCCGCAGCAAACCAGCGTGACACACCGCCCAGCGTCAGGTGCATCGAAAAACGCATGAACAGATACGCTCGCCAGATCGATGTGCCATACTCGCCGCCGCGGAAAAGCGGTGCCGGTGCCGTGACCGACTGCGGCACCGGCGCGCATTGACAGGTGAACCGGTAGTGGCCACGGCGAATCACGCGCTTGTATGCCTTGACCTCAATCTCCTTGCGCTCTAAGTCAATCACACTGTGCAATGCGTAGGGCTTGCCGCTGGGCGCGCAGCTTCGAAATCTCACAGTCGCGCTGCTCAATGGTCTGCAACAACGACTCAATCGTCTGTGCCTGTTTGTCGTTTTATTGCTGCAAACCATCCACCTGCCGCCTAAGTGCCGCAGCCTGTCTTGACAGCTGCCCGTTGCGTTCCTTGACCTTGGCATGCTTTTGCTTGAGACTGTGAATCTTCGTCGCCTGCTTGCCAAACGTAGAGCGCAATCCACTTACACCCTGCAGCAACTCAATACGCCTTTCCAGCACCGCAATCAGCACTTCTTTTTGCGCCAGTTGCTCAGCACAAACGTCCGCCGCGCATGGCGTTGCGGTCGAGGTGATTTTGTCCCATGCCTGTTACATGGGCGCGTATCACAGAAAATTACTGTCGCGCTGTTCGGTCATACAGGTCGTTGATTATTAACCTGCGCGTTTTAAACTGCTCATCAAATAGAATGGCGGCAGCAACGATGCTGATTGTCAGCTTTCAACCCATACTGAACATTTACATTTGAATGAATGGCAGGCCCGCCGAATCAAACGCTCTGCTTCACCTGCAAGATGTTCTATGAACATAGGTTTGTCTAGCGATTGCGCGACCAAATGCGGTGGTAGAAAGCGTCGCATTTCTTTCGAGAAATCGGCCGAACGGACGATGTCTGCTACGCGGTCTGCAGTGGCCTCAAGCCCGGCTGACTCGACTCGATAGTCACTCATCTTGGCGCGTACCAGGTCATCGCGAATTGCGATGCCCTTTCCTGTTAACCAGTGCATATCCCAAATATCGCGATACCGCGGTCGGTTGCGTGTCACCACCGAGGTCGAAAATGCGACGAACTTACTTGCGAGAATCTCTTCCTGACTCTGAACGCGCACCAGCATCCTGGATTCTCGCACGACGTCATAGTTCTGAGCAATCGCACCGGAATCTTCCGTATAGCGCGGTGCATTGTCGATATCGAGTTTGATTTTTTGCTTCCGAACTGCGCGCCCGACAGATGAAAATTCGAAAACAATTCGCCAGCTGCTCACTCCGATTTCGGAAGAATATTGGGAGATCGTGCTGTTCGGACTTATCACATCAACACTAAGGTCCATGCCGGATAGTGAGTCTTTCAATTCGTTCGCCAAATCTCCCATTCTGTTGGTCGAAAAACCCGGGCCGCCTGAAAAATCCAAATCCTCACTAAAGCGTGACCCTCCGTAACACAGACGAAGTGCGGTTCCACCCTGAAAGGTCAGAGCGTCCAGCCAGCCACCGCGGTCTAGAACATGCAACAGTTCGTAATGCAGTAATTCCTTCTCAACAATGACTTCCATACCCGCTAATTCGGGATGGTGTTCAAGTGCGATACCAACCAGTTCTTGAATTGTCCCCACTTTGAACTTAAAACCTCTCCTTCATCACCCGCAAATTTGCTGCATTTCCTCAAGATCAACGAGATGCAGATTCCTCCTGGCCCGTCGAAGATCCTGCAGTGCCGTCTCGGCAGTTGCAATCCGTAGTGGACGCTCTCTTGCAAGCGTGTTTTTCAAAATTTGCGATGCTGATTGCTGAGTATGAGTAAACTCAATCACCCCGTAAGGGGTATTGAACACGCCTTTCCTCCCTGTGGTTACCACTGTCAGGTAGGCTTGCGGAACTTGGGATATCACACCCCATTCTGATAGAGCACACTCGAGACTGATATAGTTGTATTCACCACGACGGATCGCGCAAGCAATCCGTTCAAACATACCAACCCGACTTCGACTCGACAGAGGATTCACAAACACACCGTTCGCGACCCGTTCGAGCACCCCATTTTGCACTAAGCGACGCAGACTCTCAGACAGAGTCTTTTCCGACTGGTGCGGAAATAGCTTGCGCATGTCGGAAAGCGTGAATACGATCCAGCCGTACCGGTCCCACTTGGCCAAGGTCTTAATCGCTTCGACAGTGTGCATCGTTTTTCTCAGTGCTGATTATGATACGTTTATACGATATATTTATAGGATTATTGTACTCCTATAGTCGTTCCAAAGAAACTGTTGAGTGGTCATAATTTTTTTGCCGAGAGGTGAAAAATTAACTGCATGACACATCTGTCAACACCCGGAATTAAACCATTTGGACTGTAGTCGGGCAACCAGTTTCAGCCGAACGATTTAGGCCTTTGGGGCTGCGCGGCTTTTTCATCCCCTACCCTCGGTCATGCACGAGATAACTCGATAGATCTTTTCAGGTGCCACCACGAACAGGGCAAAATTCTTCTTTTTTCTGTACGAGCTTGTGGATTCAGTTTTGGGAAGATTTTTCGAATGAGATGATTTGACCGCCCGTTCAGCCTGCTGGTGGGGTCATATTCGAGTCCGTGAACCACAGCCGGCAATCGCTTATTTCAGTTGTCTGGGTTCACGCCGTGCATCAAAGTACCGCTCAACAGTTGGCAGGTACTTGATTATGTACAGACTGTGCGCAACTGTCAGGCTGCAAACAGCCATGGCTGATAAATATTCAATCAAGCGAGGCCGGATATCGCGCAATTCGCCACGGTAAGGGGCGCTTTTCGTAGCAATTCAAACGAAATCGATAAGGTCGAACTTTTTCGCTGGCAGCGCAAGTTATGCGACTTTTGTAAATGTCTATAATGAAACCCCTTTACACTTGGAAGCGGAGATTTTTGACCGGTGGTTAGCCCTGACACTGCTAAAGCACAGGTTTTTGGTGACATTCGCGCCGCACTTAGCGAATTTAGCGAAGCTCAGCGCGTTGAGATAGACCTTAAATATCGTCAAGTCAGTGCCTCTGAGACACCGCGTCCCGCGGTTGACGGCGTCCTGATCGACCGATTTATTGAAAAGCATACCGCAGTCCATGGTACCGTCAGTCTGGTTTCCAGCTACTCTGAGTTGCCGGCCACCGTCGATGAGTTTCTGCACGCGCACAACTTACCGCCTGAAATGGTGATGGGCAACACGAAATTTCTTCGCACAATTGACTGGCCTGACGAGTGGAGTATTGCAAGACGTCCAGCCGATAAGTCCGACCGGGTATCCGTTACAGATGCACTTTGCGCCATAGCAGAAACCGGTACCATTGTCGTTGCCAGCTCCTCCGAAGTCTCATCAACACATATGTTTTTGCCCGAAAATCACATCGTAGTCATGAATATTGGTCAACTGGTAAGGCACCTCGAAGATGCCCTGCAGCTTGTCGCGAACGCTGAGCGCGAGCACCCTCGTGCAATCCACATGATTACCGGCCCGTCCAAAACTGCCGATGTCGAACAGACCATTCAATACGGTGCACACGGGCCTCGCCGTTTGCATGCAATCTTTGTTGATTCCAGCAACTGAGCACCGGTTCCGGATTTCTTATGTAGAGCATTTGATGATATGTCAGGTGAATTTGTTCCAAAGTCGAGCTACGATTACCAGGACCTGCTGGCATGTGGGCGTGGCGAATTATTTGGCGAAGGTAATGCTCAGCTGCCCCTGCCGCCGATGCTGATGTTTGACCGCATTACCCGCATCACACAAGATGGCGGTGAGTTCGGCAAGGGGCTGCTCGAAGCTGAGCTCGACATTCGACCGGATTTGTGGTTTTTTGACTGTCACTTTCGCGGCGACCCGGTCATGCCAGGCTGTCTTGGACTCGATGCATGCTGGCAGCTGGTCGGATTTTACCTGGGGTGGCTGGGCAAACCCGGCAAGGGCCGCGCACTTGGCTCAGGTAACGTTAAATTTGCCGGCCAGGTTACCCGCGAACATAAACTGATTACCTACCGCATTCACATCAAACGCGTGATCTCGACAAAGCTTGTCATGGGACTGGCAAATGGCGTGGTCGAAGCAGACGGACAGCAGATTTACGTCGGCTCGGACCTGCGGGTTGGACTATTTAACATGTAGCTATGAGACGAGTTGTTGTAACCGGCCTTGGTATTGTCTCGAGTATCGGCAACAACTGTGCCGAAGTTGCGCAATCGCTGCACGAAGGACGCTCCGGTGTGGTCTTTGTTCCCGAATACGAGGAGTTGGGCTTTCGCAGCCGCGTCCACGGCAGCATCGATATCGATATCGACAGCATCATCAATCGCAAGGCGAGGCGGTTCATGGGCGATGGCGCAGCGTTTAACTACATTGCGATGCAGGAGGCTCTGGAAGACTCTGGATTGCCGCAAGCGCTGATATCCAACCCTCGCACCGGCTGCATTATGGGTTCAGGCGGCGCCTCGACCGAAAATCTCGAGCTCGCGACAAAGCTGCTGAAATCCAGGGGCGCCCGAGCGGTCGGTCCATATATGGTCTCGCGTACGATGTCCAGCACCAATTCTGCCGGAATCAGCACCCTGTTTGGGATTCGCGGCGTGAATTATTCTGTCTCTTCCGCATGCGCGACGAGCGCACACTGCATCGGTATCGGTATGGAACAGATTCAATTGAACAAACAGGATATTGTTTTCGCCGGTGGCGGCGATGAAGTGCACTGGACCATGACCATGCTGTTTGATGCAATGCGGGCACTGTCAAGCACTTACAACGATCGGCCAACAGCGGCTTCGCGACCCTTTGACAAGGATCGGGACGGTTTTGTGATTTCGGGCGGGGGTGGTGTCGTAGTGCTCGAAGAACTTAACTCGGCGCTTGAACGAGGTGCCAAAATCTATGCTGAACTGATCGGTTATGGCGCCACTTCGGATGGCTTCGATATGGTTCAGCCTTCCGGTGAAGGTGCCGTGCGCTGTATGCAGAGCGCACTTGCATCCGTCACTCAGCCGATTCAGTACATTAATGCCCATGGCACCAGCACACCGGTCGGCGACATGAAAGAGCTCGAGGCCATCAGTCAGGTGTTCGAAAATATTCCTCGCATTGGTTCCACCAAGTCTCTCACCGGGCATGCGCTCGGCGCGGCCGGGGTCAACGAAGCGATTTATACCCTGCTGATGATGGATGGGCGATTCATCAGCCCGTCCATCAATATTGAAAATATTGACCCGGTCGCACAGAATTACCCCATCGTACGCCAGCCAATTGAAGATATTGACCTGAATACTGCCATGTCCAATAGTTTCGGATTCGGCGGCACCAATGCCACACTGGTATTTCAGCGACTCACAGCATAAACTCAGCCATGCCGCATTTGCCTGATACGGTGTTGGTCCATCCGAACCGAAATCCTCTGCATGTGGCTGCATGGCTGTTTGTCGTCTGCGCACTGATTTACCTCGTCATTGCGATCGGCGGGTATACCCGACTAACCGGGTCCGGCCTGTCGATCGTCGCCTGGCAGCCGGTTTCGGGCATTATTCCGCCTGTGACACAGCACGAGTGGGAGACTGAGTTTCAACACTATCAGCAGTATCCCGAGTACAACATTGTCAACCAGGACATGCAACTCGATCAGTTCAAACGAATTTACTGGATCGAATACTCGCATCGCCTTGCCGGTCGGCTGGTCGGTGCGGTGTATCTGTTACCGTTTATCTTTTTTGTGCTGCGAGGCTACCTGACCCGTGCCTTTGCCATCCGCTTAAGTGTGGTTTTTGTGCTGGGTGCCGTGCAGGGACTACTTGGCTGGTACATGGTGGCAAGCGGACTGGTCGACAATCCGGCTGTCAGTCAATATAGACTGACCGCGCATTTGAGCCTCGCCGTGCTACTGTACAGCTATGTTCTGTGGTTGGCGATCAGTCTCACTTTTGCAAACCGGCAACACGCAAATCAATCCGCAAACAACTACTTTCGCGTGATGACGGCTATCTGTATTTTTTTGGTAGCGTTAATGCAGGTAAGCGGCGGTTTCATGGCAGGAACACATGCCGGTTTCGTCATCAATACCTTTCCCGACATGAATGGTGAACTCATTCCGGCAATGCTCTACGCACTGGATCCGTGGTGGCGAAATCTCTTCGAAAATGTCGTCACGATCCAGTTCGTCCATCGCTGGAGCGCGGTTCTAACGGTGATTGCAGTAGCCGCACTGTGGCTCGGTAGATTTCGCTTGCAGCGCGCCGGCACCAAGCGCCTGGCAGACCTGGTAGCGGTTGTCGCGATGCTGCAATTCACGCTCGGCATCTCGACGCTGCTCACCCAAGTACATCTGCCAATTGCTCTCGCACACCAAAGCGGCTTCGTTTTGCTGTTGAGCGTACTGATCATCACACTGCGTCAGGTCTGGCGCAGCCCCGCGCGCACCGCGTAAAATTTTTCACTCAACTGGTTTGAACGATGAGAACGTGGATCAAAAACCCATTGGCTATTCTGGCTGAGCAGGCCCAAGGCGGCATCGTCGTCGAAAACACGCATATCGTTGAGCTCGTGAGCACCGGCGGCGTTCCCGAGTTGCCGTTTGATCACATCTTCGATGCATCAGAACATGTGATCATTCCGGGACTGGTCAATTCCCATCATCATTTTTATCAAACACTGACGCGCGCTTGTCCGGACGCACTCAACAAGGAGTTGTTTGACTGGCTGAAGGCACTCTACCCGATTTGGGCCGGACTGACTCCCGAGCAACTTTACCACGCGACCCGGCTCGCACTGGCGGAGCTGCTGCTATCCGGATGCACCACTGCAGCTGACCACCACTACGTCTTTCCGAACGGACTGGAGGAGGCTACTGACATTCAAGTCCAGGCGGTACATGAGATGGGAATGCGGGCCGCGATTTCCCGCGGCAGCATGAACCTTTCAGTGGCAGACGGGGGCTTGCCACCCGTTTCCACGGTACAGGATGAGGACACCATACTGGCCGACTGCGAACGGGTGATCAATGCCTATCATGATCCCGGTGAAGGATCGTTTATTACGATTGTTCTGGCACCTTGCTCACCTTTTTCCGTGACTCAGTCGGTGATGACCGAATCTGCGCAGCTAGCCCGACAACATAATGTCAGCCTGCACACACACCTTGCTGAAACAGAAGATGAAAATAAATTTTGCCAGCATAAATTTGGCTGTCGGCCGCTCGATTATCTTGAGCAAACCGGCTGGCTTAGCGATCAAGTGTGGCTGGCACATGGTATCCACTTCACAACCGACGAAATCAAACGGCTTGCTCAGGCCGGCACCTCGGTTTGCCACTGTCCGGGTTCGAATATGCTGTTGGCTTCCGGAATTTGTCGCACAGTGGAACTCGAAAAATTCGGTGTCAATGTAGGCATCGGGGTCGATGGGTCGGCGTCTGAAGATGCATCCAATCTGATTCAGGAGGTGCGTCACGCCCTGCAGATTCAGCGACTAAGGTACGGCTCAGCGAGAGTCAGCCATCTCGATGCCCTGCGCTGGGCAACCGAAGGGTCTGCAAAGTGCCTGGGACGCAGCGATATCGGCAAGATTGAAGTCGGCTATCAGGCAGATCTTGCCATGTACAAACTCGATGAACCGAGATTTTCCGGCGCCGGCGACCCGATGGCGGCGATTGTCCTATGCGGTGCGCACCGGGCCGATCGCGTAATGATCGGCGGCCAATGGCGGGTGGAAGGAGGTGAGATTGTTGATTTTGACCTCAGCCAACTGATGGCGGAACACCAAGACTCGGCCCGGCAGCTCATATCAACCATTTGAGCGACTGTCTGAACAGCCGCTTGAATGAACGGGAATCAGCTTTTCCCAGCCAGGTAACGATCAGCAAGTTCCCTGGCTTCTGCCAGCGTTTCGACAAAGCTGTCTTTGTCAATCCGGCGCAGTGCGTCCAACGCGTGCAGGGAACGCGACATTTTGTCAGACAGACCCATCACGATGCACGGTTTGCCTTGTTCGGACGCGCTGGCCACCAACTGTCGGATAACCATCACCGCGCTGTCATCCATGTATTCAGTTTGAGAGAAGTCAAATATGACGACCTCATGTTCGCGAATGTCTTCCCCGATAACGTGCGTTAGAGTACCCGCTGAAGCGACGGTAAAGCGTCCCGACATCCTGACAAGACCGGTTCTGGCCGAGAACGGGTCGGAACCGTCGAGATCAAGCAACGGTACAGAAATTACACTGTCAAGCTCCAGCATCTCTGCGTTCATCGCATTGATCATACCGGAAGCAATCAAACCGATTGCTACCGCGGTCAGTATGTCGACAAACACGGTCAGGAACGCGGTGATCATCATGACCGTAACGTGACTTTTCTCGATTTTGTGCAGCCTGCCGATAAATCGCCAATCAATCACATGCCAGCCGATCTTGAGCAGCAGTGCCGCCAGTACCGCGAGCGGAATTTTCTCCGCCAATTTGCCCGCATCAAATAGAAATGCCAACAGAATCAATCCTACCAGTACACCCGCAACAGGCGTCCGTCCGCCTGCCCTGATGTTGACCACCGTTGGCACCGGCGAACCTGAGCCAGGCAGCCCGCCAAATATGCCTGAGAAGATGTTGGCGATCCCCTGACCGATAATTTCCCGGTTGGGTTTGTGGCGCGAGCGTGTCATCGCGTCAGACATCAATGCAACAAGCAGGGTTTCGATCGCCCCGATAATGGCCAACACCAAAGCAGGCTCAATCATACGAATTAGAAAATCAGCATCGAGAACCGGGATCTGCAGCTGTGGAATTCCGGCAGGAATTGTACCGACTACCGGGGCTTCGGTAAAAACGAATATGCCAGCTAGTGAACCGAGCGCCAGTGCCCCCAGCGTATCGGGAATGAACCGGTGCAATTTACGCGGCCATAAAAGCATCAAGGCCAGTGTTATGGCTGCAACTGCGAGTGCATGAAGATTGACACTCGAAAGTGCAGCCGGCAATTCGGCAATGACTTGTTTCAGACCATCTGAGGCGGTCGGGTGCCCCAGCACCGGCAAAATCTGCATTGACAGGATAATGACGCCAATACCGGTCATAAAACCGGAAATAACTGAGTACGGCGTATAGGAAATAAATCGCCCCAGCCGAAATATGCCAAAACCGATCTGCAGTACACCGGTAAACATCACGATTGTGAATGCTTCTGCGAGCGTATTCGCCGAATGCGTCACAACCACCGCCATGGCAACCGCCATTGGTGCAGTCGGGCCTGACACCATGGCCGGGGTACCGCCGAATATTGCTGCAAAAAAAGCGATGGCAATTGCCGCATACAGTCCTGCTGTTGCACCAACTCCGGATGCAACTCCGAATGCAAGTGCGACCGGCAAAGCAATCACCGCCGCGGTGATTCCGCCAAAAACGTCTCCCTTCAATAATTTGAGACTATAGCTCAATTTTTATCCTACCCCCTAAATAGTATCTAACCGTTCATTTTAAATTCAAATTAACTGACTTTGGATTGTATACAAGCCAAATGCATCTCGATTTCGTGATGCATTCCGTTCGAGTCAGCTCCTGCAAATTCACTCGTCATCTGATGTCTGCCGCCAGCCGGCAGTTCGCGGTCATATGCCCACCTTTCAACCGCGCGCAAATGATTTAGTCGGTTGTATTGAATCGCTCATCAATCGAGTACCTGTCATAATTCGCTGTAACGAACATAAGCTACATCATCACCAAGAGAATATAATGTGCTGAAAAATGATAACTTTCCAGCCCCCAGACGATTCGAACGAGTACCGCACGCGACGAACTTGAACAAATTCTTGGCCAATCTTGGAGATTGGGGGCACCAATTCATCGACAAAAATTGAACAATAAAATGAAAGAAACGTGCAGGTATAAACAGACCCGGCGCGGCGCAGGTATCGGGTCCATAATCGGCGCTGCTTTGGTACTTTACTCTTCGTCAGCTCATGCCGCACCCGATGGCGAAACCCAATTCATCCTCAATTCCTTTTCCTTCATACTCTGGGGCGCACTTGTCATGTGGATGTGCGCCGGCTTTACCATGCTTGAAGCCGGTTCTGTACGCACCAAGAATGCCTCGGTCATATGTCTGAAAAACATTGGTCTGTATGCAATCGCAGGATTAGCCTATTTCACTTTGGGATACAACCTGATGTATGTTGACGTAGGCGGGTTTATCGGATCATTTACCCTGTTCTACAACTCAAGTGCCGCAGAAATCGCCCTGTTGTCAGGCGATGAGGCAGCACTCGCGAGTGTGCTGGAATCCGATTACTCAACGATGTCTGACTGGTTCTTCCAAATGGTATTTGTCGCGACAACCGCATCAATCGTATCCGGAACATTGGCTGAACGGGTAAAGTTATGGACGTTTTTTGTGTTTACCATAATTCTTACTGCGTTTATCTATCCCGTTGTCGGTGCCTGGACCTGGGGCGGCGGCTGGCTTAGCGAGATGGGTTTTCAGGATTTCGCCGGTTCTACGATTGTTCACTCAACCGGTGGTTGGGCTGCGCTGGCGGGTGCCATAGTCGTTGGTGCGAGGGCGCGTAAGTTTCGCAAAGACGGTACGGTGAAAAATACGCCGCCATCAAATATTCCGGCTGTGACTCTGGGTGTGTTTATTCTTTGGCTTGGCTGGTTCGGTTTCAATGGCGGCTCACAACTCGCCATGAGTTCAGCGCTTGATGTTGTAGCAATGAGCGTTGTCCTTGCCAATACGAACCTTGCCGCAGCAGCTGGCGTCATGGTCGCCATGTCAGTCTCCCGGCCGATTCTGGGACGAGTGGATTTGCTGGCCTGCCTCAACGGCGCAATTGCCGGGCTCGTTGCGATTACCGCCGGACCTGATATTGTCTCCCATCAACTGGCAATCGTGATTGGTGGTATCGGCGGTCTTATCAGTACGGCTGGTGTAAAATTAATGGAACGTCTTAAAATTGATGATGTTGTTGGCGCAGTGCCGGCGCATTTGTTTGCCGGTATTTGGGGAACAATTGCAGTTTGTTTCGCGGCCGGTGGTCAGTTATCGGTTCAGTTGATCGGTATCTTGTCAATTGGCGCGTTTGTGTTTACAATTTCGTTGATAATTTGGAAATTGCTTGACCTCACTCTCAAAGCACGCGTTTCGCCGATGGTGGAAGAATTGGGCCAGGATGTGGCGGAACTTGGTATCGAAGCGTATCCTGAGTTTATGATTATGCCGGATAGTGAGGACGTGGAAGATCTCAAGAGCTGAGAGAAAAAGTTCACTCGTCAAAACGTTAACAACCTTTACATCGGAGAAAAATTAATGGAAATTCCAACTGAACATAGCGATGGCGCATTAATCCTAATCCCTAGCGGTCGAATTGATGGCCAGAATGCGCTTGATTTTCAGGCTTCTATTGACAAGGTTATCGGTAACACCGATAGTGCGATTATTCTGGAGTTAAGCGACCTCAGTTATATCAGCAGCGCTGGACTGCGAGTGATTCTGTTAATGGCCAAGACACTGAAAAGCAGGAATATTCACTTTTCCATGTGCGCGATTGCACCAGCGGTAAAAGAGGTCTTTGAAATCAGTGGATTTGGCAACATTATTTCTATTCACGATACCCGCGCAGCAGCACTGGCCTCAATATGAGTGATAGCTGGTAAAGACTCCGCTTGGCTGGCCGAACCTTTCGACACTTAGCGCCAAGCGGACAGTTTTCTTAAGCAACTCAAACGATTCCGCCGCCGGTTTCGGTACCGACTTGTATCTCTAGTCTTCCAGCGTCCCGATTCGCTTGATATGCGTCACTTCAAATCCCTCTGACTGAGACAGGTGTACTTCAAGCAACTTGCCGTTCGGGAAATTAGCGGCATCGGGGTCTTGCGTCAGTTCCAGCAGTATTCGTGCATTGCCGCGGGACCCGACAATCAGCGGCCAATCAAAAAATCGGTCCAGATGCCGATTAAAGAAAACCATCATCCTTGACTTGAACTCAGCGCGGCTCTCACCACCTTTTGGCGTTTTACCAGCTGCCAACAGCGGATTGGTAATCGACTGGCTCTGACCATTCCACTCGCCAAGAAATCGTTCCGAGATATCAGTATCAAACAGGATTTCAGCGCCGGGATTCAGTTCAGTGCGGATAATCTCAGCGCTCTCGGATGTTCGCTGAAGTTTTGATGAAAAAATCAGATTCGGAACAATTCTGCGGGTGCGCAATGAGTTGGCAGCGCGCCTGATCTGCCGACGTCCCAAGTCATCCATTTGGCTGCCACAGTCACCGCCACACGAAACCCGGTCCGTATTGGCCTGAGTGTTGCCATGCCGTAAAAAAATGAATCCACGCACCTTGCGGTCGCTATCAAGCATCGGCATAAATCAGGCTCGCGTACTTGTCGCGCCGTTGCATTAGCAGGTCTTTGTCGAACTTTTTCAGGGTCGCCACCCAATTGAAAACTAAACGAGTTAGATCGTAATCGCAAAGCGAAGGTGTATGCCCTGCTCCTTGAACATGGATGACAGAAAACTCCTTGTGTTTTCTCATTTCATCGATCGTTTCGATCGACATTGCATCGCTTTCGGTGCCGTGAACCAACAACACTGGGCAGCGCAGTTCATGCCATTCGTTCCACATATTCAGACTGTTTACCGCGTCTGCCCGGTACGCGAGAGTGGCGCGTGGGTCATGGCGATAAATTCTTCCACCCTGTTCCTCTGAGTAGCGGGTTTTGTGGTGAAAATTGTACAGCCGCACCGCATCCGGCGCCGGGCCGATGGGGCGGGTCGCAGCAGCAGCACGACGAATCATCTCACCAGGTGTGCGGAAAACATAGAATCGTCCCACTGCGCGGGCACGTCTAGCGCGTCGCTCGAGCGGAATATAAGGCCCGCTGTCATTCAGTATGATGCCCTTGACTCGCTCCGGGTACAAGGTCGCCATACGCAGCGCAGTCGATCCTCCTAGCGATGAGCCCAACACGATGCAATCCTCCAGGCCAAGAAAATCCAGCAGCTGACATACCTGCTCAACATAGGTATCGAGCGTATATTCGGATTGCTCCATCAACCAGCCGCTTTGACCGCGGCCCACCATGTCCAGACTGATCAGACGGACTTGAGGTATCGCATCAAGCAACATGAAGTCAAATCGCTGAACAACGTTGATCAGACCGCCAATTGCAACAACGGGCACTCCATCCGCACCGGCATCTGAATAATTGACTGAAACTTCGTACGGTCTACCCACTCCGTATTGGTCATCCTGTAGCCGGACGGGTTGACTGTAACTGAATTTGCGACGCGTGGGCCAATCCTGGCTTGCCTCAACCGACGCAATCATGTCATCGTACTCAGACCACTCAAAGTGTCTGACCAGGGGTGAACCAACTGATGCGTACCAGGTTCTGAGTGCACACTCGGCCCGATAAGCGGAGGACTGCTCAAATTCGTGATCGGAACAGCTTCCCAGGGCAGTCAATAGAGATTACCTCAATTCGGCCGATGCAGTATGAGCACCGTGTGGTTTTTTCCATCTTTTCGTTCGTACTTTGTCTGACTGACCAGCGACTTGACGAAGAAAATGCCCAGACCACCGATCTGTCGTTCTTCTATTGACGAATCCAATAGTGGATCAGCAACTTCTTCAAAAGGATCAAACGCAACGCCTTCGTCGATCAATTCAACCCAAAGGCTCCCATCCTTGAGTGTCAGTTTTAAGTGCATGTCCTGTTTTTCGGCTTGCTCATCAAAACCATAATTGACAACGTTGGTAATCAATTCATCCAACGACAGATTGACATTGAAGATCCATTCGCTTGGCCAACTGTGCGAGTTCCCATGCGCTTCGATTTCATCGGCAATTCGGGCAAGCTCAGAAAGGTCGGGTCGAATCACCAACTCCAGCGCTTCTGACTCGATTGACTGATCTTCACCGGGCGGATCATTGTCGCGGTCATCTGTCAACGCATTGTAGTATTTCAAAACAACGCACGCGATATCATCGAACTGCGGGGCATCCTGCACAAAGTCATTGACTGATTTTACAATTGCCTGGACGTCTTCCTCAGGGGTCTGATCCGTCGGCAGTCCGGCTACCGTCTGGAGCAGTCGCTCGTCCCCATACGCTTCACTTTGCGCGTCAAATGCCTCGGGTATTCCGTCAGTGAACATGACGAGCCGGGAACCTGGTTCCATGTCAACTTCGGCGTCCTTGTAATAGATATCGCGAAACATTGCCAGCACCATCCCGTGGGTCGACTCCAATGTGTGAACACCGCTGCTGTCGCACAGTAAAGGCGGGTTGTGTCCCCCTGTTGCGTAGACCAGCTTACCCGTCTGCAAATCCAATATGCCATAAAACACCGTCACAAACAAACCTTCCTTATTATTACGTTCCAGGAAGTTATTGATGACTGACAATGCTTTGCCAGGAGATCTGAGGTAGGTTCCCGTGGCGTGAAGCATGGTGCGCGACATCACGGTGAACAGTGCTGCTGGTACACCCTTACCCGAAACATCGGCAATTGAGATCGCAAGTCTATGTTCGTCAAGTTTAAAGAAATCATAAAAATCACCGCCAACCTCTTTTGCCGGCCACATGCCACCCCAAATATCAAAGTTGGTGGATAACTGGACGTTTCCAGGCAGCAGTGATTGCTGGACGCGAGTCGCAATGTTGAGTTCATTTCGCAGCGCAATCAATGCCTCCTTGGTTGCAAGTGCGTCGCGCAGGCGCTGGTGCTGGTCCCGAACACGGCTCGACATTCCCTGAAATGCAACCGCCAGCATTGCCAGACTGTCTGAGTCCCGGTGTCGAGCGGTATCTGAATCATCAGTGCGACGTTCGACAGCAACCGATACTTTACCAGCTTGATTTTCAACTAGATCACCAAGTTCCTGCAATTCATGGAGCAACTCCTCGCGATCTTCACCTTCCAGCGTGTCAGCAAGGCTCTTCATTTCGCGAAAAATAAAACGCTGCTGACGACTCTGCTGGCGTTCTCTGGATCGTCGAATACGATGCAAAGTGAGTAAATTGGTGCGAAATACATTGACGGCATTCGCGATCAGGCCCACTTCGTCCTTACCTACATTGCGTTCAATCTGTACCTGCAAATCGCCCTTGCTGAGCGCGCTGAGCACATTCACACCCTCGGTGAGTGGCGTAAACGCGTGCGACAGGTACAAATAAAGACCCATCATTGCCAGAGCCAGAAATATCAGAATACTGATTGCAGAAATTCGGCTGACATGCTGCTGCTGTTCAACCAGGTGGGTAACCTCCCGAATGTTGAGAAGCCGCCCCACGAGCCCGCCGAGTTCAGCTGTTTGCGGCAGTACAATAACTGAAAAGTAACGTCCGTCATCTTCGATGGTCTGCAGCTCATTGGCTTCGCGGATATCAATCAGGCTGCTGTAGCGCTCCCACAGATTCTCCCCTGTTGATACGAGCAATCGTCCCCGACGATTAACGATGACGACCGAGGCGAAATTAATCTCTTCCATTTCGGTCAGCGCATTGACTATGTCCAAACCGAAAACACCCATTCCAACGACGCTGTCATCATCGGCATAGATGGGAATCCCATACACCAGCGAAGTATTTCGCTGCTTGTCGTTGCCAACTCCTCTGATTTCCTCTTCATTTTCGACCGCATCTTCGACCACTGTATTGGAGATCAGCGCACTTTGAAAAACCGCACTGTGAGACGAGTATCCCAAAGTACCGTCCGGTAACAAAATTTCAATTCGATCTGCTGCAGGCTCGTTTTCCAGTTGCGAGTTGAGCTGAGAACCAATTCGTTGAATTTCAACTGTGTCGCTATTCTCCAATGCGGCGGCAAGTTGCGTGTTATCAGTCACGAGCCAGGATAGATTTTCCATGTCATCGATCAGACCGTCCTTGATCTTGTTCCACAACACCAGTTGGTCGGCGATGATTTGATTTGAGAATCGCTCTCCAATCAGCTCCTCGCGCTGATATGCTGCCACTACGATGACAACACCAACAAAAAGTGCCACCAACATACTGAGAATGCTGACTCTAGTTCGAATTTGCATAGTTTTCGCGGTAGAACGGGTCGCAGGCTAATTTATGGGGCTGGTCTTGAAATCTGCGATCGCAATCATATTCATAGGCGGATATATCTCGATCTCCTTGACAACATCAATATTGATCCACAGTTTAAAGCGGGCAAGACTCGCGACTGGCAGATTTTCCGGGTTTTGTTTGCCAAGCAGAATTTTTTCTGCTTGAACTGCCGCAAGTTTACCCAGGGTGTGATAGTCAGATACCAGCCCGAACATTGCACGCGACCCTTTCAGCGGGGCTTGAGTAGAAGCAAAGGTTGGCAGTCCGACTGCAATAGCCTCGGAGGTATAAACATCTGCATGGCGGGTAAGAAATGAATCGGGACCCATATACAGTATGTCGGCACCCTGCTGCTTCGCATCCTGGATTAATTCAGGCAGTTTCGCCGGGTCAGGTTTTTCATTGTCTCCCAGCGGTACCGGTAAAACAACCAACTCCAACCCGAATTGCGGCGCTGCTTCCTCAAGCGACGCAACATTAATTCTGGAATTGCTCGAGGTGTTGTCGTAGATGACTGCGAGCTTTGTGAATTTACCGTAGTCGATAATTGCCTTGAGTTGAGACTCAATTGAAGCGAGAAAGGACACCCCCGTAATCGGCCGGCCGGTTTGCTCAAAACTCTCCACAATCTTTGCACTGATCGGATAGGCTACCAATACAAATATTCCGGGTATGCCCTGTACAAACTTGCCAGGGTCTTCTGCGTTCAGCGGACCAACAATACTGCGCGTAGTGCCGGTTCCCCAGGTATAGACAAGGTCAGGCTGTGCCTGCTGAATCTCCGCTACAATCGGTGGCGCGTTGCTACGGTCCAGCTCAAGGCTGCGAATCGTCATCGTGTAGGGTATGCCGCGTTGGTTGAGATAATCCTTGAATCCGGCTTCCACCTCGGTTTCACCGCGCCAGACTACAGCAAAAATCTCAAACGGCTCTGATCGGTCTGCCAAGTTTGTTTGTGACTGTGCACTGGGCTGCCCGACTAACAGCCCGGCAACCAAAAAACTCACAATCGCCAAGTGCTTAATAAAATATTTCCTAGCCATCGATTAGCTCCACCTTAAGCTATCCGGTGCGACCCGCGGCTGACCGGTCGGTCAGTACAAACAGTCCGATCAACCCAAGCAGAATCACCCCAAATCCGACAATCGCACCCTGGTATCCGAATGCCGTAATCAGTGCGACTGCAACGAGCGGTCCGATGACCATACCGATTCGTTCGCACAAACGATAGGCACCAACAACAGAGGCTCTGCCAAGTGTATCCCGATACCGTTCAGCGACTTGCTGAATGATTGAATTCTGTGAAGTCAGGGTCAGCGCGTGTCCTACACCGAGTGAACCAATTGCCAGTACGACCGCGAATGACGCATTGCCATGGTAGTTGGTTAACAGCGCTGCAATACATCCAGCCCCGGCAATTGTGGCACCCAATACAACCATCTGGCGATAGCGTTCGGTCCGGTCGGCAAATCGGGCCGGCAGTGTAAGGCAAAGCAGGGTAGCAACGCCATAAATCATCAAGATTCGACCGATAGCCGGCTGACCGTGCCCAAGGTCGTTCAGGTAAAGGGGTACCAGGTAGGCGATAAAACCTGCGACCATCATCTTCCCGGGTATTGCCGCGAACATCAGTACGGATACAAATTTTGGATCCTTAAGCAATGTGATCCAGTCGCGTACACCGATCATCAGTTTTAAGCTGGATTGGTTTGCTGCGGACTGCTGCGAACCTTCCGATTCTCGAAACACTTGAAAGATGATGAATCCTGAGACTATGGCCAGCATTGCTGAGATGAGAAATGTCGCTTCGAATCCAAAGCGGTCGGCAAAGATGCCGCCGATTGGGGGGCCACAGATAATCCCGGCGAATACGGCTGCGACGAATACTCCGGTTGATGAGGCTCTGTTGTAGCGCTGCGCATTCTGTGTCACCCATCCTTCTGAGGCAATGAAGACCAGACCATAACCAATTCCAGTCACCACACGGTATATCACCAGATCATAGTAACCCTGCGTCAAGAAATTCCCAACGAAACCGACCACTGCGGCAAATATGCCTACCAGAAAAACCCACCGAACGCCGACCCGGTCAACAAATCCACCACCGATGGGCGTGGCAATCATCGCCGCGACCATGAACAGCGTGATCGGCAGACCGATCAGTACATCGCTCGAAATCATCAAGTCAGTCGGTGCATAGCGCTGAACAAACAGCGGCAAAAATGAACGCGACAGCTCTTCGGAAAATATAAACAGGAACAGCGGCACCCGGATTCGGGCCGGTGTTCTGGACTGCAGCTCATCACCGCGCTGAAAACGGAAACGATTGTCTATACCCTGACGTACCGCGGAAATCTGCGCCGCAATCTGGGTATCAATCTGGGCATCTTTGGTCTCACGTGCGTCAAACAGAAAGTCGTTATAGCGGTGGCGCAGGTGCTGTAAAGTGCGATTGAAGCTGGCGGTAAGCTGACCGACTTCATCGTTGGACCGAACCACCAGCCAGTTGGCAAACCTTCCGTCTGCACCATCTGCCATCGCCCGCTGAATGAGTTCAATTGGTTTCTCTACTCTGGCGACTATCAGAAACAGCAGGAACTCAAACGTAACCAGCCAGCAGATGACTATGACAGTAATCACCTCCCAGAACACTTCAATCAGGTGATTGCGTAGTTGATCGCTGTGGATACCGACATGCAAGGTACTGTCAGGCTGGCTGCCTCCTGCAACAGGAAATGCGACGTCAGTGTGCTCGTTCATGACAGTGGTCGAATGACTTCCACTGACACCCTCAGCGGGCATGTCTTGCAATACATCCTCCATATCGCCCGGATTAGCACTACTGACAAAAAGTACCGTACCCTTACTGTCGACCAGCGTCAGGTATGCGAGATCGTCATTGGCGGCGAGAATATTATCAAAAAATTCCTCCACACCAACCAGATCAGCAACCGGAATTTCCAAGTCTCTGGTCGCGTACGCCAATTGTCCAGACAGGGAATTGCCAACTGCATTTGCCTTGCGCTGCAGTTGCGGGTCAAGTTCCTGTTCAAAGCCGATCAGCGATATCCAGGAAACAGTCATTTGTCCCATAACCAGAACGAATACCGCAAGCAGCACCATCTGTATGAGAAGGGTGCGTTGTTCGCGCCGAAATATTTGCCTTGTGTCGGCTGGTTGGGATACAGTCGTTGAAGCGTCGGAACTCATTCAGATTCCTCGTCCAGGCTGCGTAAATCTTTGGTGGCGCTATCGATCGACACGAGCGCATCAAGTGCCACGGCCGAGAATGCCTTAAATTCGGGATGGCGGTCACCGGCCTCCATCAGGCTTGAACCGTCGTGCTTTTCGCGGCGAATCTCTTCCAGCGCTTCTCGCATGATTTTCCAGTCCTGAAAATAGCGTCTGAGCACAAACGCACAGCCGAGCAAACTCAACAGCGTCATCACGATTGCGATCACTCCACCGACAAAAAGCAACCGTTCGACCTGCTGATTCAGGCTCTGATCAAGAAACTCCCTGGAATAGCGCAGCACAACGGCGCCGACGTCCTGATTGAGGTTGTTCTGTAAACCAACGCCAACGACACCTGCGTCAATTTCCAGCATCGACCAGGACGATTTACCCCGATTGACCTGCCATTCGAATACCCAGTCTTCCGATACCAGATCGCCAATGAAACTCGGATCGGTACTGAACAGCACGGACCCGGATTCGTCAAACACCTCAATAGACAGAATCTGTTCGTCGTCGCGCAACAGCACTTCCAACTCATCGTTGACGTTTTCCAGGCTGGCAAGTGTGAGCCCAAGGTCCATCTGGGTTTCGATTTGCTGGCGCAGGTCATTCGTTACCAACTCAAACCTGGAAGTCAGCAAATCCGCTAAAACCCGTTCAAACTTGTGCAAACTCAAAACGCTGGTCAGCGCAGTACCAGCTACCAGCGTAAGTGCCAGCACCAATGCAATTCGATACGAGAATCCCAACTTCACTTCATTTTCTCCCTAACTCAGCCCTGGACCCTGGAAAATCAGTCTGTCCGGTGTGGGAATTTAGCGGGCTTGATAATAACTTTTTGTAACCATTATAAATCTATGAGAATAAACACGACAATTCGCAACGATGTGAATGACCGGCCTCATCGATACATTTGTTCATTCCGATTTGATGTAAATGTGGCAGCCTGGTGTTGAAGCTCGCGCAGCAAGTACGCAGTGCTCAATTTTTAAGGATAGGTCGTTCAGCGGGGCAGGCAGTCATTATGAGCAGCTTTCGATGGCCGCCAAAGTTATATGTAATGCCGTCAATTGATCCGCGGTTTGAACAATTTTTTTACCCAGTTACCACCAATTGAACGTGCTTATCGGTTAAATGATAACATATGTAATATATTGATATATTGAAATAATATCAATCATACGCAATCCAGTTCAATGCCAAAAAGGTCTTGGCTTTAATGCCTTCCTGGTACCTGACTTGGCGGCAGTCAGTCAGTTGGATAACAGGTTTGCGCAACTGCGCTAACGCCGCGAGCAGCGCGAGCGCGATTCGTTTGGCCAGAACATGGAATTTGTTGCGCGGCCAAATTGCTGGTTGACACCTGGCTTTGCAGCAGGGTTGAGCGGTTTTGAGCGAGCGGTTATTGCCGTGTGCAAGGTTCGCCATGACAAACACCATTTAAGTGATCGGCCATGCGTTTTTCAGTCTCTTTAATGATGTTCTCTTGCTTCGACGATACCCTTTCTGACCACTCGCTTCTCCAGGGCATTCAGCCAGCTGTCGTAACAGGCTGCATCTCGGCCGTCGCGAATTGACTTAGCGAGCTTGCGCACTCCATTCAGCCTGGCTGAATGCGCCTTGCTCATGCAGCCTGACAGTCATCCCAAATACGTGTGTTTCCGAGTGCGCAGCAAAAACCGACACTTTGCCGTCCAGCTAGAATTTTTTTTATGGGCTCGCTGAATTCATACTGCGAGCAGGCAGGATTCGAAAAGATCGATGCAGACCGAGTCCGAAAAAGCTGCGTTCCAACTGAAAAAATATCAGCTGCTGCAAAACGAACGCAGCATAGTCGCTATGGCTCCCTGATGCTTTGTGCGTGCCAGTCCCGAAAAATACAGGTGCCAAAGTGTGCCGCGATTACGCCCTGACAGCCGCGCGCAAATTCCGGCAGCCGAATGTGTTTTTTGGTTGAGCCGTTTAGCGATCACAGCATTACCGCTCCAACGTAGGCTTTACGCGGTTTGGGCGATGCGCATTGGCGATGGCGACGCAGAATTGACTTAAGCCGCGGTTTTGCCCACCCCTCCAAGCTACGAAAAATGAATGAATCTGAGTGGACCTGGCACTACTCTTTGGACGGCATCAATCACTTTAAGGCAATATCCTGTATGCACTTAAGGAAGATCGAATCACGGTTGCCGGTAGCATTTACGCACTCTGGTGCAAAGCACAATAATATAATCCAGACATTAATCGAAATAAAAATACGATCGGTTATCCTTACAAAAAGGATTTTATTCTGATAAACAAACATTATTATTTGTTATTATTTACTATATATCTTTTTTTGGATAATTTTACCGACTTCGGTCTGATCAAATTATTTTCAAAAAAAGACTTGACATTTTTGTAAAATGATTTATATTGCACTGCAACATATTAACTATTCTCGGAGAGACTAAATCATGCAGAACAAAATTGTCGATCTTGCAAGTGAAGCAATCAACATCAACGCCGGCATTTTTGCCAAGACAGTCAATCACAG
>JAJDZL010000174.1 GCA_022824665.1 Gammaproteobacteria bacterium | reverse complement strand
ATCTCGTTAAAACGCGTAAATCGTCAACGGACTTTATTTGGACCACTGCTTAAAAGTTTTGTTTATGGTGAGCTTCTGAAACTGGCAAGTTGGTCTGAGGAGCGGTATCTTTTTTCACACTTTCAGGACAAGGAGCGAAATAAAGTCGATTTCGTGATAGAAGACAGACGCGGTCGAATTGTCGGGATAGAAGTAAAAGCATCGGCTACGGTTTCAAAAGGAGATTTTTCCGGTTTGCATCGCCTAAAAGCGGCTTGCGGAGAGAAGTTCAAATTAGGCTTGGTTTTGTACGACCATGATCGATTTGTACCGTTCGGCGAGCGGCTGGCTGCGGCTCCGATTTCGACTTTGTGGTCTTGAAATCCAAGTTTCTCGTGAACTCAATGCTGTTTTAAGTCTCAGAAGATAGGGGGAGTGGGCTGAGTATCAACCATCCGGAGACTTACGCTGACAACGATTGGCTGGAAATTTATTCTGATCTCGAAACGCTAGTTTGCTGACGAATTAAGGCGACTCTACACCTCTGGAATGGAATACGGCAAACCGTCGAGGTTCAGTTTGATTGGGGCGCTCTCCGACAAAAGCAGATTTTCTTGTTCGATGAACTTAAGCGGCACAGATATCAGTAAATCCGAAGATTGCTGTTTGTCGTTCCTGCTGAAATTAACAACGTTACCGGTCTGTTTACCGGCGAGTGCAGGGCAACTGATTAAATCGCCTGGCTCTGCGAGCGTTTGCGCGTTGCAAGTGGCGTGTAAAGTGCGTCTGTTCACGCCGCCTCGATAGTGCAATCTCGCCACAATTTCCTGTCCCGGATAGCAACCTTTTGTCCAGCTTACCGCACCAAGAAGATCGAGATTGATTGCCTGGGCCGTGAACATTTCACTCGTTGCCTGGCAGATCCACGGTATGCCCGCCTTGAGCTCTTCAAGCAGCCAGTCTGCCGGGTCAAGTTGCTCGTCGGCAGCAAAACGATGAACCAATTCAGTGGCTGACCCAACGCTCAGATACCGTTCCACTTCGCCTGCCATTTTGACAACAGTCACACCTTCGGATGTCTGAGTCTCGTAAGGACGCTCAAGAACGAATGACGCAGCCGGCCCATGCACTTTACGATAGCCGGCTAGTGCGAGTTCGGGACATGCAAGGATACTCACGCGCGCTCGAAAGACAAACACTTTGAGACGATTAATCAGCGGTTCAACCAGGTCTTTGGCAATCAGAAAGAAATAGCCGCTTTCCTGTTTGACTACGATAAAAGTGGCAAACACCCGGCCCTTGGGATTAAGGTAAGCAGCAAGTCGCGAGTCGGTATCTGTCACCTCAGACATATCCACGGACAGCTGCTTTTGAAGAAAAGACTCAGCGTCTTCACCTTCAACACGAATGATTGCAAAATCTTCCAGAGAATTCAACATGGTCATCTCAAATATCGAAGCGCTACAAGGTCAAAAAGATATTTCGTTGGTGTGGGGAGATTATGAATGGATAAAGAACCAATTCTGTGCTCAGGCAGCCATGTCTTATACATGTGGACAAAAATTGATTGGCTGCAATATGTGAGTCCGCTTCGATCATTATCGTATTTGTGGACAGATATGATAATTGACAATACTTGGTGCAGGCGTACGGATTGGCGGGATTACATAGACTGACTTTTGCTCGGCAATTCGTCTGGCAAAAGCAGCCACTTGGACTTATCCAGCGGCGGAATTCGGCTCGAATACCTGGTTGCTATGCGCGCCAATTTCAGCAAATGCGGCGCATACTGGAATAAAATGTGCTGTGTTGGATCAGGAGGAATAAAGTTTGAATAAAACGACGCAATTCACTGAACACTCGGAAGTTCAAGGTGCGAAATCAAATGAAACGCCCAAAGATAACCATTCCGGCGTTGATTTCGAGCAGGCAGAAGCAAAACCCGTCGACCCGACTCGCTTTGGCGACTGGGAAAAGAACGGCCGTTGCATTGACTTCTAGTTCGCCGGTCCTCAATATCCCTTAATTTAATCCCTCCTCAATTCAGTACGCCTCATGGATTCCTCGAATCGCCCCGTTTCGCCACATATCCAGATTTATCGGCCTCAATTGACATCTGTGCTGTCGATTCTGCACCGGATGACTGGCATAGTGCTGGCGCTAGGTTCAATTCTGATTGCGGTGTGGTTCAGTTCGATCGCCTATAACCGCGAGCTCTTTGAAGCTGCCTTTTTGCTGCTGTCAGGCGTATGGGGCAGACTGTTTCTATTTCTTTGGACACTCGCACTATTCTTTCATCTATGCAACGGGATCAGACACTTGTTCTGGGACGCCGGGCACGGTTTTGAGATTGCGCAGGTTTATCGGAGCGGCTGGAGTGTTGTTATCGGCGCTTTTGCGTTAACCTTTATTGTCTGGACCATCGGGTACACCGCCTGTGGATAGCCGCTCATGAACTACCGCTCACCGCTCGCAAAAGTTATCGGACTTGGTTCAGCCAAAGAGGGTTCTGCCCACTGGTGGTGGCAGCGGCTGACGGCAATTGCGCTATTGCCACTGACGTTGTGGTTCACCTATTCGATCGCCAGCTTAAGCGGCCCCTGCCTTGAGGACGTCTATGTTTGGATCGCATCGCCCTTATCGTCGACCCTGCTGATCGCGTTTATTGTTGCACTCTTTTACCATACGCAGCTAGGTGTTCAGGTTGTGCTGGAAGACTATATTCACCATGAGGGACTGAAGATATTCTCGATTCTGGCAGCCAAGGCTTTGAGCTTGTTTCTTGCCATATTGAGTGTCATTTCTATCTTGCAGGTTGCGCTCGGCTAGTTCAATCGTGGGCATCAGTTCGTACAAGGTGATTGATCACAACTACGATGTTGTCGTAGTGGGCGCCGGCGGCGCAGGTCTTCGCGCGACCTTCGGCTGTGCGTTCGAGAATCTCTCAACTGCTTGCATTACCAAGGTATTTCCGACTCGCAGCCACACGGTTGCGGCCCAGGGTGGAATCAGTGCTGCGCTCGGAAATATGAGCGAGGACGACTGGCGCTGGCATATGTACGATACAGTCAAGGGTTCGGACTGGCTCGGTGACCAGGATGCGATCGAATACATGTGTCGTGAAGCGCCTGATGCGGTGGTGGAACTTGAACACTACGGTGTGCCGTTTTCGCGAACTGAGGACGGGCGAATATATCAGCGCGCCTTTGGCGGCATGACAACACACTTTGGAGAAGGGCAGGCGATGCGAACCTGTGCTGCGGCTGACCGGACCGGCCATGCAATGCTGCATACGCTCTATCAGCAGGCACTTAAGCATCGGGCTGAGTTCTATCTTGAGTACTTTGCGCTCGATTTGCTGATGGATGAAAATGAATGCCGGGGTGTTTTAGCGTGGTGCCTGGAAGATGGCACTTTGCACCGCTTTCAGGCGAAGATTGTCATCCTCGCGACCGGCGGCTACGGCCGGGCCTACTTCTCCTGTACATCTGCACACACCTGTACCGGCGACGG
>JAJDZL010000083.1 GCA_022824665.1 Gammaproteobacteria bacterium | reverse complement strand
GTACTGATTGCAATTGTCACGACAAGCACAGCAATAGTGTGTGAATCAAGATTCATTAGTATACCCAGAATCGGGCTGATTGCCAGCAGCGGCAATCCAGCGGCAATCCAGTGCGCGAAAATTTTCGCCAGTACGATGAGTGGCAGCGGGTGAGGCGAGATCAGAATCTGATCCAGCGTACCATCTTCATAGTCATTGCGAAACAATCCATCCAGCGACAATATCGAAGCCAATAATGCTGCCACCCAGATCACACCGGGACCAACGGTGCGAAGCACTGCAAGATCAGTGCCTGCAATAAACGAAAATAGCGTCGTACAAATGACAAAAAACAGGACCGGAGTTGTACACTCGGCCGGCGATCTTGTGACCAGCACCAGGTCGCGCTTGACAACAGTTGCGAATATCCCTGCCATAATGATTATGTCAGACTGATTTCTCTGACCGCAACACCCTGCCAGTCAATGACCTGATGTGATGTCGCAATACAAAGTCCACCACGGGTGAGATGGCGCGCCAAAATTTGAACTGCAATCGCCATAATCTCGTCATCGAGTGCAGTAAACGGTTCATCAAGCAGCCACAGCTTGGCTTTTGAGATGGCAAGTCGGGCAAGTGCAACGCGTCGTTTCTGACCGGCCGACAGAAAACGGCATGGTACATCTGCGTATTGCTCAATGCCCAGATAACCAAGAATGTCCATGATGGAAAGACCGGATGGACTTGATTTAAGTACTTGATGAAATTCGAGATTCTCGCCGACTGTCAGCTCCAGGTTGATACCGTTGTCGTGTCCGATATAAATCAGCGATGCGAAATACTCAGGCCTGACTGTTTCGATCGGCTCACCTGCCCACAGAATTTCACCCGACTCAGGGACAGCCAACCCGCAAAGCAGGCGCAGCAAAGTCGTTTTTCCACTGCCATTGCGACCCCTGACCAATAGCAGCTCTTTGGGACTCAAGTCGAACGAAAGGTTCTTGAACAGCAGACGTTCGCCTCGGATCGCGGAGATATTTATTGTCTCAAGCACGCGGTTATCTCAAACTGTAACAAATAAGTGTTTTTTTCAGCATTCGGATTATGGCAAATTGACACTGCCTTGGCAATTGTATTGCTGATTGAACGGCCGACGCATCGACCTGCCGCACCCCGCAATGGATCGTCTGACAGTTGATAATTCGCGAACGATGTATAACAGCATGTGAATATTTTAAAATTCCTGCAAAGATTTAACTTATCGAGTTCTCAGCATGCCCAGCTTAAATTCTCCGCCTGAGTTTCCCGGGCGCTTGCCGCCCGGCTACCAATACCGGCCGGAAGCAGTCAAATTTGACCCTGAAAAACACCTTCAGCTAGAGCCTCCCGAGACCAAAGTACAGCTTCGCGAACTCGGCTATCAGGCAAGCGAGATCAATCAGTGTCCAACCAGTTTCGCAGTTTCCAGTGCCGCCCGAATCCTGTCTGATGAAGGTGTCGGAATTATGCTGGATATCGCCCGCTCGCTGAAACAGTATTCAGTCAATTGTGAGCGCATCGAAAACATGGTCCGGGGCGGCGTTTATCAATCCAGATTCCTGCGGGATTTTTGTCTCAGCCAAGAGGTCGTGGACTTTCTCGGCGACATTTTTGGCACCCCGGTCGCACCCCATACCATGCCTTTGCATCTCGGTCACCTGAACTATGCACCCGATGACCTCAGCCGCGCGGTGGACAAATGGCACCACGACACACTCGGGCTTGATTACGTTTTATTGCTGTCGGATCCGACTCAACTGCAAGGCGGCGACTTTCAGTATTTCATGGGCACGCGGCACGAAGCACAGGAACTTGCTGAGCGCGGTCAGATGATTCCTGCTGACCGGGCGGTCAGCCCTGAGTTTCCCGGCGCGGGTTACGCGATCGTCCTGCACGGCAATATGGTGGTTCATCGGGCGACGAAACTGACTGAGCGCGCAGAGCGCATCACCCTGGTCAACGGCTACGTTCCGCTGAATACCGAAATTGCAGACGTTTGTCGATTTCAAGACCTGTCGCTGGTCGACCCGCATCACGTCCTGTTCACTGAGTGGGCGCGGCACAAAGCATGGCTGTCTGTCGGCAAGCTGCAAAATATGATCGCTGATATTCCATTTACCGACGATAAGCAAATCATTACCGCACACCTGAAAGATGCAATCGCCGAGATTGAAACTGCGATTGAGGACATCAATGACGAGGCGGACGCGTCGATGATTCACTATGGCGACTGATTCGAGTGATGTTGTTGACCTCAAATTGGCAGCAAGCCGCCTTCAGTCATTCGGTGCATCAAATCAACGAGCGGCTGCAGACCTGACCGCGGTCAGCTGACAAAATGTTTTGGAATCAACGACACTGACCGCGGCACCGGATGTTCCAAGATGGATCCGGGTCGCTGACGGGTCGATATCGTAGTCTGAATTGAGCGCGTATAAATTAAACTCCCGACCCGCAACGTGCAACATCTCCTCAACTAGTTTTGCCGGCATCAGCAGCCGGCCGCCATCGCTGAGCCTGCCACCACCTCTTAGAACAGTGTTTATGCAGCGTTCGGTTGCGTTTTGCAACCCGACAGTCTCCAATATCTGAATAACAGTTGCGTGAATGCGGTCGACTTCAGATGCTGTGAAGGGGCGATAGTTGCCGCCGCTTACCCCGGGCCAAATTGCCTCAGATGGACCGGCACCGGCGCCGCCCTCGCGCATAGCGAGTCGTTTGGCACGCGCTTTGCCTCGCCGGTGATGTTCGGTCATATTCGTCCTGCCAGTCCAAGCATTATTCAAAGACGCGCGTGCACTACGTCAAAGCTTATTCGACAATCCATGGCATTCCACTTGTTTTGCGGCCTTTTTAATGGACTTGGTGAATTAAATCCGCCACCAGCGGCCTAACAGCAAACCGCACTCGGTCGGCAACTGCATCCATCCCCTGGTCAGATGAACGTCAATGTTGATGGAACTATTTTATTTGCTTCCGGAGCTTCGAGACGACTGCAATTGGGCATAATATTTGGCAAGCACTGAACTTTTGGTAGACCTCACCGGCCGGCACGGGAAGCGATTTGTCAGACACCAGGAACGCAAGCGCTGCAGCTCACGAAACGGGCAAGCGGCAAGCTCGAATCAAGACCTTTGCAAGAAGGGAAAGCCGAATTACGCCGGCGCAGCAAAAGGCACTCGCCGAGCTGCTTGGTCTGTATCAGATTCCCTGGACGAATAAAAAAATTGATATCTCTGAAGTATTTCCGAAAGCTAAGAAGTTTGCCGTCGAAATCGGTTTCGGCGACGGCAGCGCGCTGCTCGAACAGGCGATGCGCAATACCGAAACTGCCTATCTCGGCATTGAAGTCTTCCGGCCTGGAGTTGGCAAGTGCCTGATTCAGTTGCAAAGGAACAACATCACCAATGTTCGAATATCAACGGCTGATGCCAGAGATGTGATTTCCGAACAGATTTCGTCGGCAAGCGTACACGAATTCATCATGCTCTTTCCCGATCCCTGGCCTAAGATGCGGCACCGAAAACGCCGTCTTGTGAACCCTGAATTTATTGCCCTTTGTGTCGACCGACTGGTGCCGGGAGGCACCATTACGATCGTTACGGACAGCGTGGACTACGCTCAGCAGGTGATCGATGTGCTGGAGGACAATGACGGACTGGAGAGCCTTGCACACCACCTGGCAAGCTCAGAACGTCGAGCGCCGACTCGCTACGAAAAAAAGGCCATTGCTGCCGGCCACTCAGTTTTCGAGATGCAATATGCCAAGTCTGTACATCAACCGGTGTTGAATTGCTAAATGCTTTATATTTTTGACTAATGAGCGATATATGCACGATTCACTGACAGGCAGCAGTCAAAACAGTGTCCCAGCAACACACAATTGATGAACAATCGCCGAGTGGCGATACCGAGAGCCGCAAAGTCTGGCTCGACCGAAAGAATCTCGCGGCTTTCAAGCGCGACGGATTCCTCGTCATTCGCGGCTTATGCAGCGAAGCGGTCTGTCAGGAAATGCTCGAGGTTGTCAATGACTCACTCAGCCCGGCACTCGCACCGGTTGAATACGAAGCGGACGTACACTATCCGGGTGCCCCGCCCTCGCGCACCTCTCCCGGTGGTGACACACCCCGTCGACTGCTGAATGCTTTTGCCAGAGACGACATTTTTCGACGCTGGGCAACCGGTACCCGGGTTGCTGAAATCGTGCGTAATCTGCTGCAGACCGACCAGGTTCAGGCAAGCCAGAATCACCACAATTGCGTGATGACCAAGTTTCCCGGCTACGGCAGTGAAACCGGATGGCATCAGGACATGCGATACTGGAGTTTTGATCGCCCTGAGCTGATTACCGCGTGGCTTGCCCTCGGGCCGGAAAACAGCGAGAACGGAGCACTGTGCGTTATTCCGGGTTCGCATCGAAATTCATACGATCGCGGTCAGTTCGATGCGGCACTGTTCTTTCGTACCGATCTTAAGAATAACCGGGCATTGACCGAGACCACCAGAACCATTGAACTTAAGGCCGGCGATGTGCTGTTTTTTCATTGCCGTCTGCTGCACAGTGCAGGCCGTAACCAAACCGAACGTGTGAAACTGTCGGTTGTATTTACCTATCATGCACAAACGAACCGTCCCATCAGCGGAACGCGTTCTGCTGAACATCCAGACATCGATTTGAGTGCAACATGACCGAAATCTCAGCTTACCTGCTCTATCTGATTATGGCGATCATTATGCTGTGGATGTGGCAGCGGGTCCGCGGCAAAACAATTGAAGACATTGTTCATGAATCTGCCGAGGAACATCATCGGCTGAACGCACTTTATCAAATCCATCCACTAGGTGGCAGCTGGCACGAATTGCAGAGCTGGACTGAAGACGAGCCCAAGCGTGCCGCAACATCGCAGCAAACATGAAAGTCAGCATCAATCAGTTTAGCAAACTAAAGTCGCAGGGAGAAAAATTTGCCTGCCTGACCTCGTACAGTTATTGTGAGGCGGTTGCCTCAAGTCAGGCTGGCGTGGAGCTGTTGCTGGTCGGCGACTCACTGGGTATGGTGGTGCAAGGGCACGACAGCTCTTTGCCTGTAACGATTGCCGATGTTGCCTATCACGTGCGCTGCGTGCGACGCGGCAATCACGGTGCATTCCTGATGGCAGACCTCCCGTTTATGAGTTACTACAGCGAAAGTGCTACACTCGAAAATGCCGCGCTGCTGATGCGGGAGGGAGCACAGGCGGTCAAACTCGAAGGCGGCGCATGGCTGGCCGAGTCGACACGGCTGCTCGTCGAACGCGGGGTGCCGGTGTGCGCGCACATGGGACTTACACCACAATCGGTCAATCATCTCGGCGGCTACCGGGTGCAGGGCCGCGATCCCAAACGGGCGAAGAAAATGATCGACGAAGCCCTGGTGCTGCAGGATGCGGGCGCTAGCTTTGTCCTGCTCGAATGTATACCAACCGAGCTTGGTCAGGTCATATCTGAACGCCTTGAAGTGCCAGTCATCGGTATCGGGGCCGGCCCGCATACCGATGGCCAAATCATGGTACTGCACGACCTTTTGGGGCTGTATCCGGGACGGGCAGCAAAGTTTGTAAAAAACTTCCTGACTGAAAGTACCGACGTGCAGTCAGCAATCCGAAACTTTGTGATGGCGGTCAAAGCACAGGAATTTCCGGCTCCCGAACACTGTTATGACTGACCGGCAGCCGACCATTCCAACGGCCGGGTATGCAAGCCGTTCAGTTGACGATGTGCTGAACGTGACCCGCAGATTCAAGGTGGAAGCACTGGTTGATATCGCGCCTGCGTCACCCGGGCTGGCGAGTACGCAGAATAGCTTTTCGAAACTTCTGCGGGACAAGAGCGACGCATCAGGAATTGATTTTCATTTGGCTGGCAGACAGCTCGGCGTGGGCTCACTCGCGATAAGGCCGAGTGTGCCTGAATCTTCAATGAATGAATTTGCCGGTCACCTGCGAACCGGGCGTTTTACCCAGGGGATCAGACAATGATCTCAACTGACGATAACAAAGAAAACTGTCCTGATGAGCGCGCTTTATGAAATCGAATGCAGCCCCCTGGGTCTGATCGCTGACTGCCCTTTCCTGATGGCGCGATGCAGATTTATCCGAATACTGCTCGATAACAGCACTCGCGAGCGCCGCGTATCCCAACCGGCCCGAGCCGAACTGAATGGTATCTTTTATGACCACTCGAGCAGTGCGCCTTGCAGCGGTCACTAACGGGCTCGCAACGCTTTGTGTCGAACGAAACACCCACTAACCCTGTAGAGAGTCAACCATCATGTTTTTCAAAAGAAAGTCGAAAATACCTGCACCTGAAGATGCCCTGAAGGGACGCGCTGATGCGATTCAAACTTCAGAAAATCACTACTTAAATGGCAGGCGCCTGCTGGAACCCTACCCTGAAGGCAGCAAAATTGCCATGTTCGGAGCCGGATGTTTCTGGGGCGTGGAAAAACAGTTCTGGGCGCGCGACGGCGTATACGTAACCGCGGTCGGCTACTCTGGTGGCTACACACCAAATCCCACCTACCGCGAAGTCTGTACAGGCCTGACTGGGCACAATGAAGTGGTCCGGGTGGTTTTTCTTCCAGATGAGATTTCTTTCCAGCAACTGCTGCAGATATTCTGGGAGTGCCACGACCCGACTCAGGGTATGCGGCAGGGCAATGACGTCGGTACTCAGTATCGTTCAGGCATTTACGTCTATGATGAAGACCAGTCAAGTCATGCGCATGCGTCCCGGCTCGAATATGAGTCTGCACTGCGCAGCAGTCGATTTGGACCGATCACCACCGAAATTGTCAACGCTTCAGCATTTTATTTGGCCGAATCCGAACATCAGCAGTACCTTGCAAAAAATCCGTTCGGCTACTGCGGGCTGGGAGGCACCGGGGTTTGCTATACGCCCGCCGAACAAAAACTGAGTGCATGAACTTTAGTGATGAAACAGGCGATCAATATGAACGAATTTAATCTTAGCCTGGAACAGGTTCTGGAATTGAGTTTGAACGCCCTGGTTGGCTGCGGGGCTGCGGAAAAAAATGCGCGTCCGGTCGCAGAGTCAATTCGTGATGCCGAAGCCGACGGCATTCGAAACGTTGGTTTGAATTACCTCTCGCATTATTGTGAACATTTGCTTTGCGGTAAAGTAGACGGTCATGCCAGACCTTCATCACGTCAAACGAAACCGGGCGCAATCGTTTGTAACGCCAGAGACGGATTTGCTCACACCGCCTTTGTCAGCGCCCTTGACCAGTTCGTTACAGTCACCCGCGAAAACGGCATCGGCTCACTCACGATCATGAATTCCTACGCGGCTGGTGTGATTGGCTGGTATGTTGAAAAGCTGGCGGCTCAGCAACTGGTGAGCATCGCATTTGCGAATTCACCGGCAGCGATTGCACCCTGGGGTGGAAAAACCGCGTTTTTCGGCACCAATCCGCTGGCATTCGCATTTCCGCGCACCCAACAACCCCCGCTTATCATTGATCAGTCCTCCAGTACAACGGCTAAAGTCAATGTCGTAGAAGCCGCCAATGCCGGTAAGCCAATACCGGACAACTGGGCACTCGACAAGCACGGCAATCCGACAACCAACGCCAAAGCCGGACTTGAGGGGTCCATGGCACCCGCAGGAGGTTACAAGGGTGTTGCACTGGCAATGATCGTCGACCTGCTGGCAGGTGGACTTGGTGGTCCCAGCATGTCGTACAACGCCGCGCCTTTTGGCAACAATGCCGGCGGGCCGCCAGGCGTCGGACAGTTCTTTATTGCGATTGATCCGAGTGCCTATACCCCCGACTGGGACAAGCGAAGCGAGGCAATGTTCGGAGCAATGACTGCCGAAGACGGGACGCGGCTGCCAGGCGACCGCCGCCATATCTATCGGAAAATGACTGCGCGCGAGGGTGTAAAACTGAGCTCTTCCCTCTATCAGAAACTCGACGCTTACAGCCGGAAAAACGCACAGTAGAGCGCGTTGCAGCACAAGTTAACCGAAACACAGCAGGCACACAAATTGTGAGTACGGACATTGAAATTTTTGTGACTCATACCAAAAAACTCATGGAGTAAATCGCTGCCGCACTCAGCAGCACCCGCAATCGTGCCGCGGCGAAACAGACACTAAGTTGAGGTCAATCAAACCGGAGCTTGATTGAAAACACTTCATAAGAGCTGAAAACGAACGACAGTTGACACTACGATGCAAAAAGTCTCGCCTGGTACACTGCTGACAGAACTTCTTTCAGATGCGGCATCTACAAAACTGGTTCCCGCCCTGTCCGCGGGCGTTACTTCGGGACTCAATTTGCTTGTCGCGCAGATCGCATTTGCGATTTTTATATTTTCCGGGCAGCTGGCTCCACATTCCTCTCAGGGCATTGGACTTATCCTGTTTGGAAATTTTTTCATCTGCCTGATCATTGCACTCAAAGGGGGCTATCGCGGCGCTATATCAGGCCTGGGTGCGGCAATGATCGTTACCATGGCCGCAATTGGGTCCACGATAGATGCTGCAGGCGAGGTTCTCTTTGCGACCACGGTCGTAGCCCTGATGATCGGCGCTGGTACAGCTGGTGCGTGCTGTTTGGTGATCGGTTATTTTCGACTCTCGAACATGGTGCGGTTTATTCCATATCCGGTAGCTGGCGGCTTTGTCGCGGGAATCGGCGGTGTCGTGTGCCTGGCCGCTTTCCCGGTGATGGGTGTGGAAACTGATTGGCAAAACATTCATCTGCTGGCAAAACCAGACATGCTGTTGAAGTGGGCACCCGGCCTCATCTGTGGAATCGCACTTTATCTCGCAATCAAGCGCTGGCGCAATCCGGTAGTCGTGCCGCTCAGCGTTGTGCTGGGTATTGTCGCGTACCATATTGTGCTGGCAAGTGTCGACTTTTCGCTCAGCGATGCACAGTCAGCCGGGCTGCTTTTGACCAGCACCAGTACGACGAACCTGTGGTCTTCCCCCCACCACCTGCTGTCAGATTTGGTGCATGTTGACTGGAACATAATTGTCACACAGATACCAAACCTGGCAACACTGGTGGTTGTCGCACTGATTTGTGTGATTATGAATATCGCCGGGCTCGAAATGGCTACCAATCAGGAACTGGACTGGGATCGCGAGTTCAAGGTAACGGGCTTTGCGAGTTTGGCCGGCGCGCTGGGCGGTGGTACCTCAGCAAGCCTGATTGTGCCGGCTTCATTTCGCAGCAAACTGTTCGGTGCCACCACGCGTCTGACCGGCATCTTTGCGGCTTGCGTCATTGGCAGTACATTGCTACTTGGTGATGATTTTTTGAATTATGTCCCGATGGCGCTAATTGGCGGCATATTGATTTTTGCCGGGCTAGCAATGCTGGATGAGGGGCTCATCAAGTGCCGACAAAGAATGCCTTGGCCGGAATACACCATCATCCTGGTCATTTTCTTCACTACGCTTTTGTTTGGATTGCTTGAAGGCGTCGGGGTCGGCATGATTGCAACGCTGGTGTTTTTCGCGATGCGCCTCAGCCGAGTCAATGTCATCGAATCCACGTTCACCCTGAAAGAGCGCAGAAGCAAATCAATCCGAACCATTCCAGATCGTGCGATCCTGCTCAAAGAAAGCGAACAGGTACACGTCTTTGTATTGAAAGGCTACATCTTTTTCGGCAGTATTTATCCCCTGGTCAATCATCTCAAATCAACCCTCGATGACGAGCGCGGTCCCAGATTCCTGGTGCTCGATTTTAGTGCCGTCCATGGTTTCGATTTTTCGGCAATCAATGTTCTTTCGAGGTTTCTGATTGCCGCGCATTCAACCGATGTCAAGCTTGTCATGAGTGGAATGCCAGGCTGGCTAAACAATGGCTTCAGCCGCAATTTGCCAGCGCACGAGTATGCTGCACTTAAAATCGAACCAAACCTTGACCGCGCTTTGGAATTCTGCGAGGAGTTGGTCATCAGCGCATGGAAGTCGCTGCCGGAAAAGGCGCGCGCACAGCGCACCGAGCTGTTCGAAAAAGTCTCAGAAGACCTTGAACAATATCTGGAACGGCAAATCGCATTTGAAGAACTGGTCAACGAGCTTGGCAGCTGGTTTAACTCACAACACCACGAAAGTGATGCAGCCCTGCTGACGCAAAGCGAGCTCACGAATGAAAACTTTCACCTTTTGATTTCGGGGCGCGCATCAGCACGCGATGCAGCCGGTGTGCGGACCGCACAATTCGGCCCGGGAGATGTGCTCTGGAGCGTTAATTCAGCTGAACGACAACGGGTTTCGATCACCGCCGATGAACCTTGTCAGACGATGAGTTTGAGCCTGAATGATTGCCGGTGGCTGGAAAATAACGCACAGTCGCTGACGCTTAAACTGTATCGATACCTGCTCAGTTGCCGTCATTGATCAACAATCCTGACTTAAGCGCGGCGGCAAGTGGAGCCAATGACAAAACGTACCCTTAAATCCATGCAAACTGCATAAGGTTCACGCGCCGACCCTTGCATTGAACCTCAAAACAGCCCACGCCAGCATCCTCCAAGATCAACTGACTCGTTGATCGTCGAAAAACGATCCGCTGCCGGTCCATGCGGCCGAAAATTATTCTCTGTCATTGATTTTGCACAGCTTTAGCGCACTTTTTGCGCGCAACAGTGCATCAGTCCGCAAAAATTTGTATACAATCTTTGTTGATTGTATACAATATCAAATATGCATCAATTACCGATATTGCGTATTCAAATGACTTTTCAATCTCAAAACGAATGGCACGAATACAGGGAAAATGTGGCAATTGTGCTCTGCAATGACCATGCCCAGGTGTTATGGGCGCGTCGAATTGGACATGATGGCTGGCAATTCCCGCAAGGTGGTGTCGACCGGCACGAGTCGACGCTGGAAGCAGTCTACCGCGAGATGGAAGAAGAATTGGGACTCAAGCCCAAACACGTGGAATTGCTGGGATCAACCAAGAACTGGCTGACTTACGATATTCCGGAAAGATACGTTCGCGTTCAGAACAGACGAAAACTCAAAGGTCAAAAACAAAAGTGGTTTATGTTCAAATTCGTGGGTGAGGAATCAGACTTTTGTTTGGATTGTTCAACTCATCCTGAGTTCGATGACTGGAAATGGGTCAACTACTGGACACCGGCCGACCGCGTCATCAGTTTCAAACGCGATGTATACCGAAAAGCGCTGAGAGAGCTTGAACCGTTCATCGATCAGATTCATAATAGCCCGGACATTGTTCAGCATATGGTGAATCAATAAGCGGATTGCTTCGCCAGGCTGAAAGATCAGCGGGCGTAGTTCAATGGTAGAACTTCAGCTTCCCAAGCTGACTACGTGGGTTCGATTCCCATCGTCCGCTCCAGCTTCTTCGAGTATCCGGCGCGCAAAAAATCAGCTGAGGTGCCCGTATTGCACTGCCATCACTCGTCAGTCGAGTGTTCAATCGCTTCCACCCGCAAAAGGGAGCGTGCCACTGCGAGCGCGTATCCACGCCACAAGCAAACAAACTGGGTCTGACCGGTCAACCGAATACAGCTTGCACTGATGCGTTGATGCATTTCAGCATCCCTGCATCTGTCAACTGATTTTCTGGTGCTCGAGCCAAAAAAGCTTAGCTGCAATATGCTTCATTGATGCTCAGTAAACCAGCCGCAGGTAATCAGTGCCAGAACGTCTGTTACGCAGCCGGTCAACTCACTTTGCCCATATCAAAACGTGCTGATTCAGGCAAACTGCTTTCATGACGGATTTTGAGTTGCCTCATCGTCCTTCTTGAACTGAAAAATTGTAATCACGCGCTGCGCTGATTTCGTCTTGCGCGCCACATCTGCCGCTCGCTCAGCGACTGATTTACTCACCACGCCCATCAGGTAAACTGTCTTGTCGTAAACGATCACGTGAACGGTGGGACTTTCCTCGTCCAGCTCCCTGACCACCCGAAATTTGGTCGCAATCTGTAACGCCTTATCCTTTGCAATGTCCAGCGCGTTTCTGTGCTTACGCACTTTTAACTCATTGATCACCTTTTGGACTTTCGGATGCTCCCGGGCGGTATCTTCGCACCACTGCTTGTCCTGTGCAGTTCTAACACTGCCTGTCAGCAGTACGATACCGTTTACTGTCGTTACATTGACCTCCGCCTTGTCACTGACCTCCTTGTTCAACTCAATCAGATTGCTGACCCTGAACGTAATCGACGTATCTTCCATCTTCTGCATCACACCGCGGCTTTCAACAACGGGATTCCTTACATCAACCGGTGCATTATCGGCCCATGCCGTGTCGAGTTGGCATAAGAGGACGAGAAAACACAGGAGCAATGCACTGCATAAAGCTGTGCGCGGCGCACCGAATACTTGTGGCAAAGAAACTATGCTATACATAAAAGCACCTGCTGGTGGTTAAATCATTGAATGGCTTTTTGACTTGAGCGCATTATTCGGACCTTTCGGGCAACTGCGCTGGAACAACACCTTGCAGCAGTGCTGGAATTGAAGGCTGTTCAGGGTTGATTGCGTCGCTGAGCAGTTGCGGTATGCCGTCGTTAAAAACTGCCCACCTTGGGCTTCTCAGCACTTTGCCGTTTTCGCTCAAACGTATCGTCGAGGTAATGCCATGAAACCGTGCTGCCGGATGTTCGCTCAGCACCTGCGTTCGCGCGATGATGTTATAGGTGTCAACACCCATCGCAAATAACCTGTCCAGGTGATGTGCGCTTGCCCGCTCGCCCATGAGCGTGTCACGCAATCGCATCATGGGTTCACTCCCATCGATGATCCAGTCCATATCAGCAAAACGAATGCCGCTCAGATCCTGGTCCCTGATCTTGTTGACATTGCCAGAGAAAATATGCGAAGTGGCGTATATCGGCAAATCATGGGCCTTGAGAAAATCAAGGTAAGGCTTTAGCAGTCTGCCGTGTTCAGAATCTGCGCCAAGCAATATAAAATCCGCGTCCTGACGACGCCGTGGAACAAACTTCATCGATTCACCCATCAGCGTCCTGATTGCCTGATAGCGCGCGACGCTGGCATCGATCAACAGAATGTTTTTCGTCGTATCTGAGTAATCGCTCTTGTCCAATTCGTACTCATGGACATGGATAATCTTTCCTCCAAGGCGCTGCCATTCGTCGCGAAAAGCAGCGACTGCGCGCACCGACCACGGCTGCGGTGACATAATCACCATCGCACTGACGTGCCCGTCCTGCCGAGCCCGCCGGGCAATGCCGATGCCTTCCTGTTCAGGTGCCAGCGAAAACTGGTAAACATAATCGGGATTCGGCTGCGCGGCAGTATCACCCAAGAGCAAAGTTGGCACAATGAAATCCGCGAAGCGCGCCATCTCACTGACAAAACTGACTCCAAGCGGTCCAACTACAAAATCCGCCCCCTGGTCGATCGCCTGGTAGTAAAACCGCGTAACGTCGGTGGGTTTAGCGCCGACATCAATCACCTCAACGACAGGTTTTTGCGGATCGGAATTGGCTTCGTGCTGGGCAATAAAACCATCAAGAAACGCCTGCGCAGATGTACCGTTGACCGAAGTCAGCGGCAGCAGCAGCGCTATTTTTGTGTAAGTCAGCGAATCGACGGCCAATCCCGAGTCAATCAGGAGATTGGCCGGGTGTTCAGGATTGCTCTCTTGCCAGTTGGTCAAAGCAAGTTTGTACTGGTAGGGATCTGCCCGCACAGAGTCCAGACCAAGCGCCAGCGCGAGCACAATCCACTGCCTGCCAATTGACTCCTGTTCGCGTACAAAAGCGGTGCGAAGGTCCTCGGTCGACATGCGCGACAATACTGACCATAACGAGTGCCCGAGTGCCCGTTGCGCTTCGGGATCTTCTTGATTCAGTGAATACAGCCGAATCAGCTCGCTCGCGAGGGCGACCGGCTGATTTAACCATGAATGCGAATAGACCTTGAGCCGGACAATTCTTTTTTGCTGTTCAGCATCAGGATAATTGCCTCGTTCCAGCCCCGTCAACACGCGCAGCGCAACCTGGTGCCGGCCGTCTGCCTGCAGGAGTCGCGCAGTAAGGATACCGTGGTCTATTCGCTGAGTGAAATCGAGCTGACTTGAGTCAATCAGGCCGAGGGTATCGGTCGCCTCCTGAGTGCGGCTTTGCGACGCAAGCACTTCGACCGCCTGCAGCAACTCGGCATTTCTGGCAGGCAGATTAGGGGGTGCATTCTTAAGATGTTCCCATGCACTTGGTTGTGGTTCAGCTGTAACTTCGATCGCCTCTTGCGGTTGCTCCGCCTCAACAACGGGTTCAGGAACAGGTGCCGCGGGGGCTTGCGGTGCTTCCGTCGTTTCAGGTGTAGTCGGGGGTGTAGACACCTCCGCGGCACAACCTGCTAGAATCAGGCACAGTAACGATATGGAAAGAACTCGACAGGTCTGCAAAAGATTACACCTTTTCGTGAATATTCCTTAAACTGACCACATAGCAAGTCAAGGATTCGCACGGGCTGGACGACGTTTCACGTAGAAAACCATCTCCTTAAAATTATAACTTAGCACCATTTGACATGAATCAGTTTGGAATTCTCTACATTGTCGGGACACCCATCGGCAACCTCGAAGATATCAGTATGCGCGCCGTCAGGATTCTCAAGGAAGTTGATGAAGTTGCCGCCGAAGACACCCGACACAGTCGCAAACTGCTTGACCGCTGCGGCATCGCGACGCGCCTCACCTCCCACCACCAGCACAATCAGGCAAAGACGTCTGCCAGGTTCATTGAACGGTTGAAGTCAGGCGAGAACATTGCACTGATCACCGATGCCGGGACGCCACTTGTTTCCGACCCCGGT
>JAJDZL010000198.1 GCA_022824665.1 Gammaproteobacteria bacterium | reverse complement strand
TTGACAAATTGCCAGTATGACGAGATTTACAAAGCACAATGCAACTTGGGATATTTGCAAGAATCTGGCACATCCCTAACAAGTACAATGGGCAGCGATGTAAATTCGATGTGGTCAGGAACTTGTCAAAATCCTGCCATTTACAGTTTGGGCACTTTCCATGAGTCAGCAATTCTACGCAACCTCTATATTTGATCAACTCAAACAAGACTGCGCCGAGCAGTGGCGTGCGTACTGTTACCATGATTTTGTCGAAGAAATCGGCACTGGCACTTTACCGATCGAATCGTTTCGATATTACCTTGAACAGGACTATATATTCTTGATTCACTTTTCACGTGCCTGGGCACTGGCCGTGTTTAAGTCGCAAAGTGTTGCCGACATGCAGTGGGCAACCGAGATTCTTCACTCAACAATGAATACGGAAATGAGCCTGCATGTCAAGTTCAGCGAACGATTTGGAGTGTCCCAGGAGCAACTCGAGAATACCCGTGAAGCACAGGGCAATCTGGCCTACACCCGCTATGTACTGGATAAAGCACTCGCAGGTGACATTCTTGACCTCTACGTTGCGCTGATGCCGTGTGTCGTTGGCTACGCGGAAATTGGCAACCGACTGATATTGGAATACGATTCGGGAATGTCGCAGAATCCCTACCGGGAATGGATCGAAATGTACGCCTCTGAAGAGTATCAGGCACTTGCCATCAAATCAATCAATGTATTGGAGCGCATTGCTCGTGCCCGCGGCGCGTTGGCGCGAATTGATGATCTCAAGGAAACGTTTCGCGCGGCAACTGCACTGGAAGAAGGTTTCTGGGAAATTTGTTACGATCCAGACGGGACCGATTAGTCAGTCGCTTTTTTGGTACTCGGCACTTGCCAGCCACTCAGGGTTAATCTCTACGCCCCATCCAGGTTCAGCGGGAATTGTTACCTGACCATCTTCAACGTCAAATGGCGGATTCAAGAAAAGATTCTGCTGCCACGGGTAAACGTCTGCGCCTTCAATGGCCAGTTCCAGGTACTTTCCAGCGTTTTCTATGGCACCCAGAAAGTGCATAGTAAATACCGTCACCATTGACAGATTAGCTGCATGAGGTGTCACCGGCAGACCTGCCTCATTTGCCATTCTCGCAACGCGCAATGCCCGCGAGATCCCGCCGACATAACAGATATCCGGCTGTACGATGTTGACAGCCCCCATTTCGATCATGTGTCGCCAGATTGGCATATAACAATCCTGTTCACCCCCAGTGACATCAATCTCCAGCGCGTCGGTAACCGCTTTAGTCTGCTCCAGTTCCCAGTACGGACAGGGCTCTTCGAAGTGTGAGACCCCGTTGTCTTCCAGCATACGACCCACTTCGATCGCACGTTTGGGTGAAAATCCGCTGTTGGCATCAACCAACAGTGCGACCTCGTCATCCAGTCCCTGCCGAATACACGGCACGATAGCCTCAGTACGACCTGGCCAATGATCAATATCACGACCACATTCAGCTGCAACACGAAACTTGAACGCCTTGAAGCCGCACGTATCGCGCAACGCTTGAAGTCGCTGCAACTCAGCTTGCGGCGTAATGTCGCGCTTCATTGATGAGCCATAGGCGTTAATTTTGCCTGCCTCACCGCCCAGCAGCTCCACAACAGGCTTACCAGCCACCTTGCCTCGCAAATCCCAAATCGCAGTATCCAGCCCAGCCAGAGCCCGGCACATATAGGTGCCCGGAAACTTGTGCTCGCGCGCATAAATCGTATCCAGCAGCAGGTCCAGATCCCCGGTTTCTGATCCAAGTGCCCAAGGGGCAACCTGGCGATGCAGAATCTGGCATGTGATATCGGCATTGTAGGTGGACACCTGCCCCCAACCTTCATGACCCGATTCAGCAACCACACGAACGAAACCAACCTTGAGTGTGGCAAAGGTTTCGATGCTGGTAATCTTTAAGTTTGGGAATTTTGAGTGATCTACCAAATGAACTTTAGGATCAGAATTTGACAATCGGTTCATGATGCCCTAGATCTGTTTTCGCATTGAACAATTGCTCTTTGCCTTGAATATTATGTTCATTATGCGGGCTGACTAACGCCAATCATAACCGTTCAGTCAGCAAAAGGATGTTTGTACAAATTGCACACACTTTGGCATTACCTTTGCCAACTTAGAAAAATTGTAAAGGTTCAAGCCCGTCGTATTCGCAGGATAGTTTCTGACCGCGCCATAACGGAACAATCTCAGCATTAGTCGATTCTCGACACTGAGAGTTATTGGCAAAGCTAATTGATGCAAAGTGTCCGACTTTACTCATTTTTCGAATATGCTCGGCGATTGCTTCTAAGTTTTCAGGTCTAGTTGCACACTTCTCAGGGTATTTTGTCGTACGAACGACAACCCACTCCGGTGCCTTTGTATTGCCAACAAACCAAATTGACGGATCTACCAATGGGTTGTGATTTTCGCTCATAATCTTATACCCCTCATCTTTCAGACAATCATGAACAATCTGAACACCGAATCCATGGACTTCCCAGTGAGTCATTTCGATTAGTTCGTCAGTTATCAGACTAGGTGGATCAATCAACTTACGTGTCCTCAATTCTCGAAGTCCCCAACCTGGAAATCTAGCCTTCCATTTCCCTTCGCGCCCACTTTTCACCATGGGAAGAATACAAGCCCATCCGCTATTGCCTTCTGCAACTGCTGCGAGACCGCGCCGATTACCCGGAAAATTGCATTGTCGATTGATATCCTCGATACGGACATAGAAATTCTGGTTACCCAGTCGAAATGATAAATGTTCCAGATAGGGTGGATATGGATGCGCTCTGTAATTGACGCAATGCATCTCGTTCTCCGTATTCATATCACAATAGGGCTTCAAAAAGCTATTCAGATGTTGGCCAGCGGCATTCCAGCACTCGATGAAGTCAGCCGTAGGATCCCCCATTTCAATGTCAAAAAATGTCATTTGCAGACCTCTCGTGGCGATCGCCTATGTGCTTCCTGTGTTTTCGCAAAGAGTCGGTAGATTCGATGAGCGGAAATTGCGTATACCTGTTCAGTTAAAGATGCCTATTATCGAATATTTCCGTACATTTGGCCGCGGTAGAATCAGCACTTCACAGGTCTTTTTCGACTGCTTGGCCGCACCGCGGATGGACTTGCTGTACTCAGCAACGTCCTGACACAGATACAGTCGTTGCGATATCGTTTAGTGCCATAGCGCAGGTGTATTTTCTGGAAAATAAGCCACCAGTCGCAAAACATGTTCGTTGTCAGCAGATTTTGCCTGCTCTCGATGCAATTCGAAGTGATACAAATTATCATTAATTCTACAAATAGGGGGTATTTATGGCGCTGAACATTCGTAATCTCGAGACCGAAGAGCTCGCTAGAATTGTCTCGGAGCTGACGGGCGAATCCAAAACTCAGGCAGTCAAGGTTGCGTTGAAGCAACGTTTGCACCAAATTCAGCGAAGCCAGTTCAGCGAATTCAGAATTCAGGAACTCATGGAGATCGCAAACCATTGCAGCTCCTTGCCAGTTTTAGACGACAGCAGCGAAGATGAAATCTTGGGTTACGATGACAAAGGTCTGCCTGGCTGATGGTGATTGACTCGTCTGCGATTATCGCCATTCTGGGAGGTGAGCTTGAGCAGGAAGGTTTTTATCGAGGCGATTGAACAAAGCTACACTCGCCTGATTTCATCTGCTTCGTTTCTTGAAGCATCTATTGTCATTCTTCAGCGCTATGGTGACGAAGGATTGCGAGATTTGGACCATTTCATTGCGAAAGCTGAATTAGAGATCAAACCTGTTGACTCCAATCAAGCCCATCTGGC
>JAJDZL010000190.1 GCA_022824665.1 Gammaproteobacteria bacterium | reverse complement strand
GAGACGCGGCAGTGCGCGCCAAGCCGCAGCTGCTGCAGCCGTTTATGTCAGTTGAAGTCGTATCCCCGCGTGAATACCTGGGGTCGGTGACCAATGACTTGAGCTCCCGTCGAGGCATCATCGAAGAGGTGTCCGATGTTGCCAGCGGCAAGATCATCAAAGCCAGGGTGCCCCTGGTGAAGATGTTCGGCTATGTAACGGCGCTGCGCTCGTTGACGCAGGGGCGCGCAACGTATTCCATGGAATTTGATACCTATATGCCGGTTTCAGTCCAGGAGGCTGGCGTTGCATTGAAGATGGCAAGTTAACGAGTGTCGCAGATCGTTCACCTCTTCAGCAGTCAATCAGAATATTTGAATCAGTTTACCCGCGCAACTACCCGAGCAGATTAAATTATGGCAAGTCCGGCAGTCAGAACCATCGACGAACAGAAGGTTCGAATTCGCTTGAAAGCATTCGATCATCGTACGATCGACAGCTCCGCAGCGCAAATCGTCGAAACGGCAAAACGAACCGGAGCGATCGTCAGAGGCCCGATTCCTTTACCCACGCGAATCGAACGGTACACGCTGCTGCGCTCGCCGAATGCAGACAAAAAGTCGCGCGATCAATTTGAAATTCGCACCCACAAGCGGATTATGGACATTGTCGAGCCGACTGACAAAACCATTGATGCGCTGATGAAGCTGGATCTGCCGTCCGGTGTTGATGTTGAAATCAAACTCAAGTAAGTTGTACGGGCGAATCGAGGAGTCATGAAATGTCGTTAGGGCTGGTTGGAACAAAACTGGGGATGACGCGAGTCTTCAAGGAAGACGGCGCTTCGGTGCCCGTCACGGTAGTCGGCGTTGATCCCAATCGGGTTACACAGTTAAAGTCTGAGTCGCGCGACGGTTATTTTGCAATCGCGGTGACCACCGGCACCGTCAAGCCGGAAAAGATCAATGCGCCGCTAAGAGGTGTTTTTGATAAGTCTGGCGTGGAACCCGGCAGAGGTTTATGGGAATTTAGAGTATCTGAAGAAGAAATCTCGGGATACAGTGTCGGCGACAGTGTTGATGTCTCGCTATTTAGCGAAGGACAGAAGGTCGATGTCAGAGGGACGACGATCGGCAAGGGGTTTGCCGGGGTCATGAAACGCTATGGCTTCGGCGGCGGGCGCGCAAGTCACGGCACCTCGAAAGCCCATCGCAAGCCTGGTTCTATCGGTCAGAACCAAACTCCGAGTCGGGTATTTCCAGGCAAGAAAATGGCCGGACACATGGGCAATTCGACCCGTGTTCAGCAGAATCTTGAAGTGGTCCGAGTCGATCAGGAGCGCAAGCTCCTGCTCATTAAAGGTACGATTCCAGGCTCACGCCAGTCCGACATTATTGTGACGGCAGCGGTCAAGAAAAAGTCCAAATCCTAGTTTTTTGGTGTTGGTATTAAGACATGCAGTTAGAAGTACTGGACAAAGACGGTAATCCGGCAAAGTCAATCGAAGTGTCTGCCGAGACCTTCGATGCGGAATTCAACAATGCGCTGGTGCACCAGGTCGTGGTTGCCTACCGGGCGGCCTACCGGGCAGGTACGCATGCGCAAAAAAATCGTTCGCGAGTACGCGGCGGGGGCGCCAAACCCTACCGCCAGAAGGGTACGGGCAGGGCGCGGGCCGGCACCCGCAGCAGTCCGCTTTTTCGCGGCGGCGGACAGACTTTTGCGGCTTCGCCGCGGGACTATTCCCAGAAAGTCAATCGCAAAGTCTACCGCTCTGCAATGCGTGCGACACTGTCTGAAACGCTCAGAATGGGCAACCTGATTGTGGTCAGCGATCTTGACTGTGAGTCACCGAGTACCAGGCAGGCGAAAGAACGTCTGCACAAGCTTAACTGCGATACAACGCTGATTGTTGATGACAACGCGAACGAAAACCTGTTTCTGTCGATCAGAAACATACCCAATGTAAACCTGATTGATCCGGACAGTTTGAACCCGGCGGATATCGTAGACAGCGGTCGCTTGCTGATGACTGAAAGTGCTGTTAAAAGAATTGATGAATGGCTGCAATGAACGAAGAACGCATGTACACAATTTTACGCTTTCCCGTGATTTCGGAGAAAAGCACGCTAGTGGCGGAGCGACACAAGCAGATTGTGTTTGAAGTGGCCCGCGATGCAACCAAACGGGAAGTCAAGCAAGCGGTTGAAAAGCTGTTCAAGGTGCGAGTGGAGTCTGTGCAGGTATTGAACGTACGCGGCAAGGAGAAGCGATTCGGGCGCACTGTGGGACGCCAAAGCGACCGACGCAAAGCCTATATTCGCCTGCACGCGGATGATGACATCGATTTTTCACAGGCCATTGAAGCATAAGGGCTAGAGCCGATATGACACTGGTAAAACAAAATCCAATCACGCCGGGCCGGCGCGGTATGGTCAAGGTTGAGAACCGCGACTTGCATCGCGGCGCACCGCACCGCGCACTGTTAGAGCCGGTTACCAAGACAAATGGGCGAAATAATCTGGGTCGCATAACGGTTCGACACCGCGGCGGAGGCCACAAACGCCAGTATCGAATCATTGATTTTAGACGCGACAAGGATGATATCCCGGCCACAGTCGAACGCATTGAATACGATCCGAATCGGAGCGCAAACATTGCACTTTTGCTCTACGCGGATGGTGAGCGACGCTACATTGTTGCGCCGAAAGGCGTGCGCCCTGGTACCGAACTCGTGTCCGGCAATTCTGCACCGATCAGGACCGGCAACTGTTTGCCGCTCGAGCGGATTCCACAGGGTACCGTCGTACACTGTATCGAAATGAAACCCGGCAAGGGTGCGCAGCTCGCCCGCTCAGCAGGTGCCTCGGCACAGCTGCTCGGCAGAGAAGGCAAGTACGCACTGATGCGAATGCGCTCCGGTGAGATGCGCAAGATTATCGCCAAATGCCGCGCAACGATCGGTGAGGTTGGCAACGAGGAGCACGGGCTGCGTAAATTGGGCAAGGCCGGTGCCAAGCGCTGGCGCGGCATTCGACCAACGGTACGCGGCGTTGCAATGAATCCGGTTGATCACCCGCACGGCGGTGGTGAAGGACGCACCTCGGGGGGCCGCGACCCGGTGTCGCCCTGGGGCGTGCCGACCAAGGGATACCGAACGCGTCGCGTGCGCCGCACCGCAAATATGATTGTACGCCGGGCCGGCCGACGCAGGTAATATTTTTTGAGGACAAGCAATTGAGCAGATCAGTTAAAAAGGGGCCTTTTGTTGATCACAATCTGTGGGCAAAAGTCACCCGGGCTCGGGAGACGAATCAAAGACAGCCGATCAAGACCTGGTCGCGGCGCTCCACAATCATGCCCGAATTTATTGGATTGACTATTGCAGTACACAATGGACGCCATCATGTGCCGATTTTGATTACGGAGAACATGGTGGGACACAAACTTGGTGAGTTCGCACCAACCCGAACGTTTAAAGCGTTTACAGCCGACAAAAGGGCACGATAGGAGATACCGACCGTGAAAGTCAGATCAGTTTCCAGATACGTACGCTCGTCACCTTTCAAGTGTCGTTTGGTGGTCAATCAGATTCGCAGCCTGCCGGTAGAGGAGGCGCGCGACCTATTGATGTTTAACACCAGAAAGGCCGCCAGGCTGGTTCTGAAAACGCTGGATTCGGCGATTGCCAATGCAGAGGTAAACAATAACGCGAATATTGATGAGCTCATTGTGGACGCAGCATATGTCGACGAAGCGCCTGTTTTCAAGCGCTGGCGTGCCCGGGCGCGCGGCAGGGTCAACCGGATCTACAAGCGCAACAGCCACATCACGGTTATTGTGTCAGACGAAAAACGGAGTAAGTAGCCATGGGTCAAAAAGTACAGCCAGTTGGCATCCGATTGGGCATTTCGACGGACTGGAAGTCGCGCTGGTATGCTTCGGGTACTGACTATGCACGCAATCTGCGCGAAGACTTGAAGGTGCGCGACTTTATCCGCAAACGGCTGTCTAACGCTTCGATCAGCGACATTACGATTGAACGGCCGGCGCAGAATATCAAGGTGGTGATTCACTCGGCCAGGCCCGGTACAGTGATCGGCAAGAAGGGTGAAGACATCAATAGCCTGCGGCGCGATTTGACACGTATGAACGGCGCCCCGGTTTCGGTATCCGTTGAAGAGATTCGTAAACCGGACCTTGATGCAAGGCTGGTTGCCGAAGGCATTTGTCAGAAACTCGAAAAGCGCATGATGTTTCGAAGAGCCATGAAGCTGGCGGTGAAAAATTCCATGCGTGTTGGCGCACTGGGTGTGAAAGTGATGATTTCCGGCCGCCTTAACGGCGCGGATATCGCCCGCACGGAGTGGTACCGCGAAGGACGTGTGCCACTGCATACTTTCCGGGCAAATGTGGATTATGGATTTGCGGAGGCGCGGACAACCTACGGCATTATCGGTGTCAAGGTATGGATTTTCAATGGCGAGGTATTTCGTGACGAACACCGCAAGACTCGCTCGAGCGGTGCCGCGCTGGATATTTGAGTGAGGTGATTTAAGCAATGTTGCAGCCAAAACGCACAAAATTCCGCAAGCAGCAAAAGGGCAGAAACCGCGGTCTGGCGACCCGCGGCAACGAGGTGAGCTTCGGCGACTTCGGTCTTAAGGCAACCACCCGCGGACGCATTACGGCACGCGAAATCGAATCCGGCCGCCGGGCGATCAATCGCTATGTCAAGCGTGGCGGCAAGCTGTGGATCCGGATCTTTCCCGATAAGCCTGTTTCCAAGAAGCCGCTTGAAGTCAGAATGGGCAAGGGCAAGGGCAATCCGGAGTACTGGGTGTTTGTTGTCAAGCCGGGGCACATGCTCTATGAGATTGAGGGCGTCACAGAGCAGATGGCACGCGAAGCGTTTCGCCGGGCCGGTGCAAAAATCTCCGTACAGACAACTTTTGCAAAACGATAGGCACCTGAAGTGATCAAGGCACGTGAATTACGTACACAGTCGCCCGAAGAGCTGAAAAAACAGCTCATGGAGCTGCGCCGTACACAATTGGAACTGCGCATTCAGCATCGCACTGGACAGTTCGCTAACATGGCTAAATTCAGCGATGTCAGAAGGGATATCGCACGGATCAAGACCGTCATGAATGAAAACAAACTCAGCAATTAATATGGCTCAAACACAAACACCAAGCAAGTCACGCACTGTTCCAGGTGTGGTTACCAGTGCGCGGATGGATAAAACGATTACTGTATCGATCGTACGCAAAGTTCCGCACCCGTTGTACAGAAAATATGTCAAGCGAATTACCAAACTGCACGCACACGATGAGGATAACAGCTGCCGTGAAAACGATCAGGTGCTCATTGAAGAGTGTCGGCCTTTGTCGCGTACCAAGAGCTGGCGGCTCGTCAAGATCCTTGAGCGCGGCTCACAATAACAGCTAAGAGAGTCGTGTCATGATACAGATGCAAAGTATGCTCGATGTCGCAGACAACAGTGGTGCCAAACGGGTGCAGTGCATAAAGGTGCTCGGCGGTTCCAAGCGGCGTTATGCAGGAATCGGCGACATTATTCGCATTACGATTAAGGAAGCCATCCCCAACAGCAGAGTACGCAAGGGTGATGTGTTTTATGCCGTGGTGGTCAGAACCAGAAAAGGCGTGCGCCGGCAGGACGGCTCGCTGATTCGGTTTGATCGCAACGCAGTGGTGCTGCTCAATGCGCAGCACATGCCAGTGGGCACCCGTATATTCGGGCCCGTCACGCGGGAGCTGAGAAGTGCGAAGTTTATGCGAATCGTTTCGCTGGCACCTGAAGTAATTTAGTGAACGCAACATGAACAAGATAAAAAAGGGAGACGACGTCATTGTCCTTGCCGGCCGCGACCGCGGCAAGCGAGGGACGGTTTTGGACATCAGCACGGATGGCAAACGCGCCCGGGTCAATGACATCAATGTGGTTAAACGACACACCAAGCCCAATCCGAATGCTAACCAGGCTGGTGGGATTTTGTCCAAAGAGGCACCGATCCAGCTGTCTAATCTGGCTGTGTTCAACCCGGCAACCAATAAGGGCGATCGGGTCGGCTTCAGATTTCTGGCGGATGGAACCAAAGTTCGCTATTTCAAGTCCAATGGCGAAGTACTGACTGACTGATACGAAAATGACTGATACGACACCCAGACTCGAAAAGTTTTACAAAGAAGAACTCTTTGAACGTTTGCATAAGCAGTTTAACTATGCGAACGTCATGGAGGTGCCGCGGGTTGAGAAAATCTCTATCAATATGGGTCTTGGCAGCGCGGCGGTCAAGAAAGACAAGAACATGATTGCCAACGCGGTCAGCGACATGCAGCTGATTGCAGGGCAAAAACCGGTTGTTACCAAGGCACGCAAAGCCATTGCCGCGTTCAAGATTCGGGAAGGTTTTGAAGTCGGCTGCATGGTAACCTTGCGACGCAACCGTATGTATGAGTTTCTCGATCGACTGATTTCCATTACGATTCCAAGAATCCGCGACTTTCGCGGCCTGTCAGCCAAAGCGTTCGACGGGCGCGGCAATTATTCCTTTGGCATTCGCGAACAGATCGTTTTTCCGGAAATCAATTACGACGACGTCGACGTGATTCGCGGCATGAACATTACCATTACCACCTCTGCCACAACTGATGAAGAGGCAGACGCATTGCTGCGCGGGTTCAACTTTCCACTGAGACAGAATTAGAGATGGCTAAAAAATCGATGCTGGCTCGCGAAGTCAAGCGACAGAAGCTTGCCAAACGCTATGCTGAAAAACGTGCGATGCTCAAAAAAAGAGTCATCGACCCGGACCTGACCATGGAAGAACGCATGGAAGCGATGATGGATATGCAAAAACTGCCGCGCGACAGCAACCCCAATCGACAGCGTAATCGATGTGCGCTGACCGGCCGGCCGCGCGGTTTTTACCGACGCTTCGGACTGGGAAGGAACAAGTTGCGTGAAGTCATCATGAAAGGCGAAGCGCCTGGTGCGACCAAGGCAAGTTGGTAGCCCGCCTTGCTACGAATTAAATTTATGGAGTGTTTGCCAAATGGCTATGACTGACCCCATCGCAGATATGTTTACGCGTATACGCAATGCGTCGCGAGCGACGCATGCCAGCGTATCGATGCCGAACTCGAGAATCAAGTGTGAACTGGCACGGGTTCTCAAAGAGGAAGGGTATATCAAGGACTATAACAGTGATACTGAATCTGCCAAGCCGACGCTGAGTATTGATTTGAAATACTACCAGGGCAAGGCGGTCATCGATTCGATTGACCGGGTCAGTAAACCCGGCCGGCGCGTGTACCGGGGCATTGATGATATGCCGCTGGTTAACGGCGGTTTGGGTGTCACGATTGTTTCGACTTCCAAAGGTGTCATGACCGTCAGGCGGGCCAGGAAAATGCACCTTGGCGGTGAAGTCATCTGTACGGTCAGCTAAAGAGAGATTTTGTCAAGTGTCCAGAGTAGCCAAAGAACCCGTGATGATCCCAGGCAGTGTCAAGGTTGACCTGTCCGCACGGGAAATATCAGTCAAGGGCCCCAAGGGCGAGTTGCAGATGGAAATCCATCCACTGGTAAAAGTTGCCGCCGACAATGGCTCAATTGCGGTGACGGCTCTCAATACCAGTGCTAAATCGAGAGCCATGTCCGGTACCATGCGTGCGTTGATCAACAATATGGTGATCGGGGTCAACGACGGGTTTCAAAAGAACCTGATGCTGGTAGGAACCGGCTACCGGGCACAGGTTGATCAATCAAAGATAACCTTGCATCTTGGCTACTCGCACCCGATCGACTATGAGGCCCCGTCTGGCGTTACGTTTGAAATCAAGTCTGAAACAAGTGCACAGGTTGAGCTCACTGTACACGGCTATGACAAACAGGTTGTCGGACAGGTGGCCGCAGATCTTCGCAGAATGCGACCACCGGAGCCCTATAAAGGCAAAGGCGTCAGGTATTCTGATGAATGGATACGCAGAAAACAGGCTAAGAGTGTTGGTTAAATGACAGCAAACAAAAAAGAAAAGCGTCAGCAGCGTGCACGAAAAGCGCGCGCCAAGCTGCGCTTGCACGGCAAGAACCGATTGTGCGTGTTTCGATCTGCACAGCATATTTATGCGCAGATTATTTCTCCCGATGGTCAGCTGACCCTGGCGAGCGCTTCGAGTGTCGAGCCGGAGCTGCGCAAACAGCTCAGCTACGGCGGAAATATTGCAGCAGCGCGGATCGTTGGCGAAACCGTCGCCAAGCGGGCGCTTGCGGCAAAGATTGACAACATCGGTTTTGACCGGTCGGGACACCGCTATCACGGACGCATCAAGGAGCTTGCAGATTCCGCAAGGAAAGCGGGCCTGGCCATCTAGAACTACAGGATTAATGATTTATGGCAAATACTGATAATCAAGGCAGTCAGAACGCCGAAGAGTTCAAAGAGCAGCTGATCAAGGTTCGTCGGGTCTCCAAAGTCGTAAAGGGCGGACGGATATTCGGTTTTTCTGCCCTGACCGTTGTTGGTGACGGAAAGGGAAAGGTCGGCATTGGTGTCGGCAAAGCCCGTGAAGTTCCGCTGGCTGCGCAAAAGTCGTTTGAAAAAGCCCGTCGTAATATGGTGACAGTTCATCTCAAAGAAGGCACGCTGCAGTACCCCGTTATCGGGCGCCACGGCGCGGCCAAGGTCGTCATGCGCCCGGCGTCAACCGGCACCGGGATCATCGCGGGCGACACAATGCGGCTCATTTTCGAAGCGGCCGGTGTCGAAGACGTATTGGCCAAGGTTGTCGGAACAACCAATGCAATCAATGTTGCCCGGGCAACACTCAGCGGGCTTCAGTCGATTCGAAGTCCCGAGCAGATTGCCGCCAAGCGTTCGAAAGGCGTGTACGAGATTTTCTGAATTAATAATTTAAATGGGTTAATCAGACAATGGCAACAAAAAAAGCGACGGGTCAAGTGCGTGTCACACAGGTTCGCAGTACGATTGGACGGCTGGAAAGCCACAAAGCCTGTGTACGCGGGCTCGGGCTTCGCCGCATGCATCACTCGCGCGTGCTCAACGACACGCCAGAGGTGCGCGGCATGATTCGCAAGGTATCGTACATGGTTGAGTGCGAAGAGGTCAGTTAATGGAAGACAGAATTCAGCTTTACAGCACCCCTGGTGCCCGCAAGCGTCGTAAACGCGTCGGCCGCGGTGCCGGGTCCACCTTTGGGAGCACCTGTGGACGCGGCGATAAAGGTCAGAATTCGCGCTCAGGCGGCGGTGTCAGAATCGGTTTTGAAGGCGGTCAGATGCCAATCAAACGGCGCTTGCCGAAACGCGGTTTTAAATCACTGACTGCCGGAGCCTGTGCCGAGGTGCGACTGTGGGAGCTAAACAAGTTTCGAGATCAGACAATTGATCTTGCCGCACTGAAATTAGGCGGCGTCGTATCCGCAAATGCGATGAGCGCAAAAGTCATTCTATCCGGCGAGCTGGATACGAGCGTGCAGCTAAAGGGCATTAAGGTGTCGCGCGGTGCGCGCGCCGCGATTGAAGCTGCCAAGGGAACGATCGAAGAGTAGACCGATGGCTGCACCGATTGCATCTCGCCGCCTGCCGGGACTTGGCACCTTGAGTGAACTCAAGATGCGAATTTTGTTCGTGCTTGGCGCGATGGTGGTATTTCGCCTGGGAACGCATGTACCGGTGCCAGGGGTTGACCCGGTCGCAGTTGCCGCGCTTTTTGAACAGACCCGCGGCTCAATTGTTGATATTTTTAATGTATTTTCCGGTGGTGCGCTATCGCGCCTGTCAGTTTTTGCACTGGGTGTGATGCCCTATATTTCGGCCTCGATTATTATGCAAATGATGAGCGCGGTTATCCCGCAGTTGGAGCAGCTCAAGAAAGAAGGTGAAGCCGGGCGCCGCAAGATTACCGAATATACCCGTTATGGGACCGTACTGCTGGCGACATTTCAGGGCTTGGGCATTGCCATTGCAATTGAAGGTCAAGTCGCTGGCGGCAGCGCAGTTGTGCTGACGCCAGGCATCGGTTTCAAGCTTTCGACCGTAGCAGCACTGGTTACCGGCACAATGTTTCTGGTCTGGCTGGGTGAACAAACAACTGAGCGAGGCATCGGCAACGGCATATCCCTGTTGATTTTCGCCAGCATTGTCGCAGGCCTGCCGTCAGCAGTTGCCGGCACCCTGGAGCTGGCAAGAACCGGTGCATTTACGCCGATTGGCGTTCTGGTGCTGTTCGTTGGCGCAATATTTGTCACCGGATGCGTGGTGTTCTTTGAACGAGGGCAGCGCAGAATTACGGTCAATTATGCACAGCGTCAGCAGGGCCGCAAAATGCTGGCCGGACAGACCAGCCATCTGCCGCTCAAGATCAATATGGCAGGTGTGATCCCGCCGATCTTTGCATCAAGTATCATCTTGTTCCCGGTGAGTCTCGGCAGCTGGTTCGGGCAGACCGAGGGCATGGGCTGGATGCAGGACATATCAACGGCGATTGGTCCAGGGCAGCCGATATACATGCTGCTCTACTCGGGCATGATTGTATTTTTCTGCTTTTTCTATACCGCACTGGTATTCAGTCCGAAGGACATGGCAGATAACCTGAAAAAATCGGGTGCATTCGTGCCAGGTGTGCGACCGGGTTCGCAGACTTTGAAGTACATCGATACGGTTGTTTCCAGACTGACGCTGGCAGGGGCAATTTACCTGGTCGTTGTGTGCCTGATCCCGGAATTTTTGGTTGTACAGTGGAGCGTGCCGTTTTACTTTGGCGGTACTTCACTTTTGATTATTGTGGTTGTAATGCTGGATTTGATCAGCCAGGTGCAATCGCATCTGATGTCGAGACAGTATGAGAGTCTGCTTAAGAAATCCTCGATTTCGAGCGGCTTTGGAATGACTCGATAAATTTTGGAGTGTAACAATGAAAGTTAGAGCTTCTGTCAAGAAAATTTGCCGGAACTGCAAGATTTTTAAGCGCAATGGTGTGCTGAGAGTCAATTGCAGTTCAGACCCGCGACACAAGCAGCGACAAGGCTGAGTTGAGTCCCGGTCGCGGCTTCAATTAATAGCTGGGCATTTCGCCAATTTAGGAGTAAGGGTTTGGCACGTATAGCAGGGGTTAATTTACCCGTACAAAAACATATTCGTATTGCCTTGACGTCGATCTACGGCATTGGCTTGTCAACTGCAGAGTCAATTTGCAGTACAACCAAGATTGAGCCGACGAAGAAAGTACGTGAGCTGACAGACGATGAGGCGGAAAAACTGCGCGCGGAGGTCGCCAAGTACCCGATTGAGGGAGATCTTCGACGCGAAGTGGCGATGAACATTAAACGATTGATGGATCTTGGCTGTTACCGGGGCCTGCGACATCGACGCGGCTTGCCGGTAAGAGGGCAGCGAACTTCAACCAATGCGAGAACGCGAAAAGGTCCGCGTAAAGCGCCCGTGACAAAGAAATAGGTAGTGAAATAAGTGGCAAAGACAAAACAGAAGAAGCGTAAGTCCAAAATTAAACGCACAGTGAGTATTGGTGTCGCGCACATACACGCGACATTCAATAACACCATCATTACCATCACCGACAAGCAGGGTAATGTGCTGTGCTGGTCCACAGCTGGAAAAATGGATTTCAAGGGTTCCCGTAAAAGCACGCCGTTTGCCGCACAAATTGCGTCGGAAGACTGTGCGAAAAGCGCGCTGGATATGGGCATGAAGTACATTGATGTTGAAGTCTGCGGCCCGGGTCCGGGACGCGATTCAGCGGTGCGAGCACTGCATGCAGCTGGTCTTGAGGTCAGTAATATTACCGACGTTACACCGATTCCGCATAACGGCTGTCGTCCTCCAAAGCGACGCAGACCTTAACAGGAAGGAGCACACAATGGCTAGATATACAGGACCAACATGTAAGCTGGCACGGCGGGAACAAAGTGATCTGGGTCTGAAAAGACGCGGCGACTTTAAGCCATTTTCCGAAAAATGCCGGTTTGACAAGCTGCCCGGTCAAAAAGCGGTTTCGCACCGACCCCGGGTTACGGTTTTCGGTCGACTGCTGCGCGAGAAGCAAAAACTCAGAAGAACCTACGGTGTGATGGAAAAGCAGTTTCGCCGCAATTTTAAGGAAGCATCGCGACGCCAGGGTTCAACCGGTGTCAATTTGCTGCAAATTTTAGAGTCCCGTCTGGACAACGTTGTCTATCGCATGGGGTTTGGCATTACGCGGGCGGAATCACGGCAGCTGGTCAATCACAATGCTGTTCTCGTCAATCAGAAACGAGTAAACATTGCGTCATACGAAGTACAGCCTGGCGACATCGTGGAAATTCGGGAAAAGAGCAGAACTCAGGAAAGAATCGGCGTGTCTCTGGGAATCGCGGAACGAATCGGGTTTCCGGCCTGGATTGATGTTGATGTTCCAGGTTATCGCGGCATATATAAAAGCCGGCCGGAACGTGACCAATTGCCAGATGACATTGATGAAACCCTGGTTATTGGTTACTACTCAAAGTAGTTTGATTACAGATAAGCAATTGAGAGCCATATGTACGATACATCACAATTTTTGACACCTCGCAATATCAAGATTGATCAGCAGGACAAGAAGCGAGCCAAGATTACCCTGGATCCGCTTGAAAGAGGTTTTGGGCACACACTGGGCAACGCATTGCGGCGTATATTGCTGTCTTCCATGCCAGGAGCAGCGATTACCGCGGTAAGAATTGAAGGTGCTTTACACGAGTTTACGGTCATTGAAGGGGTACGCGAAGAGGTCATCGAGATCCTCATGAACCTTAAAAACCTGTCGGTCAGACTTGACAGCACCGAGCGCGATACCGCAACGCTCAAGCTCAGCAAGACCGGGCCTTGTGTGATCACTGCAGCAGATATTCAGCTTCCGCATGATGTTGAAATCATCGATCCGGATCACGTCATTGCACACTTGCTTGCTGATGCGCAGCTTGAGATGGAGTTGACTGTGACAAGTGGCAGGGGTTATCGACTGCTTGATTCAGATGCGGCGCTGAAAGCCAATGAAGAGAGCGAAAGCGTCGAACTCGGCCTTATGAAAGTTGACGCATACTACACACCGGTTCGTAAAGTATCCTATTCGGTTGAGAATGCGCGGGTTGAGAAACGGACCGATCTGGATCGGCTCATTCTCAATATCGAGACTAACGGTACAATCGATCCCAGCGAAGCAGTACGCTATGCGGCAACCATCCTGCACACCCAGATCGCACCGTTTGCAAATCTCGAAGAAACCGAGGAAGTGGTTGCTGTCGAGGAAGAACCACAATTCGATCCTGTTCTGCTGAAGCCGCTGGACGAATTGGACCTGACTGTGCGCTCTGCCAACTGTCTTAAAGCTGAACAGATATTCTATATCGGTGATTTAGTTCAAAAGACTGAAACTGATTTGCTCAAGACACCAAATCTGGGCAAGAAATCTTTAACAGAAATCAAAGATGTTCTCGCTGAACGAAACCTTAATTTGGGGCAAGAATTGGATAACTGGCCGCCAGTCATGTTGAGGCGAGACACTGTAGACCTCGACCGCCTGGGAGATTAACGCAAATGCGGCACAGAAAGTCCGGCAGACGTCTAAATCGCACGTCCAGTCATCGAAGAGCGATGATGCGCAACATGGCAGCATCGTTATTTCGGCACGAGCAGATCAAGACGACTGTTCCCAAAGCAAAGGAGCTCAGACGGTTTGCTGAGCCGTTAATTACACTGGCCAAAGAGCCCACGGTCGCGAACCGACGACTTGCATTTGCGAGACTGCGGGATCGTGAAATGGTCCAAAAACTGTTTGACAATCTAGGTCAGCGCTATCAAGCGCGTCCGGGCGGTTACACGCGCATACTCAAATGCGGATATCGTGCCGGAGATGCGGCTCCTATGGCTTACGTTCAACTCGTGGACTCTGACTTGATTTGGGAAGAAGAATAGCGTTATTTGCGCTATTTTTGACGTCTTGCTATTCGTCATTTTAAATAACAGACGTTCTACAACACCAACAGGAATAATTCATCAGGCGTAGGGATCGTTTCATCCCACATACATCGATTGCGTTTGACCTTATTCGTCATTGGGTTTGTCAGGCTGGGTTTAACTGAACACTTAAGTATTCACTACAGATGCGACGGCGCTCGGGCAGTGACGCATTGCTTGTATCGATCAATTCTGGAACCTTTTTTGCCGCTTATTTTTGCGGTCAAGTCTGTACAGAGCACGTTGGCAGCACCTTGATCGAAATCGAAGCTCGATCGTTTTGAATATGTCATTTCTTCAGTCGCTGTTTTATCGTCTGAGGCTATGGTAATTTTGCTGCGTTAATGCTGAAGCCAAACGATAGGCAATCAAATTGATTACACTTTGTACTGACTACGGAAGTTCATTCTATACGGGCCAGGTCAAGGCGGCCATCGCTGCAATTGCGCCAAACGTTCCGGTCGTAGACGCAATCGACGATCTGCCAAAATACCAGGTTCAGGCTTCCGCATACTTGCTCAGTGCATTAGTCCCGTATCTGCCACACGAATGCATTGTCCTCGGCGTTGTTGATCCCGGTGTGGGCGGCAATCGGGCGCCGGTTTGTTTCAAGTACGGTTCGAGGTGGTTTGTGGGCCCGGATAACGGCCTTTTTTCCTTGATTGTCCGCGAGCGTGCGCAGCAAGTCAAAATCTTTGAAGTTCCAATTGATAACCCGCTTGAGATATCGACAACATTTCATGGACGAGATGTTTTTGGACCGGCAGCTGCGCGACTGGCTGCAGGGAAATTGAACATACCCAAGATGCCGATTGAAAACTCTACGACCGTTAAGCGCGCTAAAGCGTGGCCGGAGTGTATCGAACAAGTCATCTACATTGATCTGTTTGGAAACGCAATGACCGGAATAAAGGCAGACAAAGTAGACGATTCATGTGTGCTTACAATCGCAGATAATGAGTTTGCCAGAGCCGCAAAGTTCAGTGATGTCAAAACGGGCACTGGATTTTGGTACGCAAACTCGATTGGCCTTGTAGAAATCGCGGTAAACAAAGGTTCGGCGGCACAAATGTTCGCGTTAGATATTGGCTCAAAGGTAGCGCTTAAATATTAATAACAAGGAGATTATTTTGAATTTCAAGGCTAAGTTAATTCACGATTTCTGGTTCGCTGGAAGCCACCTGTCTCCGGAAGGCTACGAAGCGAGAAGGAATATCTGGTTTACGTTTGACCAGGCATTCGATATGGAAATCGCCACCCGGTTTTCATCGCAAATTGTTGTGGCAGCTGAGTTGGCAGAAAAAAGTTTCCACCACGACCCGACTGAAAATCTGACGCGAATTATCGCCACCGATCAGTTCCCCCGCAATATCTATCGGGGCACCCCCAAAGCATTTCAGTACGACTCGGTGGCACTCGGAATTACTCAGTCTATGATTGAAAGTGGAATGCACGAAAAACTGAGCTTTACAGAACGATTGTTTGTCTATATGCCGCTTCAACACGCCGAAGATATTGAAGTGCAGCTTCAGTCAATTCAAGTCTTTGCAGACTTGGCGAAGCATGCTGATCATCCAATTTATCAATCCGGTGGCAAGGAGTCTTTGGAATACGCAATTCTGCATAAGGACATTATTGAACGTTTCGGAAGGTTTCCACATCGAAATGATATTTTGGGGCGCCAATCGACAGCTGAAGAGCTTGAGTATCTGGCGAGTGGACCTGAGACATTTGGCCAAGAAAAAAAATAAGGGGCACGACTCAAACTGAGCGCAGGCTTTAATTCTGATGCACCAGCACTCGTAAAGCAAATACAATTTTGCAAACAGTACTCATTCGCTTACATCTAGACGACAAAAGGAACAGGCAGTTATGAAAAAACCAGTGAAAGTAACAGTTACTGGCGCAGCAGGGCAGATTAGCTACAGTTTATTGTTTCGCATAGCAGCCGGTGAAATGCTCGGTAAAGACCAGCCGGTAGACCTTCAACTGCTTGAAATACCACCTGCAATGGGCGCTCTGAGCGGTGTTGTAATGGAACTTGAAGACTGTGCTTTCCACACCCTGAACAGCATTGTCGCCACCGACGATCCCGAGACTGCATTTGGCGATACTGATTTTGTACTGATGGTTGGCGCTCGTCCACGAGGTCCAGGTATGGAGCGTAAAGATCTCCTGGAAGCCAACGCAAGAATTTTTACTGCGCAGGGAACAGTCCTGGATAAGGTGGCAAGTGCAGATGTTCGGGTGCTGGTCGTCGGCAATCCAGCCAATACCAACGCCTTGATTACAGCAAGCAAATTAAAGCGTTTAAGCGCAACCCAGGTTACTGCGATGACGCGGCTGGACCACAATCGCGCGATCAGCCAGGTTGCAGCGCAAACCGGTCAACCGGCATCGGCCATCAAGAAGATCATAATCTGGGGAAACCATTCCGCGACGCAATATCCAGACATACATCACGCAACGGTCAACAGTCAACCGGTACTGGAAGTGGTAGAGCGACAATGGTTCGAATCAGACTTTATTCCCACAGTTCAAAAGCGAGGTGCACAGGTTATCGCTGCTCGCGGCCTTTCGAGTGCAGCATCAGCCGGCTCTTCCGCGATGGATCACGTCAGAACGTGGATGCAGGGAACTGAAGATGGCAACTGGACCAGTATGGCCATATGCAGTGACGGCTCCTATGGTGTTAGCGAGGGGCTCTTTTACTCGTTTCCTGTGGTGTGTAAATCAGGGCATTATGAGATTGTTCAAAATCTTGATATCAATGACTTCAGTCGCAAAAAAATGAATATTACCGAACAGGAACTGACTGAAGAACGAGATACAATCAAAGACTTGCTCTGAACCTGATTTGTTTGACTGTTCAGTTATCATCCCGGTTTACAATCGCATTGGATTGATTGAACGTGCGATTGATTCGGTAGCCTGTCAAACTGTACCCGTTCGAGAAATTATCGTAGTCGATGATGGATCGACGGATGGCGTCTTTGATCACCTGAAGACCAGTTATCCGGATATTCGCCTCCTCAGGCAAACGCGTGCTGGCGTGAGCGCAGCAAGAAATACGGGTATTGCCGCCAGCCAGGGCAGGTGGGTTGCCTTTCTCGATTCAGATGATGAATGGTTGCCTGAAAAGATAGAACGCCAGGCAAACTGGCTGAGTGCTCATCCCAGGATCAAGATCTGTCACTCAGATGAAATTTGGATCAGACATCAGGTTCGCGTCAATCAGAAAAAGCGACATCAAAAACGCGGCGGGTGGATTTATCAGCATTGTCTACCCCTTTGTGTCATCTCGCCATCGGCAGTCGTGATCGAACGCGAGCTATTTCAATTGGTTGGAACATTTGACCAAACACTGCCTGTTTGTGAAGACTACGATCTTTGGCTTCGCATCACACGTCAATTTGAAGTTGGATACATCGATGAGCCCCTGTTATTGAAGTACGGCGGCCATGCGGACCAACTATCCAAAGAATATGAGGCAATGGACCGATATCGAATCAAGGTTCTGGCCAGACTGCTCGAAGAAAATGTATTGACGAGTGAACAGCGAAAATACACGCTTGAAACTGCAATTGACAAATTGAACATTTATCTGAAAGGTGCCCGCAAACGAAACAAAACGTCTGAAGTTAAGGAGCATGAAGTACTGCTAATGAAGTATATAGCGCAGTATCTTGGAGAATATCTGTGAAGTTTGGTGTCAATCTGGTCGTTGCCCTACGCGCGGAAGCGCAGCCATTGATTGAACACTTTGAGCTCGCTCGAGTACCTGGTTCAAATCAAATTCCGCTTTATCAAAACCAACACCTGGCCCTCGTCCTTAGCGGCATTGGCAAAGCGGCTGCTACCGGCGCAGTGAAGTATGTTGAGAGCCAATTTCCCGATCGCAATGCTGCATGGCTGAATGTCGGTATTGCAGGACACGGCAGTTTGCAAATAGGAGATCGATTTATGGCTGACTCAATCCATGAACGAAGTTCATCTAAGTCCTGGTACCCGATATTCCTATTCACTCCCTTGTGTGCAACAGGACCCTTAACCTCTGTTGATGCAGTCGAAACTGCCTACGATGAAGCAACTGGATACGATATGGAAGCGGCCGCCTTTATTCAGTCCGCCAGTCAATTCGCGACATTGGAGTTAATTCATAGTTTCAAGATCGTATCAGACAACTCCAAAGATTCAGTCAATAAGCTCACCCGTCACACTGTTGCTGAATTTGTGCGCTCCAGCATTTTTGAAATTGAACGAACAGTTGAATCACTTAACCATTTGGCAGCCGAGGTTGCGCGTCGCAAAGCGCACATTCCAGATCTGGAACCGTTTCTGCATAACTGGAAGTTTTCAGTAACCCAACAACATCAATTGCGAAAATTACTCAATAAGTCTCGTGCATTAGGCTATGACATTGAACCCGTCTCTGATTCAATTCGTGATTGCATTGACAGTGGATCCGTAATTGATGAACTCACCCAAATGCTTGCCATGCACTGGCAAAGGCACCGCGACTGAATGTACAGCAATATCTACATTGAGTCTGATGTCCGGAATGATCAACGGGTCAGTGATATTCTGCGGAGGTTTCCTGATGCAAATACAGTGATCCTGGAACGGTATACAGAATTGTTCAATCGAAAGGCCCAGGACTTCAGGTTGCAGAAAAAACACCCATCACTGATTCTGGCACGCAAGCACGACCGCCATGTGCTACCTGCGCCAGCAGGTTATGGCATCGGCGGTATCCACAACTACTATTTTTCTACTATGCTCAATTGCCTGTACGATTGTCGATATTGTTTTTTACAGGGAATGTATCGTTCGGCCAATCATGTTGTGTTTGTCAATTACCACGAGTTTGCAGCTGCCATTCACAATGTCGTGTCAGGCTATGGAAAAAATGAAACGGTCTGGTTTTTCTCAGGATACGACTGTGACAGTCTTGCGCTTGAGCCTGTTGTGGGTATGGCACGCTACTTTATGGATTCTATTGAAGGCAAACCCAATGTTCGCCTGGAACTTCGAACCAAGAGTACTCAAATCAGATCCTTGCTGGAACGCGAGCCCATGGATAATGTTATTGTTGCGTTCAGCTTGACACCCGCCAGAATATCCAACGAGCTTGAGTTGAAGGTGCCAGACTTCGAAAAGCGCTTAACGGCAATGCGACGTCTGCAGGAATCAGGCTGGCAGATTGGTCTTCGTTTAGATCCGCTCATTTATACGCCGGATTATCAACACCAGTATCAGGCGTTGCTTGAGCGTCTGTTTAGCGTATTGAACGCTGATGAGATACATTCGGTCAGCATTGGCGTATTTCGATTGCCCAAGGGTTTTTACAAGTCGCTGGAGCGACTTTACCCGGATGATTCGTTTATTGCTCAGCCATTTGTTTCAAATAGCGGACAGGTCTCTTATCCGCTTGAGTTGGAATTCGAAATGAAAGACTGGTGTTTCAGACAAGTTAACCGATATATCAAGAGGCGCAAGATATTTTTTGCTGAAATTCAGGCACCTGAAATGAATTGATAAAAGTGGCAGCAAAGGGCGCTTTTGGCCTTAGCGTTTGTCGTCAAAATGAATAAGCGAGAACACCTCGGCTGAACTGCACTATGGAGAGTCAGATTAATTTAACCGATGACGCTTCGGCATACGATGGACTGCCATTCGAGTATGAATCGATCAAGCGCTCCATGAATGAATGACGCACATGCAATATCCGAGTCGCTCAGGGACCAAGTGTCATCGAATTCAGCAACAGCAGCTTTCGAACCAATAGGAGCAGCATCAGTTGTTACTGATTTATGTTCTACAGCAACGGTTGGCCAGTTCGTAGAGAGTATAAGTTGGCTGGTAGCAAAGCGTCGAATCACAATCTATGGAAACAAACCATAGGATGAAGTCAGCTCGAACAAAAATTCACCTTGCCATAGATGCCCAGATTTGATTG
>JAJDZL010000023.1 GCA_022824665.1 Gammaproteobacteria bacterium | reverse complement strand
CTTGGCAGTCAATACGCAGGCTGGAGTCTCAAGTACGAGGCTGAAAAAACCTTTCGCGCGCTGGGGTCCGGCCCGGCTCGCGCGCTGGCAGCAAAAGAGGCGCTATTCGCTGAACTTGGATACCGGGATAGTTTTGACCGGGCCTGTATGGTGATTGAAACATCAAAGCTTCCACCGGATGGGTTGCTGTCTGCTGTGGCTCTGGAGTGCGGCATAACGCCGCGCAATTTAACCGTAATATTGACGCCTACAGGCTGTCTAGCAGGTGTGACGCAAATCGCGGCGAGAGTTGTGGAAGTCGCCTTGCACAAGGCGCACGAACTGGAGTTTGATCTGGACACCATTTTGAGCGCCACCGGTAGTGTACCGATACCGCCGCCAAATTCGGACGACCTAGCTGCCATGGGGTGGACCAACGATACGATTTTGTTCGCCGGCTCGGTTTCCCTTGTTGTAGATTGCGGTGATGATGCCGCACGGCAACTCGCTCGGACGCTGCCGAGCTTCGTTTCTCGGGACTATGGCAAACCTTTCGTCCAGGTGTTTAAGGACTATGACTACGATTTTTTCGCAATTGACCCATTATTGTTTAGCCCGGCCAAGGTCACCATTACTGAGAATACAAGCGGACGCAACTATAGCAGCGGCATACTGGATTACGGCCTTCTTTACAAGTCAATTTTTGGTTGAAAGTGGTATTTCGACTTGTCATATTTACCGATTCGCTGGGCTGGCACGAAAAACAGCTTCAAGACGCGTGTCGAAAACTTGATGTAGAACCAGTTTTTGCATCGCTTTCGGAGTGCAGTTTTTCTGACCGCCCTGAATTTGGCGGATTGAGCATACCGGGACTTGAAAACTCACTGCCAGAAGGGGTATTTGTTCGAAGTGTATCGGCCGGTACGTTCGAGCAGGTGACTCTGCGGCTCGGGATTCTACATGCTTTGTCTGAAATGTCCGTGAAAGTGGTCAATTCAGCCAAGGTGATCGAAAGGACAGTCGACAAGAGTATGACGAGTCACCTCTTGCGTCGAAATGGCGTTGCGACCGTTCCGTCCTGGGCATTTGAGTCCGAAGAATCAGCACGGTCTTGTCTTGAAAAAACATTGTCTGACAACAGAATTCTTGTGCTGAAACCGCTTTTCGGCTCGCAGGGCAGGGGGCTTAAGCAAATTCGAGTTCAGTCTGATCTTCCACCGCCAGATGAGGTTGACCGGGTGTACTATCTTCAAGAATATATACCTTCCAGTGATCGCTTTTGGCGAGATTGGCGCGTTATGGTAGTGAACGGTCAAGCGATTTGCGCAATGGAGCGCCGCTCCAGGCAATGGATCACAAATCGGGCGCAAGGCGCTGAATGTCTGCCCGCTAATCTAGATGCTGAGCCTTTGAATCTCGCCGCAAGGGCTGCGGCGGCGGTTGGAGCGGACTATGCGGGGGTCGACCTCATTCGCACCACTCATGGCGAGTGGCTGGTGCTGGAAATCAACGGTGTGCCAGCCTGGCAGGGCCTCCAGAGCGTATCAGAGGTAAATATTGCGCATTCGTTTGTAGCGCATATTGTTGGACTCGGTCAGTAAGACTACGCCATCGGCAAGGTGTGCATTGGCTCCTTCGTTTGATCGTTTGAACTTTGGGTTGAGTCTGTTTTCAAGTGTCGTACAATCAAGGATGAACAGCAATCGCAAGGAATTATCAAACAAATAATGATGACATCAAAAATAACCGAGAAAGGGCAAATAACCTTACCCAAGGCAGTAAGGAAAACACTCGGGGTATCGTCTGGCGACGCTGTTCGTTATGTAGTTCTTAACAATAACGAGGTGCGAATATTTCCTCTTCGGTCTGTTTCCAGATTATTTGGAATGTGTCAATATGACCGCTCGCAAGTAGCGCTTGAAGACATGGAACAGGCAATTTCAGACGGAGCGTCCGGCAACTGAATTGTCTTGATACCAATGTTCTCGTAGGGTATCTGGTGAATGATGATCCACAAAAGGCCAAGCTCGCTCAAGACGTGATTTCCGGGTTTACGGTCGGCCAACCGGGGTTTATCTGTAAAGAAATATTGCTTGAACTGTCGTGAGTACTGGAACGGGCTTACGGTTTTTCGCGCAATAAAATTGCGACGGTTTTCGAAGAGCTCTCCACCACCATAGAACTCAAGGTTGAAGCCGTGGAGGATGTTCTTCAAGCTGCTCAAGCTTATCGTACGTACAGCGCTGAGTTCTCTGACCAAATGATAGTGGCAGCTGCAGTTCGCTCCGGCGACGGTGTGCTGCATACGTTTGATCGAAAAGCCGCAAAGCTTGACCATGTGGTATCGTTGCAATAGGTATAGCCTCGAAATTGTGGACGAATCTCCCCTGTTTGGTGATGCGACAGCCGGTTGGAGGTCCGTTAAATTTGACCGCGGTCCGCATCTGGTGTCTCGACAAAAAGCAACGCAATTGCGCTGCGAGTGTTCAGAACTGATTGACCCGTTCCTTTGTTTCCGGGTCAACGAATCCCCGCAGCGTCGCTTCAGTTTCAAGTGCCAGGACCTTTTCCAATTCAGCAGCGTTCACCTCGTTCAACACTCGCTTTAGATCTCGAACCGCAGCGCGTGGCAGTGCCGCAATATGCGCTGCAGCATCGTGTGCGGTTGCATAGACACTGTCTGCTGCAACAACTTTCCACGCGAGTCCCATTTTTGCCGCTGCTTCAGCATCAAAGGTTTCGCCGAGCAGCATCAATTCTTTCGTCTTTACGAGGCCAACCATTCGCGGCAGCAGCGAGGTAACGCCGCCCGTCGGGAACATTCCCCACTTGAGTTCCGGGAAAAAGCACCGGGTGTTCTCGGCGAACACCGCGAGGTCGCAATTGATCGCCCACTCAAGCCCGCCTCCCACGGCCCAGCCGTGTATGGCACCGATAACAACTTTCTCACCCAGTACGATTCGACGGGTGATATCCTGAATGGACTCAATAAAGGCAAGGGCTTCATCCGGGTCTTTTGACTGCTCGTTAAATTCCTTGAGATCGTCGCCGGAGCAAAAGGAAGTGCCGGCGCCGGTAAGGACAATTGCGCCAATTCGCGGATCCTCTATAGCATCATCAAGTGCAGCCCGAAGTGCCGCAAGCATTTCGGCATTAAGTGCATTGAGTCGTTCAGGACGGTTCAGTGTTAATGTGCAAACTGCGTTTTGCACGGCAACGATGACTGTATCGGTCATTGTTCTTCCTCTCGAATCAATCGTTTTGCTTTTCCCTCGGTACGAGGGAGCGCGTACATTGGTACAAGCATAACCTTGGCTGATGCCCGCGTTTTGAATTTAATCGCGTTTTCAACCCTTGCGGCCAGCTCATCCGTTGCTTCAGAATCTGCCGACACCTCGACTTCGACGCTGATGCGGTCATGGGGGCCTTTTCCCTTCATACGAATGCAGAACTGTCCCGATAGCTCTGAAAACTCACCAATAGCACCGCCGACGGCAGCGGGAAAAACATTCACCCCGCGAACTGAAATCATGTCATCTGTTCGGCCCAATATCTGAAACCTGGCTGTCGTTCTGCCACATTCGCAAGGTTCGGTACCGGTGATCACGATTGCGTCATGAGTTCTGAAACGGACCAGGGGCTGCGCCTGCCGGGCAAGATGCGTCAGCACGAGTTCACCGCGGCTGCCTTCTTGCCACGGAATGGTTTCGAGGCTCTCAGGATCAATGAGTTCAGGATATATGACATCGTGACCCAGAAAATGCAGGTCTGTATTGACTTCGCACTGGCTTGCAAAGTTGCAGTAGAAGTCGGCCATTCCATAATTTGCATTGCGCGCTTTGAATCCCCAGGTGTCTTCCAGACGCCTTCGAAATGCCGGCTGATCCAGTGCCGCCTCGCCGCCGAACAGTCCAAGTCGTAAATTGAGGTCTCGAGGGGTCATACCGGGAAAGTACTGGTCAATTGTCTGTTCAAGCACGGCCGGGTAGGACGGCGTGCAGTGAATCGCGTCCACTTGAAGGTCCAGCAGCGTCTGAATAAGCAGGCGGGTATTGCCCACACCGAACGGAATGACCATTGCACCGGTTGTTTCAACACAGAGGTGATCGGTCAACCCGCCCATCCACATTTGATAGTTGAGGCAGTGTGCCACGCGGTGATGTTTTCGGATGCCGACAGCCCGGTGACAGCGCCCGCCTATCCTGGCAGTCTGTTCCGCATCAAATTTTGTCAGCGCCACATTCATCGCATGTCCCGTTGTTCCGCTTGTTCGATGCAGTCGAATAATCTGCGCTTCGGATGATGCAAGGTAATTTCCAAATGGCGGATGCGCGCCTTGCGATTCCCTTAGCTGCGGTTTGTCGCAGAGTGGCAGCTCAGCAATGTCTGCCAAATTGTGGGGAACTTTGAGGCCATCCCAAAGTGCTGAAAAAAACTCGGAATTTTTAAGCAGGTAGTGTCTTTGAGACTGCCACCTTCGCTGCCTCAGTTTATTGATTTCTGCAATTGGCAGAAATTCTTCGTTACCAGCATTCATAAGCCATGCTCTGGATCATTTCTATTCTGCGCGCTATGCAATAATCTGTGTCCAACCACTTAAACATCGTCACTTTTGTGGTAGATACCAGTTGGCCAGACTTTTCTGCAGTCCGGCCGCGAGTTCGTCAGCACTGGAGGTTCCTGCAATTGCCTCGACGGCGGCATCCCATAGCTCAATCTCCAGCCGTGGTGTGCCACGCGAGAGTTTCTGGGTGGCCACGCGGATTGTTGAATGGCAATCGTTTCGCCAGGCATGAAAAGTCTTAGCGAGTGGGTCGCTGATTGCTATTTCGTGATTTGACAACGGAAAGAAGCCTGGCAGGGCGTTTGCGTAAATGGATGCGAATTCACTTGTGGAAATCCAGTTCAGGAAGCGGTAAGCGGCTGCCTGGTTTGGACTGGCCGGATTCAGGCCAATAGCCATATCGACATGGTCAGAAATAAAACACTCGTCACCCGCTTTTCGCACCGGTGGCCGAAAAGCACCGAGCCTGAAATCAGCGCGATCGTTAAAGCCGGCAATTTCCCAGCTGCCGGCCGGATAGACCGCAGCCCGTCCGGATACGAACAGTTTTTGGCTATCCTGATAGCTTCGCTCTTGATAGCCTTCTCCCAAGTACTTTCGCCACGTCGCCAGCGTTCTGAAAGGTGCTACCCATTGCTCGTCGGTGAATTTTTGCAGACCATCGATCAGCGCAAGGCGTCCTGTCTCCCCATGCCAGTAATTCGGGCCGATATTGTTATAGCCCATGGTTGCCGCTTCCCACCGGTCTCGAACCCCCAGCGCCAGTGGAATCAGTCCTTCCCGGGTTTGGATGCGTTCGAGAACTGCAAAGAATTCAGTCTCGGTTTGGGGTATTTCAAGATTGAGTTCTTCGAATACATCCCGGTTAAAAATAAAACCGTGAATGACAGCTGCAATTGGTACACAGTAGGTAGCCGATGCATCATCAGTCTGCCATGCCGACTTTGCGGCGGGCGAGAAGTTGCTCAAGCCAGCCAGGTCGCTAAGGTCTTTAAGGTAGCCGGATTGAAAAAGTGCCAGTGAGAAGTCGAATGGACGGCACGTTATCAGATCTGCGGCTGAACCTTCATTCAACCTGGATTTCAATTGAGTGTCATAATCAGCGGGTGGTGTTGCCCTGAACTTGACGGAAATATCAGGATGAGTAGCCTCGAACAGGGGCAGTATCTTGTTCTGCCAGACTGCCTGGTCGTCAATTCGCCAACTATCAATGACCAGTGTTGTCGCGGCGAGCGTTTCAAAGCTCAGAATCGAAAACACAAGAAAGCTCAATAAAGTGCTCACCGCCGTATGCTTTCCAGAAATGTAAGAAACAGTTTGAATAGTCATTCCATTTGCCTGATCGATTTGGTGTCAAATTGAGCCCAAAAGTTTGATACTCTGTATGACAGATAAACATTAACTCGATTGTGGGTTCCCTGTCTGACATGGATAGAATATGATCCCTGTATTTTATTGAGTTTGTTCAATCATTGATATTTTTACGAATACGTCTGAAGCATGTCGATGGACAGAACTGAGCGCTTTTACATCATTGATCAGCTCCTGCAAATGCGTCGTTCGACTTCGACGCAGCTCCTGATGAGTGAATTGGGTGTTTCAAGGGCAACGGTCAAACGCGATTTGGCCTATATGCGAGATTGCCTGTTTGCCCCGATTATCTGGGATTCATACATTCAGGGCTACCGGTACAAGGAACCGGACCCGGGGTTTCCAAGATTTTCCCTGCCAGGGCTATGGTTCAACAGTAGTGAACTGCATGCGCTCCTGACCATGGAACACCTGCTTGAACAGCTCCAGCCTGGGTCGCTGACATCGCACGTTGAACCCCTGCGTAAACGGGTCCACAAAATTCTTGAGCAAGGTGAGCATTCGGTCGAGGAACTGGTTAGACGAGTTCGTATTGTTCACGGCAAAGGCCCCGGTATCAAAAGCTCGATCTTTCAACGGGTCGCGGATGCGGTATTGCTGCGCGTGCAGATTTATGCATGTCACCTCAATCGGGGGACAGGGCAAAGCGTATCGCGCTACATCTCACCCCAGCGCCTGGTGTACTACAACGAGAACTGGTATTTGGATGGCTGGTGTCATCTGCGCGAGGGCTTGAGAACATTCAGGTTATCGAATTTGACTTCAGTCGACGTTACCGACCAACCGGCTATCGATATAGAGGATGAGGTGCTTGATACCGAATTGAAAGCCGGGTACGGAATTTTTGTGGGGCAGGCTACCCAGCAAGCCGTGTTGCGGTTCGATCCAACCGTGTCGCAGTGGGTGATGCACGAACACTGGCATTCCAACCAAACCGCTGAACTTGACGAACGCGGTCGACTGGTACTGACGGTGCCTTTTTCCAACGACCCCGAACTGATCAGTCAAATTCTTCGCTATGGATCTGACATTGAAGTGCTGCAGCCGCAGGGTCTGCGAGAAAAAATCTCTGCAATACTAACCCGGGCTGCAAAGTTGTACCAAGTATGACCGGTCTTGGTAGCAGGATGAGCGGGCGTTCATTACACGATTAGCGCTCAGTAAGCCACATAAGGGGGCTTAAGTCCGGGGGCATCTTGTCAACCATAACCGATGCCTTTAAGCAGGCGCGTATGCATTTGCTTTTCGACTGACAGCCGGCAATTCTCAAGCTGGCAATCGCAACACATGCAAGGCTAACGGTACCAACAACCGCACATATTGCGCACCTGGCCGATTCGAAATCCAGCCGCACGCAATGTCCTTTGTTTCAGCAAACACAGCGGATCGACCTTTACGTCGTCAACGAGCCATGTAATGGTGATTCATCTGTGGGTTGATATGTGCCTGACTGGGGGTCCGGGTCATGTACGCGCGTTCATTTTGCGACCGTAAATGCGCGCTGGTGTCCTGTTTTTGAAAAAATATTCAGCGGGCTCACGCTGTGAGCCAGCAGCCCCTGATAATATTCTCGTAAACGAAAATAACAGGAGAATTTCAATGAAAAACATTAATGATTGCGTGGATGGGCTGTGCATCGGCAGCCCGCAAACATTTCACAATTTGACGATGACTCCATTAGTGGCGGATACGCCATTTGAAGCTGACTATTTGCTGCTTGATCAGGCACTCGAGCAGAACTTACTTAAAATTACAGAGATTTCCGACTCAGGCAGTGTACCAGACCTTAAGGTAATCAACGAAGGTGTAAAGCGCGTCCTGCTGCTTGATGGCGAAGAGCTAATTGGCGCAAAGCAAAACCGGATCCTGAATGTATCCGTTATGGTGCCAGCCGCAGAGACAATCACCATCCCTGTTTCCTGTGTGGAGTCCGGACGCTGGTACCACCAGAGCAGGCATTTTTCAAGTGCCGGACGAACTCACTTTGCCGAAGGCCGGGCAAGAAAAGCCCGCCGCGTCAACGAATCGATGCGAGCGGCCGGTCACCGTCGCGGCGACCAGAGCGAGGTCTGGGAAGACATATCGGTGAAATCACTTCGCATGGATGTGGTTTCAGATACTCAGGCAGCAGCTGAAATGTACACCACGTATCGACATAGCCTAAATGACTATTTGAATGAGTTTTCGCAGGTGCCAAAGCAAACTGGCGCCATTTTCGCCTTGAATGGCGTGATCAAGGGTGTTGATCTTTTTGATTCCAACGAGGCGTTGTCCGGCAGTCTGAATAAGCTGGTTGAAAGTTATGCGCTCGACGCCATCGATCAGCAGCATCTTGAAATATCCGCCAAGAACGGGATTGATGCAACAAGATTTCTCAAGACCATATCCAAGGCCGAAGCAGAAACTTACCCTGCAGTGGGTGAGGGTGAAGATTATCGTCTTGACAGTGGCAAACTGTCTGGTGGTGCACTTGTTGTTGACGACCGGGTCGTTCACCTGTGTGCATTTTTTGTCGAGGAAGAAGCACCGGTTGGGAGACGCCAAAGCCACATGGCAAGGGCCTCTGCACGAAATCGTAATCGAAGACATTAATTCAGTTTGCACAGGCTTCGTGAATTTTTCACTTGCTGTTACCGCATGCAAATTGATGGTGTCTGCATGACTTCTTTACACCAAAAGACTGATCCCAATTGGTTGCTCATCTGCCTGATTCCAGGCAGATGAGCAACTATTTTCCAATTTGTGAAATAGTTCGAAAGAATTTTATGCAAAGCATTCTGGTTCGCGCCTGTAAAAAGACGCCTGCCCGGCACTCGTAACGGCAGCTCGCGGTGGTAATTACGACTCGTCCCATGTTCGAACCATTCCGGTTCGTTGCCTGAGCTCGGTCAAATCAAATCGGACTACGGATGCACAAAATAGCGGTTATGATGTTGCAACGCTGATGGGCGACAAACGCGGTGATGGCTGCCAGTGCTACTTTGTTAAGGGTTCGGAACTCGCCCATAATCGCATGAACGAATTTGAGGATGCACTTGAACAACTGCAACCCGAAACGAACTGAGTCGTCACCCACGAGTGTGAAAGTACCAATTTGCGTCGCGCAGTTGATCAGTGACTGTGCGAAACAATCGATTACATCGGACTTAATTCAATTAAAGGAATCTATCGTATGCCCGAGAATAACCTGAACACGCAAATGATTGAGCAATATCGCAACAATCTCTGGTGGGAAGTGGAGGCGCATGCTTCGACAACCTCAGTGATCTGCCAAGAGAATATGGAATGGTTGTCAACCATTCTTTATACGTTCCAATCTCGAAAATATCACCCGGCGTTAGCCTTTCGATCAGTTTAGTTCAGCTGCGAGCGAGGTTTGGAAATGGGTGTTCAAGTTTGTGCGATTACGCTGGATCTGGATAATACGCTTTGGGACGTTTTTCCGGCACTCGAGAAAGCGGAAGCGAACAGTCACCGCTATATGTCTGAGCATTATCCCAGGATTGTTGAACGGTTCTCAGTTGAAGATATCCCGCAGCTTCGGGAGTCTGTTTTTGAAACACACCCTCATATCAATCACGACGTAACGGAGATTAGAAAACAGGTCTTTGTCCATATGCTGAGTGAATGCGAGTATAACCCGGCTGATGCTGAAGATCTGATGAGGCGCTTTCAGGTCGACCGCAACAAGGTCGAATTCTATCCCGATGCGCTGCCGGCCCTCAAAAGACTGGCAGATGTCTATCCCATCGTATCGCTGTCTGATGGCAATGCGGATCTTTCAGTAATCGGCATTCGCCATTACTTCATCGATTGTGTGTCGGCAACGCTTGTCGGCTACGCCAAGCCGCATCCGGCCGGATTTTTGAAGGCCTGTGAGATCGCCGGTGTCGAGCCTCGTGAAGTGCTGCACATCGGAGACAATCCGGTTGCAGATATCGTTGGCGCCAGGCAGGTTGGGCTTCAAACGATGTGGGTTTGCCGGGACGGCGAGCAGTGGACAGAAGACTTTCAGCCCGATTACCGCGTTTCGTCCCTTACCGAGGCTGTTGAAATCCTTTGCTGACCAGTTGCACCGGTACTGACCGGCCAAGTGTTTCCCACGCTATTTTTGTCTGCTAATATTCCGCTCTATGTCTTGAACGATATAGTCGAGGAAATTGAGATCAATCTTCATGTAGACCGATTCAGTGCCGAATAGAGAGGATTTGGATGTTCTTACAAATTGCGTAACACTTGTAGATGCTACGAATTTCAAATTAACTTTCTTCCGTCCACCGAATTGTTTTCGATACGGTTTTTTCGTCAGCGTTGAGTTTTGTGGAAATAATTGTTAAACGTAGTCCAAGTTGATGTAGTTGTAACTCTTTTGCCGAGATTTCTTGGTAGAGTTGTCGAGTCGAAGTATCCAACAATTGAATTCGCTCGTTCTTCAGTTTCAGTCGGTTTCCTTTCGTCGCTTGATTTGAATGGTGGTTTTCGATGGATGGGTGATGGACGATGAAAACCGATCACCAATTTTGCTAGAGTTTCGTCAATGTATAAAGTAAGGAAAGATGGCGGAAAAATTTTAATGTTAATCATACTGTAGATGGATTTGTATAGGGGATTTCTATGGCGGTTCAATATTTTTTTGATTCCCGCGGCAATTGGGTTGCATTCCGCCGAGGGAAATATGTATTCAATCCTAATGGTGACTGGATTGGCTGGTTACCGTGGAACAATAATGAGATTGTTGATACTCGTGGTGAATATCTTGGCACTATTGTCAATCGACCAAAGTTGAGATTGTATAAATTTCGAAATCGATCTTACCGTGGTTATCCAGGTTATCCGGGCTATCCAGGTTATCCGGGCTACCCAGGCTATCCGGGCTACCCAGGCTACCCCGGGTTCGCAGGATACGATATACCACCTCTTAGCGCAGAAGATGTGAAAATAAGTGAAGAAGCGAGATCATGACTGAACTTGGCGAACGTCCAATTTCCGCTAGCTCACGTATCTTGAACAATTCCTATACCATTCTTGGTGGAGCATTCGATGCTTCGTCGTCATTTTTGATTTTGTTTGAAGAAACCCGACGGAACAGTGATGCGGGGAGTGTCCCAGGAGATAAAGAACAAGATCTGCTTCGAGCCATGCTTGTTTTCGCGTGTGCCGGTCTTGATTCGATGCTAAAACAACTTGTTCGTGATGCATTGGGTAAAGTGATAGATGTAAGAGAAGGAGCTGACCTGCAATTTAAGAGATATACAGAGAAGCGTCTATCGCGCCAAGGGACGCTCGATCAGAATTCCTCACTGAAATTCTTACCCATCCAAACCCTCGAGATTGCCTAGTCGAGGAACTTGTCGAGGAATTAACTTCCAAAAGTCTTCAATCCAAAGATCAAATTCTACGTACTGCATCTTATTTTGATATTGAATCTGACAGGATTACATCAAAACCAGAGTCTCTTGATAAAATTTTTCAATGTCGTAACCAAATCTCACACGAACTGGATGTGGATTTAAAGCAAACAGATCGATATCGCCGTTTAAGGCAAAAAGAAACAATGATCAAATACACGAAAGAAATTTTGGAACTGGCGAACAAAATCTTACTTGAAGTTGACGATAGGTTGATAGGGAATTAAAGAATTTCGGACTTCGTTGTCTGACTAGATGACTTGACGCAAGGCCAATTGATTCTAACTCAACGACAGGCGTACAACGAAAAAGCGATGGATTATTCAGTGAATCAATTGATCGCTTTCCCGATGGTTGTTTTATCAACTTTTAGAAGATTTTCTATTCTGCGGTAGCGAAATCCAAGTTCGCGTTGCGTTTTTTTCGTGATTTAGTTAGTGTGGGATCGCCCTGCTGACCGGCGCGCTGCGAAACGCTTTAATCTATAGCGCATCCGGCCCGTACCCTTAGCGCTTTTTCGATCGTGGCGCAAGTGCGTCCTGTAAACCGTCGCCAACAAAGTTGAATGCCAGCACTGTAACGAAAATCAGCAAACCTGGAAAAAAGGCCAGCGTCGGTGCTTCCCATATCAGTTCCTGGGCGTTGGTCAGCATGTTTCCCCAACTCGGTGTTGGTGGATTAATGCCCAGCCCGAGGAAACTCAAGATCGATTCAAACAGGATGATGTTGCCGACTGATAATGTGGTCGCCACGGTAATCGGTGAAGTCAACGCTGGCAGGATATGGGTAAAAATAATGCGTTTGGCAGGAACGCCCATGGAGCGAGCTGCCAGTATGTAAGGCTGCTCACGAAGTGCCAGCACTGAGCCGCGCACAAGTCGGGCTACGCTGGTCCATCCCACCAGTGAAACAATCACAATGATTCGGTATAGTCCGATGTCGTTGTGATTGGCAATGTCAGCCGGCAAGCCGATTTTTTCGAGATCGATGACCGCCAGCACGATCAGCAGGGGCAGCAGGGGCAAAGCGATTACGCTGTCGGTTGCACGCATCAGCAGACTGTCCAGCCAGCCACCGTAGTATCCGGCAATGAGTCCAATGACTGTGCCGATCGCGGCTGCAAATATGGCTGCGGTAAACCCCACCAGCAGGGACACCCGGCCTCCGTAGGCGAGTCTCACCATTAAATCCCTGCCGAGATCATCCGTGCCGAGCGGATGATCAAACGAGAACGGCATCAGACGGGAAAAAAGGTTAACTTTTGAGGCATCTGTGTTAAGGATCATTTCGATGATCGGTGCTGACAGCGTAAACAGCACCAGTAGTGCCAGCAGACAAGCGCTGATGACTGCCATGCGGTGCAGCATCATGCGTTGCACGAATATTTGCGACCGGGTCATCAGTTACGTTCCCGGAAACTGATCCTGGGGTCAAGCGCTGCGTAAGAGATATCCGCAAGAAAATTGGCCAGCAAAGTTACGGCAGTTGCCAGTAGCAGTCCTGCCAAAGCAAGATTGTAGTCACTGCCCTGAATGGCATCGAACAGCAGTTTTCCCATGCCTGGATAGCTGAACATGATTTCAACGATCAATGCACCTGAAAAAAAGGTGCCAAGATCAAGCGACAGAATTGTAATGACCGGAATCATGGAATTACGAAGTGCATGACGCCAGACAACCTGCGACTCTGAAAGACCCTTGGCATAGGCTGTCTGAATATAGTCCTGCTGGAGAGATTCGCGCAACGACCCGCGCACATAGCGGGTAACGCCGCCAATGCTGACCATCGCCAGGGTTATTACAGGCAGGATCATGCTCTTTGCTTTTTCCAAAAGTCCCACATCACCGACCGGAGTTGCATTGGCTGGCAGCCATCCCAGAATGACGGAAAACAACAGAATCAACATCAGCGCAAGCCAGAATGCTGGAATGGAAATACCGGCGAAACAGAGCAGATTGATTGAATAGTCGGCAAAGCCATGTGCACGCCGGGCTGCAAGAACACCCGTTGGAATTGCGATTGCAACAGATACCACAAAAGCGATTCCCATCAATAGCAGGGTTTTCTCAAGTGCACCCCAAATCACTACAATGACAGGCTTAACGTAAAGGCGGCTATAACCGAAATCACCTTGCAGCGCGGCAAACAGCCAGTTCAAATAGCGTTTGCCGAGTGGCTGGTCAATGCCATAGAGTGTTTTGAGCCGGGCAGCATCTTCGGCCGTGAGGCGCGGGTCTGCGCTGATCAGCAGATCAATCGGGTCTCCCGGCATCAGACCGAGCAGCATATAGCAGACGAATGACATCAAAAAGATGACAATCAGAATCTGATAAAACCGGGAAAGGAGAAATGCGAGCACGGTGGAAAGTAAATTTTAGTGATCGATTAATTGTTAAGGCGAATCAAACTGAAGAAACTCAAACGGCCAGCTTAACTTTGCCCGCCGCGCCTGAGTCAGCACGTTGTGTACCGTACCCACGCTCACCTGCAATACCCCGGCAATCTGCCGCATCGAGCAACCACACTCGTGATGCAGCCTGAGTATCTCTTTGTGCTTTTTCATCGCAATTCTCCTTCGTGTCATCTTGCACCTGCGTTCATCAATTGCTGTTGAAAACAGCTATTGAACAACAAGTGCCTTCAATTTCATAGGACGCTGAGAAAACTGCCACCACACACCGTGCGCTTAGCCACGCGATGATGCGCAGCACACCGCGTTCAGATAACTCGTCATTCGGTGTTCAGATAACCGGTCATTCCGCGTTCAGATTCAGTTCATTTTGTGTTCAGATAAAAGTTCATTCCATGTTCAGATTTCAGTTCACTAAGCAGCAGAGCAGATCTTTCGCAGGCAACCCTCTACATTGACTTGGTAGAACGAGGCCCAAGAGCTGTTGGGTTTGCCGCTTCGAGAAGCACCCGATAGAGCCTATCTCAGTGCGAGTGAGTGATAAACTAAGGTAAAATTTTTTTTCGATAACATCCTCTTCAAATATGCCGGTGTAGCTCAGCTTGGCAGAGCAACTGATTCGTAATCAGTAGGTCGGAGGTTCAAGTCCTCTCACCGGCACCGCTACCTAAAATCGCAGCGCGGCTAGATTGCCGAACTCGTTCAAATGTTTTCGTAATCGCCACCTCGCCCCTTACCTGAGGCAAACCGCCGGGCACCCTCAACCCCGCCCTTGAAGAGTTCAGATTTGCTGTTTTCCCATTCCTGTCTGAGTGCGTCGGATTTGCTCATGCCTCCTTGTCCGAGTACCGACTGCCGATCAGCATTCATGCAGCTTTGCGGAAACTTCGTCAGAGTGTGAGCGATTTCCTGCGCCTTTTCGCGTGCCGTGCCCTCGGGAACGACGTATTCACAAAGGCCAATTCTAATCGCCTCATCAGCATTCACTCTGCGACCTGTCAGTATCAGATCAAGTGCTCGACCTTCACCGATCAGTCGTGGCAGACGCACAGTTCCGCCATCGATCAACGGGACTCCCCAGCGTCTGCAATAAACACCCATGTATGCGGTGTCTTCCATCACTCGAATGTCGGCCCACAGGGCAAGTTCCATTCCGCCGGCTACTGCAGGTCCAGCTACTGCAGCAATGACAGGCTTGGAAAGCTCCAGTCTGCTTGGCCCCATAACACCCATCGGAGGCTCCCCGTCATGAGAAAAATCGTGCCCGTCAAGCGCATCGCGGTCGACAAGATTTGCTGCATGTTTGAGATCCCAGCCAGCGCAAAACGCGCCGCCTTCTCCCCAAAAAACAGCTACGCGCGCGTCTTCGGTGCGATCAAACTCCAAAAAAGCGTCATACAAAGCCCGAGCACTTTCAGGATTCATCGCATTTCGGGCTTCAGGTCGTGAATGAATCACCGTCCACACTGCGCCGTTTTTTTCTGTTCGAATCGCCATTTTGTCTACATTGCGTGAAAGTCAGTTGATTTCCGCTTTACTATCGAAAACCGGGTATTCTGAACACATACAGTCAGCCAATTGCAAAATTGACAGGAATGACTTACGCGCCCTCCTTAGCAGCAAAGAGCAGGCTATGATTATTCCAGCCTGGCACTCGCGATGTACATCGAGAAGGTCTCGCACCATACGATAACATTGTCGTATTCGTGAATATTCAAGTCTTGGGGCAATTCAAACTCGAGTGGTCCCGAGAACGTTTTCACTTTGCCGACTTCGATGGCCTGAGACTTGATTTTCGAAAATTCGCTCTTGGTTTCCGCAAACTTTCGCGACAGATAAACGCGATAGTCGGGACCTGGAGCGAGTTTCACATCCTGTTCAAAGACAAGCTTGCCAGCAGAGAACCGAACCGTTCCTTCGCCCCAGTGAAGCGCGTCAGAGCCCGGGCTCTCCCTGTTGAACTGGCCCATCGGGTCAGTTTCCATTCCCGGCGTGACACTTGCACTCTCAGCGCGCTCTGACTGATACTCAATGATGATCGGCAGTGTATAGACTCCGGCACCAAAGCCGATGACGACACCAACCACAACAAAAAATACTGCGTAGATGAATTGCTTTCTCATGATGGTTCCTGGTCTGGGTGTTTGTTCGTTAACTGTCGAAAAATTACTACAGAGTTTTGCTGAGCCAATAATTCGCGATCATCAATTCAACTTCCCTGCGTCATTAAAACTTATGTTACAACGAATTAGCGAATCACGAAGTGTGTTTTGACCATTCCCAACAACGCACATCATCCTAAACCACGAGGTCAACGCGGTGGTCGGTGTCGTTTTGAACGACGAGATCAAATGACTTTTGCGATTCAGCTGCTTCTTTGATTAGCCACTGACGAAAAGCTGCGATTCTTGGCTGTGTGACCACTTTTTGCGGGCAAACCAAAAAATAGCTGACCGGTGATTCGCTGTATACGTCAAACAGTTTTACCAGACGTCCGGATTCCAGGTCCTTTTCGACGTGAGCACTACGCGCCAAAGCGATGCCCTGATGATCAATCGCCGCCTGAATTGACATTGATGTGTCTGGAAATCTAGACCCGCGCGGTAACGACTTAATGATGATTCCAGCATCCTTGAACCAGTCTCTCCAACGCGGACAGATGTCGAATGAGTGTCGATACAGCAAGGGAAAACGCATCAGGTCTGTCGGGTGGTCCGGTGCGGGAAATCGTTTGAGAAAACTCGGGCTGCAGACTGGAAAAACATACTCCTGCAGCAGTGGGTCAACATGCAAATCTGGCCAATTTCCATGCCCTAGACGAATCGCGATATCGACCTCATCAGTGCTGAAATTCACCAGCGTATCCGAAGTCGAAATCCAGATGCTAATGTCTGGATACGACTCGTAGAACTTACCAAGTCGTGGCACCAACCACTTCACCGCGAGTGATTGCACAAGACTGACACGAATCGATGATCGACTTTCAGTATTGGTAATCTCGTCTAAAGTTCGGTGCATATTGTCCAGAAAATCCCGGACAACGGGGACAATAAGCTGACCCTCCTTGGTGATAATCAGCCGCCGTCCCTGGCGTTCAAACAGTTTGAAATCCCACAGATTTTCAATATGCCTGATCTGGTGGCTGACTGCGCTTTGAGTAATAAATAACTCATCTGCTGCTTTGGTAAAACTGAGGTGTCGTGACGTTGCCTCCAAAGCCCGAAGTGCAGCAATAGGTGGAAGCCGGTGACTCAATTATTACCTCTTATTAATATATGAAGAATATACAATATCAATGAACAATCTCATAGTAAGCATAAAAACAAATATTTATATTTGAATGAACGGTGAATTACCATGAATATATGTTCATATATTCAAGAAATATTATATTGCAACGTTTGGTCTCCAGTTCTATAATCTAGAACAAGTTTGGATCTTCCCATGATAGGTTTATCAGGATGATTTCTATCATCGAGGAAGGGAAGAACCGCAAGGACGATATATTGAGCAGGGACGCTCTTACCCCCTTCCTCTCAGTATTGCATTCGTTTCATATGCAGTTTTTTCGTCTTTGATGCCTAACTTAGGCATATCACTCCTTCGCCCGCTATCTGTGCGCCTATGGAATAGCGGGCGATTTTATTGCGCTGTCAATCCCCAAAATTAAACTTTTCGAATCCGTCGACAGTATTGATGTGATAATGCCCGGGATTAGGCATTTGGAGAGAAACACATGAACCTGTATTACCTTTTGACGCAGCGCGAAGCGACTCAGAATCCCGTGCGGGTTGGAATCATCGGTGCGGGCAAGTTTGCCACAATGTTTATGTCGCAAATCATTCGAACTCCCGGCATGCGACTGGCCGTTGTTTGTGACCTGGACATCGCAAGAGCCAGAACGAATATGCTGGCTGCCGGTATTGAAAATGAGAGCATTGGAGATTCGCATTCCGGACAAACTTGCGAGGGTCACGTGTTGCTCACATCAGACTTGGATCTTGTATTAGACCCTGACCGGATTGATGTTGTGATTGAGTCGACCGGTGATGCGGTCGCTGGTGCGAGTCATGCGCTCAAGAGTATAGAGCGCAAGATAGACATCGTAATGGTGAATGTTGAAGCTGATGTTCTGGTGGGACCTTTGCTTGCGCAAAAGGCACGCGAGAAGGGCGTAATCTATTCACTGGCATATGGAGACCAGCCCGCTCTTATCGTCGAGCAGGTCGATACAGT
>JAJDZL010000095.1 GCA_022824665.1 Gammaproteobacteria bacterium | reverse complement strand
TATCGATGTTCAAAGACCGTCTTGAAATCGAATCACCTGGACAACTGCCCTACGGCATGACCATCGAAAACATGAACGTAAGCCAGGCAACACGCAATGAAGCTATTGCTTCAGTCCTTGGTCGAATTCCAGTCAGTGATGTCCCGGGTTCTACTCACCGTCGTTACTTGATGGAGCGGCGGGGCGACGGAGTTTCGTTAATTGTGAAAGAGACGTGGGAAACATCCGGCAAGAAACCCGAATACAAAGTTGTTGATGATGCTTGTCTGGTGCTCTCAATTCCCGCGGCCGAACTTAACCTCACTCCATCTAATGCCGCAGTAGCCGTTCATTCCGGCGGCGCTCCGCTTGCCGGAGTCGATTTGCTTGTTCTGTTTCCGAATAAAACATGGCAGCAAACAAAATCTGACGATATTGGTGAAGGCAGATTTAAGCTCTATACGACCAATCTGGCGATGACAGTTTATGCGGCAGCACCTGGATACGCAGCAAAGGTCGAATATGATTGGAAACCTGATCAAGGGAACCTGCAACTGGACCTCGTTCCACTACAGAGTGGTGGGTCGGCCATATTTTCCGACAGTGACGGTCAACTTCCGGGCCTGCACGGGCGATTGAACCCGATTCGCGACACGTCAGATCGAACCTACCTGTACGTAAACAATATCTCGATTAATGACGGTCGCCAGCAGCCGGTTGTTTTTCGGCGGAACAAACCAATAAGACTAACGGATTCATTTGGCGTCGAGCTGGCGGTAACGATTGTCGAGATTATTGGTGAGTCTGTACTGCTTGAGTACCAGCCCTATAAGATGTAAGGCCACCACAAGTAAAGCAAGCTTGAGGGACGGCCGATAATCACATTTCATAGTGCGGGTGCGTTATATTGCTCCTACTCATTCAAATAGATTAGGAGACAAAAAAATGAGCGAATATCAGACCCTCGCGGAACAATTGCAATCGCTGCTCGGACTTTCGCATCCGCCCATTGCGATTACGTTTTGTGAGTCAGAGCCGAGCGACGTTGCTACGCTGGATGCGGATTATCCTGAGCCAACTGCGGATGGCCGTACCGGGGCGGTTGCCGCTGGCTGTGTATTTTGGACTCAGGCTGGCGACGGGACCTTTGCCACCAGGCCTGCTGATCACGGTAATTGCAGTGTCGGCAGTTTGACGCACGGGCTGATTTCATTAGCCGAAGCGGCAACTCGCGCGGATGTTCAGGCGATTTGCGAAGCCAAGTGGGTCGATCCAGAAATATTCCCGCATATACCGACCGTACAGCGAAAATCTGAAGCGATCGTCTATGGACCGCTTGCACAGGCAGCCAGTGATCCGGATGTCGTGATGTTGAGAGTAGTCGGCAAACAGGCGATGCAGCTGCACGCCGCGATTCCAACGCTCAGATTTGAGGGTAAGCCGCAATGTCACATCATTCCAATCGCGCTCGAACAGGGCGAGCCGGCGATCAGTGTCGGATGTATGTTGAGCCGTGTTCGCACCGGTATCGGAACAAGTGAGATGACCTGCGCAATTCCATTCGCGCAGCTGCCCGACATTGTGACTGCGTTGGAGAGCGTTTGCGCGGCAGACCGCATGGTCGCGGTCTACGCCAGCGAAGACAAGCAACGCTTCGCCTGAAGAATAAAATTTTGAGATGTCTGAAAGCGCACCATTCGGTGAAGCTCAGACGGACAACATGGTATAAATCATCAAAGCAAGGCGTACCTTTCGGATCGTCAAATAGTATGCAAAATGTGTTGGGAAGTAAGTTGGATATTCGACAGTCTCTAAGTGAAGATTGGGGCATCACGGTGCCGAAAATTCATCACAACCTGAGCAAGTCAGCGTTATTTGGTGCTGCGCTCAAATACGATGTTGGCCGCATTCAAAAAGGTGGTGGTTACCTGGACCACAAAGCCTTCGCGACCAAAATGAATCAGGCTGGACCGCTGTTGTTCCTGACCGACCCAGAGTGCACCGGCAGACCGGTCGAGGACACCTATGCAGTTGCCTGGCCTGAAGTTGAATCATCGATTTGGTGGAAAGACAGCCTTAAGAAATACGATCCTGACCAGTACGAACGCCTGCTTGGACGAGTGATCGAGCATGTGAATCAGGTAGGCGGCAACCTGTTTGTGCAGGACGTAGTTGTCGGGCACGATCCGGCATTCGCAATTCGTTATCGCTTTATCGGTCAGTACGCGACGCACGCGTACTTTGCGCACAACATGTTTATACCATCGCCATCGAATGGTGCTGTGGAGGGTTTTAACCGCGACAGCTGCTGGACTATGCTCAATGTGCAGACGTTTCGCTGTGAACCCAAACGAGACGGCTGCCGCTCGGAGCGCGTGGCGGTGATCGATTTTAGAAACCGAATTTGCCTGGTCGCGGGTCCGGCCGACTACTGTGGGCTGGTCAAAAAATCAATCTTTACGGTGATGAACTACCTTTTGCCCAACCAGGACATTTTGTCAATGCACTGCTCAGCCAACATTGGCGAGGCGGGTGATACCAGTATTTTGTTTGGGCTCTCGGGGACCGGTAAGACGACATTGTCCGCAGATCCTGGGAGAAAATTGATCGGGGACGATGAAACCGGCTGGTCCGACAGCGGCGTGTCCAATCTCGAAAATGGCTGCTACGCCAAACTGATTGATCTTGACAAACAGGCTGAACCGGTCATCGCTCAGGCGCTTTCTATGCCTGGAACCCTGATCGAAAACGTACCCGCCCTGAACGGAATGCCGTACGAGATGACGGATCCACAGGAGCTGAATCTCTTTGACCGATCGGTGACCGAGAACACGCGGTTTTCCTATCCACTTGATTGCAATCCGGATGTTGCCAAAGGTGCAAGCGGCGGCCATCCGTCAACGATTGTGCTGCTGACAGCTGATGCATTTGGTGTGCTGCCGCCCGTTTCAATTCTCGACGAAGATGAGGTGATGTATCACTTTGTACAGGGCTTTACTGCGAGAATTGCAGGCACGGAAGTCGGAGTCGAGGCGCCACAGGCAACATTCAGTTCCTGCTTTGGGGCGCCGTTCATGTCTCACAAGCCGATGGTATATGCAAAGCTGCTGAAGAACAAGATTGCTGCCAATCGGGCACGCTGTGTATTGCTGAATACAGGCTGGAGCGGCGGCGCGGCCGGTCGTGCACCGAGGATTTCCATTGCGGCGACCCGCGCACTGTTGAATGCTGCGATGCGCGGTGTATTACACGACCCTGCCTCGGGTATCGAGTTCAGCAGGCATCCGATTCTGGGATTACGTTTTCCGACGTCATGTCCCGATGTGGATCCCTCAATTCTAAATCCACGCGGGTGCTGGAGCGATGCACAGGAATATGATCGCACTGCCAACAGGCTGCGCGGGATGTTTCAGCACAATTTTCGGGAAAATGGTTTTGGCAATGGTGGCATTCCAAATGTTCTTTAGTCGGCAGCGATTGGCAAACCCGCTGATTCGGGCGACATTAACCGCTCGCGGATAGCCGCTATGGCTACGGACAGACCCGACGACAGCACATACGATGAGATGCGCAAGGCGATGGTGCTGATCGTCGCCGCGCACGCCGCAGCCTCTGGGGAAGAAACAGGCCGGCCGGTGTTAAGTGATCCGGTGATGGAGGCAATGCTTGAGACGCCGCGGCACAGATTCGTACCAGACCGGCTGCAACCACTGGCTTATGATGACTGCCCGTTGCCAATTGGTCACGAAAAAACGATTTCACAGCCGTTTATCGTCGCATTAATGATTGATTTGCTTGATCTCGATAAAGATGACCGGGTGCTTGAGGTGGGCACCGGGCAGGGATACCAGGCTGCGGTACTCAGTCGGATCGTCACTGAAGTTTATTCGATTGACATCATTCCGGAGTTGGCCAATTGTGCAATCGAAAACCTCGCTGCCATCAACTATGACAATGTTCGGATTCGGGTTGCCAACGGCGCCTATGGCTGGCCGCAACACGCACCTTTTGACAAAATTGTTGTTGCAGCATCTGCAGATGAGGTGCCCGATGCCCTGATTGCACAACTGGCTCCGGGCGGTCGCCTGGTCATGCCGGTTGGGCCATCAGACAGCCAGAATCTGGTACTGGTGCAAAAAGGCGACTCTGCCGCTTATGTAGACGACATCCTGCCAGTTCGCTTCTCGCGTCTTGTAGTCAGTCACTAAAGTCCAGTCAAACGCGCCAAACTATTCGCTGGAACTAAAGTTCCAGTGTTGTTCAATGTGCTCTGCGAGTCGTAAGGTGTGGTTTCTCACCAACATTTCTGCACCATTAGCATCGCGCTTTTCGAGTGCTTCGATAATGTGTATATGATCAATGATCGAGTGCTCGGCGCGCGCCGGGTCAGTGATGCTGCGCAGCCGAATCGACTTCAGCTGTAAAAAAAGATTTTCCGCAATATCAACGAGCGCCTGACAGCGGCTCAATTCGATAATGGTTCGATGAAACTCAATATTGGTTTCAGAGTATTCGTTAATTTGTGCCTCGCACTTTGAGCCGTCGTAGGTGGAAAAAAGCGTTCTCAGCTTACTGATCTCGAAGTCTGTTGCGCGTTGCGTGGTGAGCCGCGCAGCCATTGATTCCAGTGCCGCCCAAACATGCACCATGTCGATAATCTGGTCCAGGGACCGACGTACCACAAATGCACCTTTGTGAGGAATAGTTTTGACGAAGCCCTCATTTTCCAGGCGGATCAGGCTCTCGCGGATCGGCGTCCGACTGACTCCAAGCTGCTCAGCCAATGTGCGTTCATCAAGATGCAGATCAACGCCTGGATCATAGACATCCAACGATGAAATAGCGTCTCTTAGTGACCGATAGACTCGGTCTTTGAGAACCTCCAGATCCTTCAGCCGATTAACGTTTAACATGATTGGGAAGAAGCCTTTTATTGCAAGGCAGCTATTATTATTGGTGTGGTAGTGATTCTGAACATTGAAATGTCTTTCGTCTCGAAAGATGAGTAAAATGAGACGGTACTCGGCAGAATCAAGAGCGCAGCGCGAAACTCATACCCGCCGCGGCTTCCATTGCATCTTGCGTGTACATTATATCGATTCACACACTCTCGTGGATGAAGGTGTTTTTGGGTTGTCTGTCCGTTTGGTCGCGAAACGCCGTCGAACGTCAAGCAATTTCACACTGAAACAAATTACGATCGCCAGATCAATCACATTGTTGCCGAATGGGCAAGAAAAAAATCAAGCCGTTCGGCCGATCCATCAACCGTTCTCTGAAACGGTATTTTGCTGACCTCAAGGGGACTGATCCGGCGGATCTGCATCAACAGATGACCGAAGAGCTGGAGCGCCACCTCTTTAAATTTGTCATGTCGCATACCGATCGAAATGTTTCGCGCAGTGCAAAAATTCTGGGCATTTCACGCGCGACTTTGCGAAAGAAACTCAGGAAGTACGATATCAGTCAGGACTAAGTCGTCAATGTATCGTTCACAATTCAACACTTCGTCGTATTTGTGCTATGCACGTCGTTAAGCCAAACCGTGCACTGATCAGTGTATCGGACAAGCGCGGCATCGTAGAGTTTGCCGGCGCGCTTGCGCAATTGGGTACGCAAATTCTGTCGACCGGCGGCACCGCGCAACTGCTGAAGCAAAACGATATTGCAGTCGTACCGGTGTCAGAGTTTACCGGATTTCCCGAAATGATGGGCGGCAGGCTGAAAACGCTGCACCCGAAAATTCATGGTGGAATTCTGGCCCGGCCGGATGTAGATCTCGATGAAATGCGCGCCCATGAGATCAGCCCCATCGATCTGGTTGTGGTCAATCTGTATCCCTTTGAACGGGTCTCCTCGGATCCTGCAACAACGGTGGAAACAGCCATCGAGAATATTGATATTGGCGGCCCGGCAATGATTCGCGCGGCGGCCAAGAATGCAGCACACACCGCGGTCATTGTCGACCCCGATGACTACGAGGCAGTTCTCGAGGAGTTAATGCAGCAAGACGGGATTTTGTCTGCAACCCGAACCCGTCTGGCGCGCAAGGCATTTCAGAGAACCTGCGAATATGATGCTGCCATCGCTGGCTACCTGAATGCGCTGGATAGCGAAAATACCGCGTTTCCAGAAACGCTCAATCTCGCCTTTAGAAAACAGCTGGATATGCGTTATGGCGAAAATCCTCATCAGGACGCCGCGTTTTACCGGTTGAGTGGTGATCAGCAAAACTGGTACGATCAGGCAGTGCTTCATCAGGGCAAGCCTGTCTCGTTCAATAATGTTGCAGATATGGATGCTGCGTACAATTGCATTGCGCAGTTCAGTGAACCTTCATGCGTCATCATCAAGCATGCCACACCCTGTGGTGTCGCGTCGGCAGCTGATATTCGGTGCGCTTACGAGTTGGCATACCGAACAGACCCGACCTCTGCATTCGGCGGAATCATCGCGCTCAACCGGGTGCTGGATGCCGAAACCGCTGCCCAGATTCTGGAAAATCAGTTTGTTGAGGTGATTCTCGCACCGGGTGTATCCGAGCGCGCGCGCGAAATTTTGACGAACAAGCCCAACATCAGGGTATTGGAACATTCCGAGCACTATTCCGAGCCGCCTACTTTGCGGCTGCAAACAGCTGCAGGAGGACTGTTGGTGCAGTCCCCGGATACTAAGTTGCTGGCCGGCGGTGAACCGCGGGTTGTTACAAAAACAAGTCCCGACGACGACGAATGGCGCGACCTTCTGTTTGCCTGGACTGTTGCAAAGCATGTCAAGTCGAACGCGATCGTCTATGTCAAAGACCGCGCAACTCTGGGTATCGGTGCCGGGCAGATGAGCCGCGTCGATTCAGCCAAGATCGCGGCACACAAGGCTGCCGATGCGAACCTTGATATTCGCGGTGCAGTGATGGCTTCAGATGCGTTTTTTCCGTTTCGGGATGGCATCGATACTGCTGCCGGTGCAGGCATTCGGGCAGTTATACAGCCAGGTGGCTCCATGCGCGATGACGACGTAATTGCCGCGGCTGATGAACATGGGATTGCAATGCTGTTTACCGGCATGCGCCACTTTCGCCACTGATTTGTGGTTGCCATGAATGTCTTGATCATTGGCGGCGGCGGGCGGGAACATGCGCTCGCCTGGAAGACTGCCTGTTCGAAGCAGGTCAGTCAAGTATTTGTCGCGCCCGGCAATGCGGGGACGCAATTGGAGCGGAAGGTTCAAAATGTGGCCATCGGTGCTGAAGATATTGATGCGCTCGTCGACTTTGCGCTTGAAAACAAAGTGGAATTAACCATTGTTGGTCCGGAGGCGCCGCTGACGATGGGTATTGTCGATCGGTTCGAGGAACACGGACTCACATGCTTTGGCCCGAACCGGTCAGCCGCGCGTCTTGAGGGATCCAAGGATTTCACCAAGCAGTTTCTTGAACGGCATGGTATCGCAACGGCCCGTTATCGAACCTTTGATGATGCCGCGGATGCGAAACGTTATATTGATGAGGCCGGTGCGCCGATTGTAGTTAAGGCAGATGGCCTGGCAGCCGGTAAAGGCGTCGTGGTTGCTGAGTCAACTGAGGAAGCCTGTCGGGCTGTTGACGATATGCTGCAGCACAACCGATTTGGTGCGGCCGGTCACCGGGTTGTGATTGAAGAATGTCTGCAAGGTGAGGAAGCGAGTTTTATCTGCCTGGTGGATGGTGATGACATATTACCGATGGCTGCTTCGCAGGACCATAAACGTGCGCTGGATGATGATCGCGGACCGAACACCGGCGGTATGGGCGCGTATTCACCCGCACCAATCGTTGATGCCGAAATGGAACAGACGATCATGGCGCGCATTTTTCGTCCTACTGTACGCGGACTGCTTGAAGAGGGCATACACTATACGGGGTTTTTGTATGCCGGGCTGATGATCACGCCGCAAGGGGTTCCCGAGGTGCTTGAGTTCAACTGTCGCATGGGTGATCCCGAAACGCAGCCGGTGATGATGCGACTTCGTACGGATTTGGTGGACCTGATTGTCGCCGCAGTGCAAGGCAAACTTGGTTCGGTATCCGCCACCTGGGACGCACGTGCAGCAGTGGGCGTCGTAGCTGCTGCAGGCGGTTACCCCGGCAGCTACAGCTCGGGCTCAGTCATCCGCGGAATTGAACATCAGGGCTCTGCGCACAGCAAGGTATTCCATGCCGGAACATCACTCAGTGATACCGGTGAAATCATTACCGCGGGGGGCCGCGTTTTGTGCGTTACTGCACTTGCAGACAGCATTGCCGCAGCACGTAATGATGCATATGAGTCGATTGGCACAATTTCATTTGAAAAGATGCACTATCGGTCAGATATTGGCGCGCGAGCGCTTGGTGAACTGAACTAGACGACACTAAGAAGGAGGTAAAGTTGAACGGGATTTTTGTTGCAGTAATGCTGGGGTCGGACTCCGACCTCAAGGTAATGCAGTCAACGCTGGATACGCTTGACAGTTTGAATATTGCTTGGGAGCTTCGAATATTGTCTGCCCATCGCACACCGGATGAGGTGCGCGAGTATCTCGCCGATTCGGCCGCGCGGGGCTGCCAGGTCTACATTGCCGCGGCCGGCCTGGCTGCGCATCTGGCCGGTGCTGTTGCTGCGCACACGCTGAAACCGGTGATTGGTGTGCCGCTGGATGCTGGAACGATGGGCGGTATTGATGCGCTGCTCTCGACCGTGCAAATGCCGGGCGGAGTGCCCGTTGCCTGCGTGGCTGTCGGTAGTGCCGGTGCCAAGAATGCGGGGTTTTTGGCCGCGCGCATCCTGGCGCTGGGCGATGCTGCGGTCGCGGCTGCGCTCACTGAATACCGGGATTCCAATCGGGCTTCAGTACTCGCGAAGAATAAGGTTATCAAACAATCCAGCGGGAGCTGAGCACAGCCAATTGAATGCAATCGATGTTGCTGCTGGTGCCAGGCTGATTGCCACAGGGGCAGTAATCGCCTATCCAACGGAGGCATGTTATGGAATCGGCTGCGACCCGGTCAATCAGCGTGCTGTCAAGCGGGTCGCGAGTATCAAAAACCGACCGCGCGGAATGGGGCTGATTCTGATTGCTGACAATGTCGAAAGACTGCTGCCTTATATCGATTTGCGTGATGAGTCGATCATGGATGCGCCACTCGCCAGCTGGCCTGGGCCTTATACATGGATTTTTCCTGCCAGCACCAGATTGCCAATATCGCTCAGGACAGTCAGCAATACCGTTGCGGTGCGTGTTACTGCGCATTCAGGTGCTCGGCATCTTTGCCGGCTGGCTGGCAGAGCAATTGTATCGACCAGTGCAAATCGTCACGGCCAGGTTCCGATCAGGGACTATCGCATGGTTTGGCAGGGCCTTGGCCAAGTGTTGGATTTTGTCGTTCGCGGCCCCTTGGGGCGGCAGAAAAATCCCACTCAGATCACCGATGCCGTCACGCGGCGCGTATTGCGCTCGGCGTGAACCGGTAGAGTTCAACCATGACTAAGCAAGCGCAACCGACTGAAATTGATGCTCGCGCGGTTGCAGATTATCTCAAAAATCTGCAGCAGACCATTTGCAGCGCGTTGGAGAAAACAGACGATAAGAGCATGTTCGTCGCTGATCCATGGACCTATGCCGGTGGCGGCGGTGGCATCAGTTGTGTGCTTGAAGCGGGGGATGTCTTTGAAAAGGCCGGGGTCAATTTCTCGTCGATTCACGGCATCCGACTGCCGGCTGCCGCGACCGAAAAGCGCACCGACTTAAAAGACCGTCCGTTTTCCGCGATGGGGCTGTCGCTGGTGATTCACCCGCTGAATCCCTATGTACCAACGACGCACATGAACATTCGATTGATTTACGTCGACGGTGGAAAGTGGTGGTTTGGCGGCGGCTTCGACCTTACACCCTATTATGGATTCACTGAAGATGCTGTGCATTGGCACCGCACAGCCGCCCGTGCCTGTGAAGGATTCGAAGACGGGCTTTATCAACGGCTCAAGCACTGGTGCGACGAGTATTTCTTTATCAGGCACCGCAATGAAGCGCGCGGCATTGGCGGCATATTTTTTGATGACTTTACCGTTGGGGGATTTGAGCACAGCTTCGGATTTCTAAGGAGTGTCGGTGATCACTTTGTGCAGGCTTACCTGCCAATTGTTGAGCGGCGGCGCAATATGCCATATGGCAGGCGCGAGCGACAGTTTCAGTTGCTGCGACGCGGGCGTTATGTAGAGTTCAACCTTGTCTACGATCGCGGCACCTTGTTTGGACTGCAGTCGGGCGGCAGAACTGAGTCGATTTTGATGTCCTTACCCCCAAAAGTGGCCTGGCACTATGACTGGAATGCGCAGCCCGGCAGCGAGGAGCAGCGCCTGACAGAGGAATTTTTGACGCCGCGGGACTGGCTTTCTCACGCATAGCAATAACGATGGGACGCCTCGCCTTTTTTGTCTATCGGCTTGCTATTGTCTTTATGGCCCCACTGGTACTGGTGCGATTTTGGTTCAAAGGCGTGGCTCAAAAAGAATACCGGTACAAGCTCGCTGAGCGATTTGGACAGATACCAGGCAACGTCAGAACTCGCGCAATCTGGATTCATGCCGTTTCAGTTGGTGAAGTCAACGCCGCGCGGCCGCTCGTCGAATACCTGCTTGAGGCACAAAGTGCCCCAGTGGTAATGAGCTGCGTCACACCAACCGGATTCGCGCAAATCCAGCGGCTTTTCGGCAACCGGGTTGATCATGTTTACGCGCCGCTCGACGCGGGATTCATCGTTAGGAAGACGCTCAAAGCGCTTGACCCGCGCGCGCTCATTATTGTTGAAACGGAACTTTGGCCAAATCTGATCTACCAGTGTGCGGTCCGCCAGCTGCCGGTTGCATTCGTGAATCTTCGAATTTCCGATTCAACTATCCGCACAGGCAGACGTTTGAAATGGTTTTGCCGGTTTGTATTGCAGGACGTAAAAACATTCTGCGTGCAGAGCGAGGCAGACGCAGCGCGAATTGCCGAGCTTGGCGCACCGCCAACAAAAATTTACCTGACGGGCAATCTGAAATTTGAAGTCGAAGCAGCCGAGGGCATTCAGGATACAGCCGCAGCGCTTCGCAGTTGCTGGGGTGGTAAGCAGCGGCCGACCGTTGTGCTTGGCAGCTCACACGAGGGTGAAGAGCAGGTGTTTTTGGAAACGGTGATCAACTTGCGCGAAATGCACCCGGAACTATTGGCAATTATTGCCCCGCGTCATCCGGAGCGATTCGATGCCGTTTACCGCGTCATTTCTGGGTACGGGCTGTCTGTTATTCGGCAAAGTGATTTACACGCACGCGAAACGGTTGACGCTGATGTGATTCTGGTCAATTCAATGGGCGAGCTGATGCAGTTTTACGCAGCATCTGATGTAGCAGTCGTGGGCGGCAGTTTTGCTGAGGTTGGCGGGCACAACATTCTGGAGCCAGTTTCGGTCGGTACGCCGCCGATATTTGGACCGGACATGTCGAATTTTTTGGAGATCGCGCGTCTTATCACCCAAAGTGGAGGCGGTGTACAGGTTCAGAACTCAGCCGAGTTGCAGCATCAGCTGTCAGAGCTTCTCATCAATACCAATTTACGGGAACAAATGATCCGCAATGGATTTCAATTCCTGGAGTCGAACCGAGGTTCGTTGCGGAAAACCGTCGATCGTTTGCGGCCTTTTCTGGAGCTTCCGTGAAGTGAGGCAATGAGCTGCCTATCGGTGATCAGGCCAAAGACCAAAACGAGCACTCATCCGATTCGTACTTCAATCGTTCTTCGACTCCGGATCGAAAG
>JAJDZL010000076.1 GCA_022824665.1 Gammaproteobacteria bacterium | reverse complement strand
GCCGGCAAGTCTTTCCGGTTACTGGCGAAACTGGGGTGAAGACCACCGTGGCGTAACGTCAAGAATTACCAGCGAGACCGGTGAACATGCCCGTGTTGAACATCGCATGGCAGATGGTGCGGCAAATCCCTATACTGCAGTTGCTACAGTCTTGCAGGCTGCCCGACTCGGCCATCTGCAAGGGTATGAACTGCCACCGGCAGAAACCGCTGATTGCCTGGAAAATCACGATGCCGAAGACGGTATTCCGGATAGTCTGGCAGATGCGTTGAGCGAACTTCAGGCTGACACGCTGCTGGTCGACGCAATTGGGCCGGACCTGGTTGGAAACCTGGCTGGGATCAAAGAGAATGAACTGGAAAAGACGGCAAATATGACAGACACTGAGCTGCGCGACTTCTATATCCACTATATCTGATCACGGGATTCGATCCGGGCAGGCTTGCGCCGCGACCGCGCCCGGCTTACAGTGATATTGAAGGCTGAAAAGGGCGAGGCCCGAGACAGCTACCAGCGACCGATGATAATTCCAAATTCTTCATCGCGTTCCGGCCCTTGGCCCTCAACATAATCGTAATCGAGCCCAACTCTGCGTTTGAGCGAGTATTGCCAATCGAAAAGCGCGTCTCTCATACGCCCGGCTACCGACTGCAAATCGGCATTTTGTCCCAGATCGTTCAACTCATCGGGATCATTCTCAAGGTCAAACAGCTGATTCGGAAATCCGTGATAGTGGATATATTTCCAACGCTGATCGCGAATCATCGTTGCGCGGCACTGGTAGGGTTCTATACCGAGGAGAGATCGCGCACCGCGATCCGAATAGTCGATTTCGCTGACCGTGTACTCACGCCATGAGCCGGCATCCGCGGACTGTCGCAATAACGGCAGCAAAGACAAGCCTTCCATTCGCTCGCGATTGATTGCGCCACCCGCGAACTCAACGAATGTAGGCACAATGTCTACCGACTCCACAAACTCGTTGCACACCGAGTTGCGGCTGGCCCGCGCTGCCGGGTCCGGGTCAACTACAATCATGGGAATTTTCACCGAAGGGTCGTGAAACAGATCCTTTTCACCCAGCCAGTGATCGCCCAAATAGTCTCCATGATCCGAGGTCAATACGATCATTGTGTTTTCCAATAAACCCTGCTCAGCAAGAAATTTAATCAATACACCAATGTGGTCATCAATCTGTTTGACAAGCCCCATGTACGCGGGTACGACGATTTCCCGGATGGCATCGTTTGAGTAGTTTTGGCTGTATTCGGCCTGCTGGAACGCCTGCACGACAGGATGTGGGCTCTCGCGTTCGGCGGCTTTTCGAACCGGTTGCTGCACGTCGGATTTGGAGAACATTGCGTGGTATGGTTCAGGTGCAATCAGGGGCCAGTGAGGCTTGATATAACTCAAATGCAGGCACCAGGGATGATCTTTCGCAGCGTCAATGAAATCCATGGCCCGACGGGTAGTAAAGGCGGTTTCTGAGTGTTGCTCCGAAAGTGCGGCCGGATAAACAGAACTTCTAAGCGCCCAGCCGGAGTGTATGCCACCGGTCGGATCAACTGAGCTGTTTGCCCTGCTCTGCCACGGATTGGGATCTTCAAAGCCGACTGAGTGCAGATAACGGGTATAGCCGTGATCGCGCGGTAAAAGCTTATCCGGGTACAAACCTTCGTGCCATTCATAGGGCTCAAATCCGCCGCAGGGTGCGCTTTGCGCGAGACGCGAGTCGGGTTCAATGCCAAGTTTTTTCAACTCTCCAAGATTCTTGTAGCTGTGTGTTTTGCCAACTACTGCAGTACGATAGCCAAGCGGTCGAAGGTAGTCCGCAAGCATATATTCTTCCCAGCGGGTGGCGTCCTCATTGCTGCACACACCATGACTTGACTGGTATCGCCCGGTGTAAAAGCTGGCGCGCGACGGCGCGCAAAGCGGTGCCTGACAGTGCGCGTTATTGAACCGCACACCGCGCCTGGCGAGCGCATCAATGTTCGGTGTATCGAGACTCGGGTGACCGTAGCAGGAAAGATAGTCCTGCCTGAGCTGGTCGCACATCACGAACAGCAAATTTCGCGCGGCTGTCATTTTTTACCCTGACTGGAAACAAGGTATTGCATCATGAAACGTGAATCTTGTTCAAATCCTTACGACCGCCTTCGAGTAGCCGCTCTTGGAACCCGGCGTGCGGTTTTCCCGCATCGGGCTCTCCAGCGGGATTATGCACCTTGTACGGAGAACACCACAACAAATACAAGGATAAGTCCAACAGAAACGGCTTTCAGTAGCCATGGCACGTTGGCTGACCTGTCTCGAGCATTATTGACGGTGCGATGTCAGGCCTGTTCACGCCTCAACATCATCAAACTCTACAGAGTTTGATTCCTTCGCTTATCGATGAGCAACTCCACTCAAAAACTGTATCCGGGTGATGGTGGTGGGTAACTTCAAATCCGTGCGTTCGACTGTTGCAATCCATATCGAAACAAGAATTGGCCGAACTTAATTTCCCTCAGCAAAGCTGGTACGGTTCAATAAGCCAGTGCACCAATCATGTCCGCTTTGCCACTTGAAATTCAGATTTCCGTCTTCCCGTAGGCCGAAGAATATTTTTGCTTTCCCCAGTTTGCCACGCAATACATCGCCTTTGAAGCGTGCAGAGATTTCTTTGTAAACTTGACCCCATTCTTCGCTAGCGGCGCCATATCCAATCTTGGCGCGCTTATTGGTCACCTTGGTTATCGTAATTTTCAGGTCAACGTCCGGGGGCCAGCACATCCAGCCTTCCCACGAACCGCTGAATCTTGCACGCTCCTCGGAAGTGTCAGGTGCCACTGGTTCCAGCGGTATGGTAGGCGTCGGAGCTGCGACGGAACTGGCCGATGGACCCGGTTCCAAATTGGCCTGAAAGTCCGGCCACTTAAAGGCGGCTGCTTCAGTGGCGTTACAGAAAACAGTGAAAGAAATGAACAGGCAAAATAATGCGAAGTCGTGTAATTTTCGACGCGGGACCAAAGAGGCGATCAAGGGCGATATGTAAAGCGGTTGTATTGAGTAAGTCATGTTCATTTTATCTCTGGGATATTTTTCAAAGTAGCGCACAGTTAGATGTGGAAGAATAGAGACGTTACCGATCGAATTGTAGATTGCAGTTGGTTACAAAGCAACCCTGGGCTGATTTTTTAGCATTGCATCAAATCAATTTGTTCCACGCTTTGAACAGATGCTATTTCCGTTCGGTGCTTAAGTCTGGCTTTTTGTTGACATTATATGTTGCGCGCAACATTGCTTACGCCTTCGACACCCGTCAACTGACCGAATCTTCAAGAATCTGTAAGGTTTTCAGATCGCTATGAAAATCAAGGGAATAGTCACCGCCCTCTCGGCCAATGCCACTGATTCCATAGCCGCCGAAAGGTGCACTTAAATCTCGAATCAGAAATGAGTTGACCCAGACCGTTCCTGCTCTTACTGCCCGGCCGATGCGGCTGGCGCGGGCACTGCTGGAGGTGTAAACAATGCCAGACAGACCGTAGGCAGTACTATTGGCCAACTCGACCGCCTGCTCTTCAGAGTCGAACGTCTGCAACGTCAGTACAGGACCAAAAATTTCCTTCTGAACGACTTCAGACTGATTGGATTTCGGTTCGATCAGGGTTGGTTTGTACCACAGTTTTTCAGGGTCATATCGCGCGCCGCCAAAAATGATTTTGTCGCCTGCCTGGCGCGCCCGCTCAACAAATCCTTCAACCCGCTCAAGATGAATGGGATGAATGGCCGGGGACAATGTTGTTGCCGGCTCGCGACTGTCTCCAAAGACATGCTGGTCGGTATATGACGAAAATCGATCCATGAATTCCTGTTTGACTGCACGTTCCACCAGCAGCCGGGTTCCAGCCAGACACACCTGGCCGGAGTCTTCGAACTGGGCAGCCGCTTTTTTGGCCGCGCCGTCAATGTCTGCGTCGGCAAAGACGATCAGCGGCCCTTTGCCGCCAAGCTCCGCAGTGAACGGCACGATATTTCTGGCTGCTGCGACACCGATATGCTGCGCTGTTGCAGGCGACCCGGTAAATGAGATACGTCGCACTCTGGGGTCTGCAACCAGGGACGCTCCGACTTCACTGCCAAGACCCTGCACCACGTTGAATGCACCTTCCGGAAATCCCGCTTCATTGATGAAGTCCGCCAGCATGCTCGCTGATAGCGGTGCCCATTCAGCAGGTTTCAAGATGACTGAATTTCCCGCCGCCAGGGCAGGCGCAACTTTCCATGTAGCAAGCATAAACGGTGCATTCCATGGTGTGATGACGACTGCCGGCCCGGCCGCGTCGCGAATTACGCGATTCGCGGTTCCCTTAGAGTGCCAGCTGCGCTCTGTATGCTCTGCGACAAGATCGGCATAGGCCCGAAAATTCAAAGCACCACGCGGAATGACTCTAAGCCTGAGGCTTTCGTGCAGCATCGCCATGTCCAGGCACTCTATGGTGCTAATCTTTGCAACATTGGCGTCAATCAAATCTGCTAACCTGTACAAGACTTCAACGCGTCTCGATGTACTGAAAGACGACCAGTGTTTGAATCCTTCAACTGCTGCAGAAACTGCGTCGTGAGCGATCGCTTCGTCGCTGCGGGACACCTCGGCGAGCTTTCGCGTCCAATCAAGCGGTGAGCGTACCTCGAAGCAGTCCTTGGAAGCAACTCGCCTGCCGTTGATGAAATTGTGCGGCGAAACTGAAATGCCGTCAATATTTGTGGTTAATTCAGCTTTGTTCATTGGCTATAAGGGCTGTAATGCGGCAGATTTGCAGATCAAATTCGTTGCTGAATTATTGTATGATAAGACCGTAAATCCGTATTGAACATGTACTGGAAAGCCAACAATTAAAAGGATAGGAAGACCCGATGGGAGAAATCGTAGGCGCAGGACTACTGTCTCACGCCCCGACGATCATGTTTCCGAAGAAACTTCGTTACGAGATTAACGACGGACATGAAATCAGCCTGGTACCGGGCCTCCGCCAATTGCGCAGTGAAGTGCTCGATGAGCTCAAGCCGGATACGGTACTTCTGTTCGATACCCACTGGTTTACGACGGTTGAGTTTGTCGTTACAGCTCATGCGAGACGATCGGGTGTCTACACCTCCGAAGAGTTGCCGCGAGGGATGGCGAAAATTCCCTACGATATGAAAGGCGACCCGGAATTTGCCCGGCTGATCTGCGCGCGGGTCAATGACGAAAACGTTCACTGCCATGCAAGCGACGACAGCGCATTGCCGGTCCATTACCCGACCATCAACCTTGCACACTATCTCAATCATGGCGAGGCGTGGATTTCAATGGGAATCTGCCAGACCGCTCAGGACCACAATTTTCTTGCTGTGGGTGCCGGCGTTGCGGCGGCCGTGGCCGCGTCTGGGCGGCGCGTCGTGCTCATCGCAAGCGGCGGCATGAGTCATCGTTTTTGGCCGCTGGACGAACTCGAACAGCATGAATCATCAGACCCGGTTCACATCTTTACCCCGGAAGCTCGAACAGCAGACATGCAGCGATTGGACTGGTGGCAGCAAGGTAATCACAAATCTGTCATCGAACATATGAACGAATACCGAAAACATGGCCCGGAAGGGAAATTTGGACATTACCTGATGCTGGCTGGCGCGCTTGGAGGCATAAACTGTCAAGCCAAAGGCCGATTGTTCAGTGAATATGAAAACGCCACTGGCACCGGGCAGGTTCACGTGTGGTTTGACCGTCCCGATTCAGGCTGGAATACCAATTAACTTAAACTTTTTTAAAGCAGGAGCAGTTATGAAAAAATTAATATTTACGCTAATTTTCAGCTTAGTGCTGTTTGTACCGTTCGCACAGGCAGAGTATCCTGAACGCGCCGTTACATTCGTCGTACCATGGCCCCCGGGTGATCTTGAAGATGTTCTGACGAGGATGATAGCCGATCAGTTTCAGGAAACCTACGGCGTACCGGCTGCGGTAGTCAACAAACCAGGCGGTGGCGGTGGCCCCTTTCCCGGTGCGGTTGAGGTCGCAGTTGCAGCGCCCGATGGATATACGGTCGGATCGTTCATCATTGCGGTTCCCACGATTGGACCACAAATTGGCATACCGGAGCTCAATCCGAATCCGTTCGAACCGTTGGGAATTTTTCTGACCTATCCGTTCGTAATCGTTGCCGGTGGCGATGCGCCGTATGACGATATGCAGGGACTCGCGGCCCATGCAAATAGTAATGACGTCGCACTGGGACATTTTGGTTCTGTATTGATTCCAACTCAGGTAACCATGGCTCTGGCCCGGAATTTAGGGTTCAGCTTCAGTTCCGACGCGGCGTTTGATGCACTGGATTGCAACACATTGGCTTCAGGCGATGTTGAAGTCATGAATACCACACTGCAGCTAGTGCTGCCGTGCATGGATAGTATCAAGGTTCTGGCCTCGATCGGCAGCGATCGAATCGGTTTAACCCCGGATGTACCAACGGTTGCTGAAATCGCGCCGGATTTAAATATCTCGCTCTGGAATGGGCTATTTGTTCACAAAGATACGCCTCAGGATGCCCGCGACAAAATTATTGCAGTGGCAAAAAAGGTTGCACTGTCGGATGCCGCCAAGAAACTCGCGGCTGAAACCGGTGCGCTCATTTACTGGCAGGATGCCGAAGCTTCAAATGCACAAATTGCCAGAGACTTAGAAACCCTCGGCAGGCTTGAATAACACCTCCGGTCATACTTTGTAAAACCGGGCGAAAAAAGAGGTTTCGCCCGGTTTTCGCCACCGAACGTCGTTAGACACCGCCAGTACAATTGACCGATTCCGCCGCGCCCCAAAGTTCGAGTCACCAGCAGCGTCTTGCAGGTGACATCGTTTTTGCCGCTGTATTTCTGGCGGTGGCAGTCTTACTTTCAACCCAGATTGGTACACAGACCGCCTGGATTAAGGGCGTTAAACTGGTTGCGCAACCGAGATTTTGGCCGGCGATTGGCCTCGCTGGGATGTGTTTTTTCGCGCTGTGCTATTATTTGGGGTCAATGTCGTCGCGGCACAGCTACCGACAACACTTTGCGGAAGTCAAGCTCTGGCTCAGGTCCTTTGAGTACGCTTTTTGGTTCATGGCCTATGTGTGGGTGGTACCCAGGGTTGGCTATCTGCCAAGCACATTGATATTCGTCGCTATGCTGATGTTGAGAGCGGGATACAGAAGCTTTCGCACCATTATGTTTGCCGGCATAGTCGGAATCGCAATCGTGGTCATTTTCAAGAGTTTTCTCGCAGTAAAAATCCCGGGTGGCCAACTCTACGAATACTTACCCGACTCGCTGCGTAACTTTATGACCCTGTACCTGTAGACATTGAGATGGACTTGCTCATTTCAGCAGTGGAGCTTCTGGCACGCTGGGATGTGATCGCGGCACTCTTGGTCGGCTCAATCGGCGGTGTGACCATCGGTGCAATTCCCGGTGTTGGCCCTGCAGTTGCAATCGCCATATTGCTGCCTGCCACCTTTTCTCTGGACCCGATTGTCGGGTTGACCGTGCTGCTCGGAATTTACGGTTCATCAATGTATGGTGGCGCAATACCTGCCATACTCATTAATACGCCGGGAACTGCAGTGAACGCGCTGACAACGTATGACGGTCACCCGATTGCCGCCGGAGGCAATCCGCGCCGTGCATTGTCTTTGGCGTTTTCTGCTTCGTTTTTCGGAGGGATTTTCTCAATTATCTGCCTGATCTTTCTCGCACAACTGCTCGCAGTCATCGCACCCCATTTTGGCAGTCGGGAAATTTTTCTGGCCGCGCTGCTCGGTATTGTCCTGGTGGTACTGGCGCATACACGACAAGTGTTTGCGGCGGGCATGCTGGCGAGTTTCGGGGTGTTTCTGAATTCGGTGGGTCTGGAGCCGGTTCGCTACACACGGCGCTTCACATTTGAACAGACCTGGCTGGCTTCCGGAATTGACCTGATTGTTGTTGTGCTTGGACTATTCGCGCTGTCGCAGGCATTTTTACTGCTTGTGCAAAAAGATGAGCAGCCGAAACTTGTTGAAGTTAAAGGCGGACTTCTCGAAGGCATGAAAGAGCTGCTCGGTCATAAACGGGTCGCATCTGCATCTGCATCTTTCGGTGTGGTAATGGGGATGATCCCCGGTGTCGGTGAATTTATTGCCCAATTCCTTTCTTATACCTATGCGCAAAAAACATCCAAAACCCCGGAAAAATTCGGTTCCGGAGCACCAGAGGGCCTGATTGCGTCAGAGGCGGCCAACAATGCAGTCCCGGGGGCGGCGATGATCCCGCTGCTGGCTTTGGGCATTCCCGGTGAAGCGCTGACTGCAATGATGCTGTCGGTTTTCTATGTTCACAATGTCATTCCGGGGCCGCAATTGTTTGCTACGCAGATGGATTTTGTGATTGCCCTTTATATCGCGCTGCTGCTGTTGAACGTGATTGTGCTCGTGTTTCTCGTGTCTTCGACCCGCGGTTTATTGCATGTCGTTCGAATACCAACTCGATTTCTCGGGGTAATCATACTCATGCTTGGTTTTGTCGGAGTCTATTCGCTCAGAAACTCCATGACAGATTGTGCAATCGCGGCAGGGTTCGGGGTTTTCGGACTGGTGTTGAAAAGACTGAGTCTGCCAGTCGTGCCGATCGTATTGGGTATGGTGCTTGGAGGAATCATGGAAGTGAAGCTGCGCTCTGCCATGGCACAGGTCAAGACGCCACTCGATTTTATTGACAGACCCATTGCGGCGATCATTTTTGGTCTGATTGTACTGATTATCGCGCTCTATATTCGTTCCTACTTCAAGCGGTCGAGGGCGACAGCACACACCAAAAACCCTTGAAATCCCCCTTTTATTGCCCAATCTTCAGGCCGTTACCGAGCGATAATTCGAATCCATACAGTGTAAACCGGGCGGCAGCTTGATTTCCGATATCGTCATCAATTTCGAAATCCAGAGACGATATCCCGGGCTGTTCATTGGATTGAAGTACGTGTATATAAACGAGCAGCTCAGAGCGAAAGTCTTTGCACTGCTCAATACCCAGGTCAATCCCAAAGCCCGCAGGGACACCGGCCGGCCGGGCATGGACCTTTGGCGCATCCTGGAATTCTCAAGCAGGGTCTGAATTGCGATTACGACCGCATCACTGAGTTGGCCAACGAGCACGGCACCTTGCGACAACTGCTCGGCCACGGGCTGATGGAACACGAATACGAGCAGCAAACTGTGAACGAAATGTTGTAATCAACATTGCTGTCAAGATTCGTGCTGATAGTCGGTTACTCGTCGCGACGGGTTTGAATGTTGGTCAAATTCTTCTGATTTCTCGCTTAATATCGAGGGTTTTCGGACTGCCAAAAATTACTGACTCATCTGTGAGCCAGCTATCCCAATCTGGACGATGCGTGGTTTGTCAATTCCAGCGACACCGACATACTTAAACAACGCACCTTCAATTTCGCGCGGTTGTGTATTCTGAACAACGATGGTCTTGGTACCGTTAAGGAGTGCAGCAAACGGTGCTGCCTGCGAATCGGCATCAGCGTCGGTAGGAAACTTGAATGAAGTTCCACCAACATTGGTGAACTGAATGTTGCCGTGTTCATCACTGATCCAGAATTCTGAAATAACTGATTGCTCCGCCACACTGGCCAGTGTCGCATTGATTGCTGCCGTGTCCATTCCAGCATTGAGAGCGGCATCAATGTAATGAGCTGTCAGCATTGCCTGTGCCACCATATGTTTCGAAACGATGTTTTCTTTCTGCATTGCTTCGTCCGCTACAGACATCCCACTACTCAGAAAATACATGCAAACGCTCATAGCAAGTAATTTTGTTTTCATAATATTCATCCAGATTGAGCTTTGGTCAAGTTGATAAAAGTGACGTGGAAAATATCTCGGCACCTGCAATGATTATATATTGAAGTTTCGCCCCCCTTTCAGCAATGCGCCCGTAAGTGATAGATTATAAAAGGTTTTTCAATTATTCAGCCTTTTGGAGAAATTACGATTGCAGGCAAATTGAGTCTGCACGTATGTCTCGACCACACCCTGCGATTACCAAGACAGGACTGACCGCGGAAACCGCCTTGAGCGCCTGTTCTTGTCTTGCCCCCTAATAATTGGACACGAGCTATGTGATAAATTGGTTCATTCAATTATGGAGGAAAGAGATGTGAAGACGATCACAGATGACAGCTGTGCAACGTACCGAAGTGGTGCTTCAGTTGTTGCGTCGAGAGGATGCGGGCAAGTGCCTGGCGCGCCAGTGTGGGTTCAGTGAGCAGACGCTGTACCGGTGGTGGGACGAGTTTATCCGTGCGGGCGAAAGTGGGGATTTCGATCGGAAATGTTGCGGTTTCGATTATGTTGCGAATCGGTGCATAAGTCCCGTCGAAGGTGCGCAACTGCCCACAATTCACAACCTAATATTTTGCAGTTAGAGTGATTTCAGAAAAGCCATAATTCCGGTATTCTGTTTCCGGCCAGGGGATGATGAATGTGGCTGTGCGAACTCGGAAAGCTCCATTGCTCCGGTATTCATCCGCAGGTCGATTTCAGCATAGACATTGGTCGTATCCAGACTGACGTGTCCCAACCAGGCATAAATCGTATTCAGATCAATACCGGCCTGCAATAGGTGGCAGGCCGTGCTGTGTCGAATCCAATGCGGTGATATTTTTCGGCCTTTCAAGGCAGGAACTTGATCTGCGCAGCGCGTCACCAGTCTGTACACACCGAATCGGGTGTATGGATTTCCAGTTTGGCTGATAAAAACCGCTTCATCAGGACCTTTATGTCGAATTAACTCCATCAGAACGCTTGCAGTATGGGGCTGCAACGGGCATCGACGGACTTTGCCGCCCTTGCCGTGCAAGGTGACCAGCGCATGGCGACCGTCGCGCACAGCGAGTTGCAGATCACGCACTTGAAGGTTAACTGCTTCGGACACACGGGCTCCGGTATTGTACAGAAACAGCAATAGCGCATGCTCCATCCGGCCCCTGATTCGACGGATGTCGGGTACTTTCAGCAAGTCTTCGATCTCCGCGACAGTGAGCCAGCCGATGGGCTGTGGGCTGGATTTTTTGGTTTCGATTGCACGCACAGATTGAGCCCAATCCTTGCAGGCCGGTTCTTGGCTGGCGACATATCGGGCAAAAGACCGGATCGCGGTCAGACGCAGATTGCGCGTTGCTATAGAACAATCACGCTCGGTTTCCAGATAATGGAGAAACTCACGGACGCGTACTGCATTGACATCTTGCAGCGCAAGTCGGTCGTCCGACTTGCGAATCGTCCTGCTGATAAAGGGCAACAGCAACTCGAAGGTGTCGCGATAGCTGTTTTGCGTATTGAGTGCGAGGTTTCTTTCGGTGCTGATGTATTCGCTAAAGAACCGCCGCAACCACGGTGCCAGCATGGGTTGCTTATTCATGATTGACTCCCTCCAGATAGTGGTGAAAACGAGACGCTGCTTCCTGCAGCAACTCAGGCATCATCGAAAGATACACCTGGGTGCTCCTAAGGTCGGCATGGCCGAGATGGGTGGAAAGCGCTGGCAGCAATAGTTGTAGGCCTTCCCCTTGCTGATACCAGCAAACCACCCGGTGTACGGCAGCAGTGTGTCTCAAACTATAAAGGCTTGGATGTTGATGGCCCTTGCTGAACCTGTGGACTCCTGCATCCTTGAGCAAATTGGCGAACGCTTTGTGAACTGCTTTGTAGGTCAATGGTGTGCCGTCTCAATAAGCGAGAAAAGTTGAATGACTACCATAAAGCAATGGCCAGCGCATGCGCGTTCGCTGATACGCTTGAAGCACCTCGACGAGTTCGCAGCCAATTGGTACCAATCGATTTTTTGGGCGCAATTTATATTGAGGATTTTAAACACGTCATTTCCCTTCCGTCTACATTAACGCTCCAGGTGCTTGGTGAGATTTTGGGATTCGCTCGAAATCAATGTCGATAAATTTAAGTTGACCTTAGACGACTGTCAAATGTCAATGAACCTTGTCGAATTCTCACATACGGATGAAGATAACAATATGCTGAGTCTTCGCCCATTAACTGCAGAACTGCGTAATTTTGCACACGACTCAGAGTTAACGTATCAATTGACTAAGATTGTTCACTCTGTCCTAGTTGTCGCAGGTACAGTTACAAAAGTCAGCGGCTTAGCAAGGATTCAGTTATTCAACTGAATTTGGCAACTCCACCGGCAGCTCCCGCAGGTAATCTCCAAGCGAAGGAATCGGGAACTGATAATGAAAAGGAAGTTCATTCACTGGCGCCAAAAGACCAGCGTGCAGTGCATTGGTCAGAAATTCTTTAATGGTTTCTTCACTTCGCATTCTTGCGGCTTCCGTTAACAAGTAGACCTCGTCATATGACACAATACCAGCCAACGCGCCTTCTTTCTTTGCCGCTGCCAGGGCCAATTGCTTGTAGACCCAGGGTGGGTTCGATACCGCAGCAAGCCGACCAGCATAGTAGTCATTTTTCCGTTCAACACCCTTTGCCAATGCCTGTTCAAGCAGATGCTTGTCCAGCCGACCGTTATTTTCGCGTATCACCCGACCCGCGGCCACACCGGTCCGGTTAATATGCTGTGGCCACCCCTGCGACAGCTCAGCCAGTGCAGTTGACCAATTCGTCTTTTCTTCATCTGAGCCAGTGAAATAAGTATCAAGCATACGGCGAATGGAACCGGCTGCATCTTCTATTGACAGCGGTTCCAGATTCACCAGTCGCTCATCTGCAAATCTCGAAAGACCACACTCGCGCAACACCTGCTGAGTGTCGCTCAAACCAAAAAAGGCTGCAACCAGGGGAATGCCCTGAGGGTCCCGGTGCAGACAGTCGAGAACATCCCGGGTCGTCTCTCCTACTGGCGAATTCTGCGCTTCGTCCACAAATACCACCACGCGAAACTTCCCAAGCACAGCAGCTGCGTCGCGGAAAACCGGTCCCGACGACAGCGTCATCTCCGCGCGGCTGCCAGTCTCAGATTTACCTCCGACTGAAAATCCCGCGACGCCGATTCCCCGATTTGACAGCTCCTGATACAGATTTACACCGAGTTCCAGCCATTTGTTGAGTTGCCGGGCAACTGCATCCGGCGCCAGCTTGGAAAGTCGCTTGCTTTCCTGATTAGCCGCGTGAATCAAGTCCTTTACAACATCGACCGGCGACTTCAGGGTGCCGGGATTGAGCGAGACGGCAACCCAGGGAGCCTGTGGCGTCGAGTGCTGTCTAACTGCCGTCATACATTCGAGCATCAGTGCAGACTTTCCAGCCCCCGGCGCACCCTGGAAGATCATCGTGCCGCCACCTATAAAACCTTCATGAAGACTGTAAATAGCAGATTGGAATACTTCATACTCTGCATCCCGTCCGTGGAAGAACGGTTCGCGGCCAACTTCTGAACGGTCTGTAAGCTTAAGCCACGACTCCTGTGGCAAGGGTTTGGCTGGCGGTGGTTTGGGAAACAGTATTTGACTCATAGGGTCATTTTTTTTGAAGTTGCTTAAGTGGGATTTTACCACGAAGTCGCTCAGCACCGATGTACCGACACTGCCGTTAACCGCACAAATTCTGATCTATTCAACGGCAAATCCAGTTGCACAATGTGTCTGATTAGCGAAAGCTTGTATAAAGATTTGCCTTTGCGGAATCAAGCGATGGCAATTGCATATACCAGTGCCTATGTCGTTCAAAATATAGTGACTCGAATATGCAATAATTCGGCCTCAAACAATTTCGGAAGCACAATATGTTCTCAGAAAACTAAGGCAACTTAATTTATTTGATCAGTAAATTTTCATTCAAGTTTGATTGTCGTTTGTACTAATTTTGTAAATATCTATAACTTCTATATGAAATTGGAATTGAGAATAGGTTCGGATACGTTGCAACCGTGCCCACCAGTTCTTCATGTTTGCTACTTACTGAAGCACCAACTACACAGTCATTCGTCGTGTTTAACTGCTAGATGCTGATCACTTGAAGTTTCCAAATATGTTATAAATACTATATAAATAATAATTATTATATAGAATAACTAAATTCAAGCATTTGAAAAGAGAAACATTGCGAGATCGGGCTTTGGAATTAGCTCGTAGCGGTGAGATACTGCGGGCTAAAGACTTTTATGCTGCAGGTGTGCCGCATACGTATCTGCGACGGCTTCAGGATGAGGGCGTGATTTCGCGAATAGGACGCGGTATCTATCAATACACAAAAGCAGAAATCACCGCTACGCACAGTTTGGCAATGGTGTCGAAAGTGATTCCACACGGTGTAATCTGCCTTCTGTCAGCACTCCAGTTCCATGTGTTGACTACTCAACTGCCACACCAGGTTTGGGTGTTTATTGAACATGGTAGATGGACTCCTCTGAGTTCGCCAGTATCATTGCGGGTTATTCGTTCCAGTTCTGAAATACTTTCGGTAGGTTTGGAGTGCCATAGGATCGAAGGGGTATCGGTGCCAATTACAATTCCAGCCAAAACGGTCGCCGATTGTTTCAAGCATAGAAACAAGGTGGGGACTGATGTTGCGATTGAGGCGCTGAAGGAATGTCTATCTCGTAAACAAGCCACTGTCGACGAAATCTGGCGGTTTGCGGAAATCAATCGAGTAGCCGGTGTTATGAGACCGTATTTCGAAGCAATCGTATGACAGATTCAAACACGCCCGATAGTGAGTGGGTTGTTAGAAACCAACTTGTTCGATTGGCTAACGCTTCCAGCAAAGATGTCCAGGCGACAATGATTCACTATGCGAATGAGCGGTTTCTATATCGGATTGGTGTTTCAACTTACGCAAACAGATTAATCTTGAAAGGTGCGAATCTGTTTCGAATATGGACATAGGCAGAAATTCGCCCGACTAGGGACTTGGATTTTTTGGGATTTGGGGAAATGACGCTCGAAGATACCGAGTCGATTATCAAGAGTTGATGTGCCCTGAATTTACCTGGAGACGGCATCAGATTCCGTGAAGAAACTGTGAATTCGTCATTTATTCGGCACGAGTCCGGTTATGTCTGCTATGTCGTTCAAGACATAGGCTTCAAAATCGACACTGCAAGCCAATATCGTTTCCAAGTTGTGTAACTTCACACCCTTGAGCGAAGTAGACAGCAGTTAACTGGCCATCATCCACTGTTTGTATTCGACCTTGCTGCCCTCCACGAGTGTTGCGGTCTTGACACTGAAATATTTGCGACAAGGCCTGCTCCAGTAAGGCATTGTTTTGTGACTCGCACGAACAGTTCGATTTGATTCGCATCGGGGCAGACGCGTCCATCCTCCGGGCGCAGTGACTCAATGTGTTGCAGCGCTGCGCGTTCGGTGTCAAAACAACTCACGAGTTCGTAGAGGCTGACACCCATTTTCGTTGACTCTTTCGCTGGCTCATAATATGCTTTCGGAAGATCGGGATTTTTTCTATTTCACTGTTAGAAAAAATGTATCCGAAATTCGACCTTTGTCAACTTTATTGCATTATTCCCTTTTTTTGTTTTGAACTCACACCAACTCATTGTGCGTAATCTGGGGCTTGCAGATTATGCCGGTACCTACAGCGAAATGCAGGACTTTACCAGAGGTCGCCAACACCAAACAGTGGACGAGTTCTGGCTTTTGCAACACAATGCAATTTACACACAGGGTTATTCCTGTTCGCAAGTGCCCTTGCTTCCCACAAAAATCCCT
>JAJDZL010000026.1 GCA_022824665.1 Gammaproteobacteria bacterium | reverse complement strand
CGATTACGAAGCAAGATTGAATATCCCCCCAGGCGTCGGCAACTAAAAAATTTCTGCACCATTGTTTTTCTGAGCCAAGCGTAGTTGGTAGAGCTTTTCGGCCATATAAATGATGTTTGAAAATGTGTGGTATATTATTCTTCTATAGTATCAACTATCAATTATTGCCATCAGAGGAGAATTTATATGGATCACGAACTGCAAGAAAGAATCGAAGGACTTGAGGATCTATTACAAAGTGTACTTAAAGCAGTTCAAAAAAATACTAAATCTATTGAGTTATTACGTAAAGAACTCCATGACTTTAAAGACGAGCAAAGAAAACAAGCGAAGAAAACAGATGCTTTGTTAAAACAATTTGGGGCGCGTATAGGCAGTGTTGAGGATCGTACTTCAGCGATAGAATCGAGACTTAATGCAGTGGAAGATGTGGTATTCGGTTGATCCGCTAATTGGTTATTTTTCATTCTAAGCTGGCGGCCTGTTTCACAGGAACCGCCAGTTTTTCTTTTTTGACACATCTGACATCATGGTTAGGACGGGAAATAATTCCCAAAATTCTACGTAACAATTGAAACCCAATCATGGAGTTGAACGAATGGTAAAGCGCAACAAATAGCCTGATTGATCTGCACAGCAAAGAACACAGCATAACAACCCGTTCAATGAAATTGTTTTGTTCAATCTACAGGTATTACTACGGTCGACTTCGATTCGAAGAACCGTACGCTGTCATTTCATCGAATCTCTCATATCGATTTGGTCAGAGTGCTTGTATTCAACCAGTGCCGTCGGGCGTTCCTGTGATCTCGGCCAAAAAGATCTCGGCAAAATCGCGTAACTTAACCGCCCCGACACCGATGATTTGAGAAAATTCTGCGGGCGTTGTCGGTCGATTCTGCGCCATCATTTCGAGTGAGCGATCAGGAAAAATGACATATGCGGGTACTGCACGTTCCTTGGCCAGTTGCAATCGCAGCACTTTTAGTCGGTCCAACAGCACTATGTCATCATCACTTAAGTGTGCTGCCACCGAAGATATGTTGGTTTGCCGATTTGTTGAGCTGCGGGTTGTTTTTGTTGGTTTTCGGTATTCAAAGGTGCAATTTCCTTTTAGCAGATCCAGTCCCGATGCGGTAATTTGCAGGCCGCCATACGCAGCAATATCCTGAACAAGATACCCGGAGCTGACAAGTTGGCGAAGCAATGCGCGCCATTCCTGACTTGCGACTTCGTCGCCGACTCCAAAGGTCGGGATTTGGTCATGGCCAGCACTTGACACCTTGCGCGTCAGATTACCTCGCAGAATATCAACAATATGCACGGCACCGTAGCGTTGGCCGGTACGATATATTGCTGACAACGCCATGCGCGCGTACTCGGTACCATCGGCAAGCTCGACCGGGTCAAGGCATAAATCGCAATTTCCACACGCGTCAATGTGTTCCCCGAAATAGGCGAGTAATGCGCGCCGGCGGCAATTTGGAGACTCGCAATAGCCAATCAGTGCATTCAATCGTTGGCGCTCTCGGCGCTGGCGATCCTCGCCCGCATCTTCTGCGTCAATGAAAAGACGACGTAGACGGATATCATCAAGCCCAAACAGCATATGTGCTTGTGCAGGTTTTCCGTCACGGCCGGCACGACCAAGTTCCTGATAATAAGTCTCGATAGATCCAGGCATATCTGCATGCAATACGAACCGGATGTCAGACTTGTCAATCCCCATGCCAAATGCGATGGTGGCGACCATGACAATGCCAGGTTCAGTCATAAAAATACTCTGGTTTGTGTCGCGTGTATCCTTATCCATTCCGGCGTGATAAGTCAGCGTACGAAAACCCCAACTTTCAAGTAGAATCGCAGTCGCTTCAGTCTTCTTCCGGGACAGGCAGTAGACGATGCCACTTGTTCCTTTGTGTGGTGTGAGAAAATCCAGCAATTGACGTTTGTCTCCCGCTTTAGCGCACACTGACAGCTTGATGTTGGGTCGATCGAATCCCTGAACATGGACCTCGGCTTTATCCGCAAACAGGCGGGTTTTAATTTCACTGCGAGTGACCTCATCTGCCGTCGCGGTCGTTGCAAGAATCGGGGTTTTCGGAAATAGGACATGGAGCTGCGCAAGGTCTGCATACTCCGGGCGAAAGGCGGGACCCCACTGAGAGATGCAGTGCGCCTCATCAACCGCGAACAGCGTTAACTTTTGCTGCTTCAGTATATCGAGCATCGATTCTGTCATCAGTTTTTCAGGTGAAAGGTAGAGCAGTTTCAGCGAGCCGGTCTTCAAACGCTCCAATACAGCGTAATTGGCTCGCGGCTCACTTGAGGAGTTGATCGTATCGGCGTCAACCCCGGCCAGTTTAAGTGCGTTTACCTGGTCACGCATCAGGGCAATCAGGGGTGAGATTACAATGGTGATCCCATCGTGCATCAGTGCCGGAATTTGGTAGCACAGAGACTTTCCGGAACCGGTAGGCATGACCGCGAGCACATTACGACCGCAATTCAATGCGTCAATGACAACCTCCTGGTTGGGTCTGAATGAATCGTAGCCGAATATCTCACGCAGTATCTCGTGCTTGCTTCCTGAACGTTGCATCAATCTTTTGTCTGTGTTAATGGGTCGGTCGTTTTCGGGTTATTCGTCATTCAGTGCTCTCGATATCGAGAACAGCGCCTCCTGAGCATTGCTGTCGGAAAAAGCTAACAGGCGGCGCAAATTGAATTTGGCATGGACGCGTCACATCACAGGCAATTGACTTTTGCTGGAGTTGCTGGCGGCCAGCTGAAATGGACCGGTTGCAGACGGTATTGAACGAATTCGAACACCCTCAATTACTGCAGCCTTATCTCTTTGTTGCCGCAATTTATGTTACCGCAAAAAGTCTTTTCGATGACTGAAGCTTGCAAATTCCATGTCGACTCTGAAGGACCGTGGTTGAACTTGGATTTCGACAGCCATTGCAAATCAATCAGCGTATTCGGACATTGTGAAATAACGTCCGATTGACAATAGAACAAACTAAACTTCAAGATGCTTTTGTGTCAGTTGAATGTTGCAGTGCGCGCAGCCTGATTGCAATTCATATCGTCCTCTTCCTGCGATCCATTGGAGTCGCCTGACCGGAAGTCAATCCGGTACAACTCACTTGTGTCATGTATTCGATGCGCTCATTACCGGCAAATCGATTTCAAATAAACCGCTTTGCGGCGGTTGCTGACTTCAATGCGTTTCTGATGACTTGGAAAGTAAGACACGATCAACAAGGGCATGTTTTGTAGCTGCGCTAGCCAGTCCAAATTGACGCACTAGAATCCGATATCTGTTCAATTTATCGGTTTATCGTCGAGGTCATTTGCCCTGAACTGTTCAAATTCGAAAAGAGTGAAGCTCATCATCGTGGGTTTCAGGTATATCGCTTAAATCATCGCCCTCGTCTTTACTGATAACCACCTTCGGGATCAAGTCACTCCAGCTCGCGGAAGGATTCTGTTCAAGAATTGAAAGCATGTGGACAAACTGCTTTACAGTATTGCGAGGTGTGCGGAAATAGGCATCTCCAATTCGCTCGCTACAATGTCGCATGAAAGCCTCCAGTGCTTCATCTGGAAGGCCAGCTTTATCAAACTGCATCACTCGACGTATATTGATCAGCAGCACATATACATCCTCTGGTGAAAGATTCGAAAGCCGAATCACAGGTCCGGCAAAATCGACGAATCGATTATTTGCAAATGTATTTTCAGCCAATCTGGACTGAAGCGCTTCATAGCTATACATACCGCGGCGAGTATCCATTAAAAACTCCGGAGTGCCACCGAAGATAAATCCCATGTGACTGGCATTTCCTTGTAGCACATCATTTAGCATACGCAATATCTGTTCGTAATTTGCATTACGCGCGCGCGCTGATGTCAACTTGTATATATTGACCAGTTCATCCATAGATACAAGCAGCCCCTGATACCCTGCTTGACAGACAAATTCAGCGAAAACCTTGAGGTAGTCATAGACGCTCAAATCGTCGATGATTGTGCGTACACCAAGCGCCAGCCTGGCTTCGGTTTTTGTGGAAAATTCCGCTCTCAGCCAGCGCAAAGCTGATGATTTAAGTTGATCATCCCCGGAATTGAAGCTTTCCAGATATCGCAAAATCACCGCGGCAAAGCTGAAACCGCCTGTCAATTCCTCCAGGTGGTTTAATTTTTCCTGGATAACTTGCGTTGTTTCACACTGGTTCTTTTTCGCTTCTCGTTCAGCCTGGCCGATGAAGCGTTCGACAATTGAGGCCATGGCTCCGCCATTGGGCTTGGTCCGTGTTGACACGTTGCGTGCCAACTCTGCATAAAGCGAGCGGGCCTGTCCTCCTGTCGCATGTATTCGACGGCCAGGCGCCAAGTCGGAAGACATAACGACCATGCCCTTTTCCAGCGCAATGAGTTGAATCAAATTCAAAAAGAATGTCTTTCCCGACCCGTATTCACCAATTACGAAGCGAATTGCAGCGCCACCGTCGCGAATTCTGTCAATGTTCTTTACCAACTCCTCAATCTCGCGTGCCCGGCCTACCTGGATATGGCGCAATCCCAACTTGGGGACCACTCCGGCATAAAGTGACTGAATGATTGCGTCCTTTTCACGCGGACTTATTCGAATATTGGCCAATTTTTCTGTCATCGCGTCTCTAGGTGTTCCACTACTTCGTGATTGAGATTATAGCCATCATATTCTTCCATTAATGGCTCGTCAAACTTATCAAATGCCCATTCATTCAGAGTCTCCAACGCACCTCCCGGCATTAGATTAAATCGACCTGCCAGCTGTTCGAATTCTTCATCCTTCCAGTGATTGCGCTGAATCAGCTCCAGTATTAATGATGCGTGTCGATTATCCAATCCCAGGAATATTTCTTCTGTGTTGTCATGCTGAATGTCCTCAACAGACTGTTCATCGTCCGCAAAGACCTCTCCCAACACCGCTGACACTCGAACCGTGTCGTCTAAAACAGAATCAATTCGTTCCGAATCAAGCCTGAATTCGGTACGGTCTTCACTTTCCGCCGGAATCTCAAACGTCTGCTGTGTTTTACTCACCGGCCTGACTACAACTGGTCCTTCTGCGACAGTGTGTGAGTGCAGGTCGCTGTAGACATCGGCAACGTCGAGTTCGAGAAGCTTGTATATCTTCTTGACCGACTCAACTCTTTGCGGCGGGACGTTGCCGTCAACCACTGCCGCCGACAATGCGACTGAGGCAAGTTCCTGTTTTGCAGACTGTGGCAGTACTTTCACGTTCTGTCGAAGCATTTGCAGTACAGGTGGTACTTTACTCATCCAAACAAAGTGAACAGTCAATCGAATCTGTTCAGCGGGGGTTAATTTTTTGTTTGAAGTAAAACTCGGCAATGAAACCTGTCGTGATACATGCATGGGACTGTTTGCATAAACTACGAAACAAGAAACTGCCAGTTGCCGGAAGGTGTTCCAGTACTCGTCACTGATTTCGTTAAATGATGCTGTTGACTCGGGGAGTCGATAAAGCAGTACCTTATCGTCAAGTTTGACGTTGTACATCGTAAATCTCGGGTCTGGTGCTAACCCGATTAATAAACCTGCCAGTTTGTCAATAATCTTGATTGTTTGTGCTTTTGTGATTCGTTCGACCGATACCCGTTCAACGTTTTCGACAACCTCCTTGAAACGAACAAGTTCATGGCGGTGGGCACGCCGTCGCGTCCAAGATGATATTCTGTCAGCTTCTTCGCACGGAAATTGATTTCTGATTTGTGTCGGCAATAGAACATGTGCTGCCAATTGCGCTCTGCGTTCGGGTATTTTTCCGAGAAATCGTCTAAACTTTTCGAGAGAATTTACCGCCTCTTCAGCAATATCGTCAGCGACAGAATAAGGCATGAAATCACGAGTCACGTCTCCGACGTACCCAATGTAATGTTTTATATCCAGTAGAAAGTTAAACGATAGAGTTTGATAACCAGTGAACATATTATCTTTCGGAATAGGCAGTGCCATTCCCTTTGGATACCTCTCATTGAATAGCGAAATGAACAGTGCCTTGAATTCAGGAAAAATTCGCAAAACAGTCACATTAAATTGTGTTTCTACCACATACCAATCGAAAAATAACTGCCCATCAAGACATTTTTCGTCATTCGCTTGCATGCCTATCGCAGCAATTACAGCAGTGTAACACGGATGTTGCAACCGGAATTTTGTTGGTTTTACATCCTGGCTTAACCCTAAAATAAGTTTCCCGATACTAATAAATTTCCACAAAGTAGTTTCGGTAGGCGCGCTGTAGCCGTATATGTTCACAAGCCGCTCCGCTTCCGCGACAATGGCTAATTTTTCTGATCGAGTAGAACGGTCGAAGAAAAACCTCCGTTCAAGTCCAATGAAGTACAAGATCACAAATTTATCGCTGAATTGAGTGCTTTCGCGGTGCTCCAACCAATTCAAATAGGTTGCACGAGTTGCCGGTTCACAATGCGTGTAGCTCGGCACTCGTGTATAGAACCCTTCTCCCGAAAAATCATTACCCGATGCTGCGACAGGTAAGTGAGGGTCAATATATCCAGCATCCCGGTAGTAGCCTAAATCGAATTCATCATCTGGCGGCGTCCCGACATATACCATTCCCCTGATTCTGCGGCTCGCAACCCTAACCGTCTTCCAGCTCGGAACCCACGGATCAAAAGTTCTAACGGGTCGAGATCTTTTCTTCTTCTGTGTTCTTCGAGGCTTCGATGATTTCCTCGCTTTTACAACTCTTGGTTTTCTTTGTTTTTTCTTTTTTTTCAATTGTCCAATTTTGTTTTTGCGCTGTTACGAGGTTGTGGATTAACTCGTCTTGTTGCGGTTGGCGAGAGACGACCGCACGATTTTCTGCATTTGTGTATCGCTCTACCTGATCTACCAATGAACTTTCGAATACAGTCTTGCTCAGTTGATTTCTGGGCACTGCCTATCCAAGAATTATGGCAGAAAATTATGTGCTTTGTTTACGCGATATTATGTAGTTGTCGAACCAATTCGGGTAGGGCGTCCGAATCGAATCTGCTGCTCAATGCATCTTTCAAAAGCAGGTCGCTGTTCAAGTACGGGTGAAATTTTTCGGTAACCAGATTCAAATTCGAACTCAAAAGTGTGTCTTCATCCAGCCCTTGTGGCAAGCCCAATTGATCAAGGTCTTCATAAAATTGTTGCGGGCAGCGGATATTCGTTATATCAAGAAAGCCATCATAGACTGTTGCTCGATAACCGTAGGCGCGCAGTGCGATTGCCAGTGTCGCAGTTTTCACGGTTCCTGCCCAGGTCGCTAGAAGTACATTCTTGCTGCCAAGCTGAATCTGACTAATTGAATCCAACGCTAAATCGCGAAACTCGGCACGCGCCTCCTGCAATAATGTGCGCGCGCAACTGTCGAGGTATCTTGGAGTATTGTTGGCGGCGAAAATCTTTCTCATGCGATGGACTACGGCGTCGTCGACCAGTCCGGTGCCGCCGCCGAAGATTGGAGGTTTTCCCTTGTGGCTAGAACTCACATGAATGACTCTGGAACGATTGTCAATGGACTCGATCTTCCACCGCCGTCCGGAAAAAACGATTGTCATTCCCTCCGAAACCATCATCACTATAGGCATTACACCCAGTTGTCGGCCGTTTGCAACGATGCGATATTCTTGAGGAGTCTGAAAAACCGCAAAAAAACTGTAATGGTTAACGAGTTTCTCCCCTTTTTCACCGAGTAGCAGCAGACCATCCGGTGATTGTTCAAGCAGATTCACATCTTTGCTTCCCATTTGGGAGAGCAATTGCAGAAACAATTTTGTGTCGACGCCTTGAAATGGGCCTTTTTTACATAATATGGTGAATATCTGATTAGCACTTGCTCCACAGTTTTGTGCAACGACCGAAAGAATCTGATGCGTCAACGTTGAAAGATGCAATGCCAGCGGTGCAGGAGATTCGCTCCATCCTTCGATCAGCAATTCCACCATCGCGATTGCGCGCACCAGTCCCAAATGCAGCCGATCAAGTGGATGCGATGTCGAATCGGTTGAACCTTGAATGGCATACATACGAAGTACAGTTGGCTGTCCAGGCCGACGTCCGGACCGGCCAAGCCGCTGATGGAGTGATGCAACTGAAAAAGGTGGACCTATTTGTGCAACACAAGCTATATCTCCAATATCGATACCGATTTCGAGCGTAGACGTGCAAACAGCAGTTACCGACGTTGAGCTTTTTAGGCGCTGTTCGAGTTCCAGCCGTAAATTGCGGGATAAGTTGGCGTGGTGAGGATAGAATTCATTCGGCAACCGTGCGCCTTCAGACCGCTGTCTTAATTGGTCTGCATAGAATTCTACATTTCCGCGAGATTCTGCGAATACCAAATTGTTTGCGCCGCGCAGGTGAGTAAACAAATGATCAACTACAGATTTCTTGGCAGCTGATTGGTTGTTGTCCATGCTGTATTTTTCAACATAAGCTCGAATTTGGACACGCAGCTCACGCGGGTCCGATGAGCTCTCAAGCAACTGAACTGAATTCGCAGCTTCAGGCCTCAAAAACTGTCTGGCCATTTTCATATCACCCAAAGTTGCAGACAGTCCAATACGTCGAATTGTCCGATTTGCCGCGCATTCGAGCCTGGTCAGCAGTGAGCGCAAATGGATGCCGCGCTCATTGTTCAAAAGCGCATGTAATTCATCGATGACGATTGCGCGCGTTGAGAAAAAAAGAGCAGGTGTTTCTGAGCCTCGAAGCACGAACAATGCTTCGAGAGACTCAGGTGTAATCAGCAGGACGCCACCTGGATGTTTGCGAGCGCGAATCTTTACGCTTTGGGATATATCTCCGTGCCAGGGATATACCGGTAGTTTCAGGTTTGTACAAAGGTCCGCGAGTCGCTCGAATTGGTCATTAATCAGTGCTTTGGTCGGGCCAATATAGACAAGGTCGAACCCCCCGCCACCGGGGTCGTCCAGCGTTGCAGAAAGCAAAGGCAGGAAAGCTGCTTCGGTTTTTCCACTGGCTGTTGCAGCAGCAATAATCAGATCATTTTGCTCATCCAGAAGTGCTGGAATTGCCTGTTCCTGAATGTCTCTGAGATTATTCCAGCCCTTGCTCCATATCCATCTTTGAATTGGTTTTGCCAGCCGATCGAAGCCTACGGATTGCTTGCGAATGAAATGAGATGAGACTGCAGTATCAGATAATCCCATATTGATGATTCCGGAATCGCTCTGAAAGTGTTTGTGCTACGTGTGAATCATTGTAAACAATCCGGAATAGATCTTTTGTTCCCGGGATTGTGCCGAAAGAGACCTTTTAGTTCCCTGATGCTCAAAGGCTCGGTGAACGCTAATCGATGACTCAAAATGATGATTATAGTGGCACAGATATCGTTGAATATCCACCATTTCCAGCAGACCATAGGTCACGGACATGGTTGCTTTAGTTCTTTATTGATGAAATGCTACCGGGTATTGAATACCTGATCATTGCTGCATTTGCCGAAGTGGCTTCGTCCGGTTGCTGAATTACCCGCAGGCAGTATCCATACGTGCAAGTCATTTTGTTTTGTGCATGATCAGAATCGTCGCAAGTCGCCAGAATCGGTTGAGATAAGGACCTGTTTACCAGCGCTTTTTTCTCTTGTCGTGGGAGCGCTTTTTTCTCTTGCCGTGGGGATATGTGGGTTTATATAAACCAATACCTTCAAGCTCTTGATTTAAAGCGTTCATGTCAAATTTTTCCGGATCGAATGCCTGCCTTATCATCCAAGATACAGGGTCACTATCGTCATATTCATACTCCCTGGAATGGTCATGGTCTACAATCCAAGCAAGATAATTGAAGTATTCGCTTAT
>JAJDZL010000129.1 GCA_022824665.1 Gammaproteobacteria bacterium | reverse complement strand
CTGCTCGCAGGCGCAAGTGCTGTTCAACTCTACACGGCTTTGGCGTACCAGGGACCGATAATCGTGCGCAAAATCGTTTCAGAATTGAGCCAACTGGCGAGGCCGTATGATCGCGATAACTTTAGTGCCGCGCTCGAGTTTGCCCGTCAGCAAGAATCAGCAAGCAAGCCTTGAGTTTCCTGCGTCCCGGTCATCAGGTTGATGCACTGCACCGCGACACCGCTCGCGCCCTTACCCAGATTATCAAGGATTGCCACCACCAGGACATGCCCTGAGGGGTGTTCACAAACGGTCAGCTCAATCCGGTTGGAACCATTACAGCGCCTTGGGTCGAACGCACGAGAGTCAGACGACGAGGCATCTAATTTGCGCAACTCAACAAACGGTTCGTCCCGGTAGCGGGCGCTCAGCAGTTCAAATATGCTGGCAGCCGAACCCTGGCCTGAGCTTGCGAGCCAGTCGGCATGCAACGCGATTTCCACTCGCATACCCCTGAAAAACGGTCCAACACGCGGCACAAACTGCGGCTCTGTCTGTAAGCCGGTATAGCGCATCATTTCCGGAATATGTTTGTGTACGCTGGTCAGTGCATACGGGGCAGAAAACGGAATTGACAGAAGATTGTCTTCCGGGTCTTCCCATTTTTCGATCAGAGCGCGGCCGCCACCCGAATATCCGGACAGTGCATGAATGATCACCCCGCAGTTAGCAGCCAACAGATCTTCATCAACCAAAGGTCGCAGCAGCAAAATCACCCCGGTCGGGTAACAGCCCGGATTGGCAACCCTGGCTGAGCGCTGAATTGCCTGCCTGAAGTCAGCACCCAACTCAGGCAGACCATAGTCCCATCCCTCGGCGACCCGATGTGCAGTGCTGGCATCGATGACCTTGGTACCGGCGAGGTCTGCCCATCCGGCAGACTGCCTGGCTGCCTCGTCGGGCAGACAAAGCACAGTCACGTCAGACCGGGCAATCGCGTCTTTGCGTGCATCATCATCCTTTCTGATGTCGTCGGGCAATCGAATCATCTCAATATCAGGCCGGTTTTCGAGAAACTCAAAGACCTGCAGCGCCGTCGTACCAGCCTGACCGTCAACAAAAATCTTCGCCGGGTGTGACGTATTCATTTTTCCGCGCGAATCATAACGGCCGCATCATCGGACCAGGAGAGCCATACCGTTTTATCCGTCGAGTATTTTTGATCCAGAACGCCGGACAGATTTTGCAAAGCAACAGAAATGGGATTATCCCGACCCTTGATGTGAATATAGAAGTGACTGCGGTCGCCAAGATACGCTGAAGGTCCCATGCGCCCCTCGACGGTGTTGACTGAACTTGCTGGATCAGCAAAGGATATTGAAAATTTTTCGGGACGAATCGCTAAAGCGAAAGTCTCTCCGGGCTGCACGACAGGCTGTTGCCCCTTCACACGTATTTCTCCCAGCTCAGCGCACTGGCCTGATGCAACATCATCGCTGTAGTCGGTGAGCGTACAATCGAAGAAATTCATGGTGCCGATAAAATCAGCGACAAATTGCGACTTTGGCTGCTCGTAGAGCAGTGTCGGTGTCGAAACCTCGATGATGTCCCCCTGGTCCATCACGGCAATCCGGTCAGACAGGGTCAATGCCTCTTCCTGATCGTGGGTAACAAAGACAAATGTGATGCCAACATGCTGCTGCAGCAATCTGAGTTCAATCTGCATCTGCTCCCGGAGTTTCTTGTCGAGCGCCCCCAGTGGTTCATCGAGCAGCAAAACTTTAGGCTGCTTGATCAGTGCTCTTGCAAGCGCAACGCGCTGTCGCTGGCCGCCGGACAACTCGCTGGCACCGCGCTCGCCATATCCCGGCAGTTTGATCAACTCAAGCATCTGGTCTATTCGCTGCGCCAGTTCCTGTTTGGAAAGACCTGACTTTCGCATACCAAACGCAATGTTGGATGCGACATTGAGGTGCGGAAAAATCGCGTAATTCTGAAATACCATGTTGACTGGACGATGATTTGGCGGGACCAGCGTAACGTCCTGCCCATCAATCTCAATCGACCCCTCGGTTGGCAGCTCAAACCCGGCCAGCATACGAAGCAATGTTGTCTTGCCGCAGCCCGACGGTCCCAGCAACGAAAAGAACTCACCTTTGACCACATCCAGGTTGGCATTACTGACCGCAACGACCTTGCCAAACGTCTTTACGACATTTTTGATTGAAATGATTACATCAGACATAACACTACACTTTTGATTTGCCGCCCACTTGAACGCCGCTGCGACGAATTAATTCCGCGGCAAAAATCACCACTGTCGACAGCACAACAATAATGGCGCCTAAAGCCAAAGTTGAGGGTAATTTATCAGGAAAACGCAACTGTCCCCAAATGTGCAGCGGCAATGTTGAGTCGGTACCGGCCAGAAAGAATGCGAGGACAAACTCATCAAACGATATCGTAAACGTCAGTAAAAGACTGGCTACAACACCAGGCAGAATAATCGGGAACGTTACACGCCAGAACGTCCACCAGGCATTTTCCCCCAGATCCTGCGAGGCTTCTTCATAGCTTTGATCAAATCCCTCCATCCTCGAAATCAACACCAGCATCGAAAAGGGTGTACACAGCATCAGGTGTCCGATCCCAACCGTCACCAGGGAAAGCTTGACTTCGCTGATACTGAAGGTCATCAGCAACGATATGCCGAGAATGATCTCGGGAATAACCAGGGGAACCATGATGAAACCAATCAGCAGCCCACTTCGCCGCATGCGATAGCGGGTAACCGCCTTGGCCGCGAATATTCCAAGCACGGTACTCAGTACCGCGACGCTTACACCAACTTTCAGGCTGTTGATCAGTGCGCTGTGCAGGCCCTGGCTGTCGGCCAGCTGGGCATACCACTTGAGCGTAAATCCCAGCAGGGGAAAGGTAACATACTGCGAGTCGTTAAACGAGAACAGCGGCAGCACTGCAACCGGTGCATATAAAAACACCAGATACAGCATCGCGTAGACTGCAAGGCCGCTAAATCGTGATTTAGTCCCGATTTTCACTGAACTGACTATGCAACCTTTTTGCGGAACAGGTGGGTGGCACCGAGCAGCATGCAAACCACCGCGGTCACGGTAAGCATCGAGATAATTGACAGCGCTGCACCAAGCGGCCAATTCAGTGCCTTACCGAACATCGACTGAATAATATTGCCAATCATTATGCCGCGGGTTCCACCAACCAGCGCGGGCGTAACGTAATCACCAACGGTGGGTATGAACACCAGTAAACTCGCTGCTATTACACCGGGCAGCGACAGCGGCAGCGTTACCCGAATAAATGTCATGACCGCGCTTTCACCAAGGTCTCTGGACGCTTCGATCAGCGATCGATCGATTTTTTCAAGGGAAACATAGATGGGCAATATCGCAACCGCGGCCCAGGCATGCGCCAGTGTAATGACGACCGCGATCGGGTTATAGAGAATAAACTGCAGAGGCTCGGCGATGATTCCGAGCGACATCAACCCGGAATTGATCACACCGTTGTAACCAAGAATGACTTTCCAGGCAAAAACCCTGAGCAGATAGCTTGTCCAGAACGGAATCGTGATCAGGATGATCCACATGATCTTGTTCTTCTTCACGTGGAACGCAATGAAGTACGCAAGCGGATAGGCCAGCAACACGGTTGCCAGCATGACGAACAGCGAAATCCGAATCGATCGATACAGAATCAGGTAATAGATTTTCTTTTCGAAAAAATCCGCATAATTGGTCAGCGTAAAGGTCTGAATCAGGTCAACATATTCCTGCTTCCAGAAACTGAGCGTCAGCAGAATCGCTAACGGGAACAGCAACCCCAAAAGAACGACCGTCAGTGTCGGCGAAAGCAGCGCATAGCCCCTTAGGGTTTCACTGCGGCGAAACTTAAGCCGAAACCTGGCGACCAGGGAATGCTCGGCTGCGGTGGAGTTCATAAGAGCGTTTTGTGGTTTCAACTGGCGAGGCAGGATTAACTTTGTTAAACCTATGGTTCGGCCGCATCGAGCCGGTTAAGCTCGATACACAACACGAATTTCCGGGGCTCCGATTAATCGAAGCCCCGAATTTATTTCAGAATGAAAGACAGCTTTTGTTTATAAGCCGGCCTTGACTTCCTCAAACATCGCTTGTAAAACCGCTTCATTCGCAATCGGTATCTGGAAGATTCCAGAACTCAGCATTGCGTCCGGGTCGCGCGTAAGCCCGCGTTCGGCAAGAATTTCATCAGAAACCAAGCCGTATGCGTCTACGTTCGAGTGGCCATAACCTTCTTCAGTTATTGAGAATGCGCCGGATTCCGGTGCCAGAAATGCGTCGATGACCTCATAGGACTTGTCAAGTTTTTCCGGGTCGGCATCAGCCATCAGGCAAAATCCGCAAACCCATGTCATTGCGCCTTCTTTGGGGTTCATGTACTTGACATCAATACCCTGCGTCTTCAGCGATGTATAGGCATCATTCCAGGCGCTGGTCGCAACCAGTTCTCCGGCGGCCATTGAGTTTTCGAGATCAGTCGGACTCGTCCAGTAATAACGCAGCAGCGGCAGCTGCTTGCGCAGCAGTTCCCGAGTTACCTCGACCTCATCGTCCGTCATGTTGAATGGATCTTTCGCACCACCATAAATCGCAGCGACCATGACTCCGTCAATGAGGCTGTCCGACATTGACAAACGTCCACTGTAGCGCTCATCCCACAAAATACCCCAGGTTTCTTCTTCCTGGTATTTTTCATCGACGAGGTCAGGGCGATACATGACTGAAGTCAAGCCCCAATCGGCTGCAACGAAATAGTTCTCGTCATTGTGCATCATGCCTGGAATTTGTTTCAGGCTGGGAATGACTGAATCCCAGTACTTCAGACGGCTTGTGTCGATCGGCTGAATGATGCCGGCATCACGCCAGATCTCAACCTTGTAGGAACACGGGTGACTGACGTCAAATTGAGCTCCGGCCTTAACCTTGGCAAACGCTTCCTCTTCGTCTCCAAAGATCGAAAAGTTCGGATATTCACCATACTTTTCGAAATACTCACCATGGTGCTCCGGCGCATCCCAACCTTCCCAGGTAAACACGTTGGGGTGGTCTGATGCGGCTGCGCGTACGGGCCCTGAAAATGCCGGAAGCATCACGGTCGTAATACCGGCTGCAGCGAGGATGGAATTAAACTGACGGCGAGACATCTTGCCAGTCGCAAGCTGCTCGATATAGTCTTGTTTGTTGTATTTTTTCATTACTTAATTACTCCTTATGGGGTTTGAATATCGTTGATTTTACACAATTGAAAACTTTCAAGGAACTTGAATGCTGTAAGTTCTTTGTGTGAAGGCGGAGCTATCATCAATGGCGCTGGGGACTAATTTGGTCATATGAAACAGGTGCATTCCAAGGCGAACCAAGCTGCTTCTTTTTTGCTACACGCGTTGATACGAATACAACCACGCGTGAATGGAAAATACGGTCAAAAATTTTTGGAGATTTGTGCAGCAGAGAAATT
>JAJDZL010000004.1 GCA_022824665.1 Gammaproteobacteria bacterium | reverse complement strand
CTTCAGACACATCGTATAGATCGGCGTTGTAATCCACTTTGCGACCCTTCACGGTGTTCGCGCAGACTCGAAAGGCCACACCTTGGTCTTTGAGTGCAGCAATTTTAGCAGTCATCTCTTCGGTCGCATTTGCATGTTTGAACTTATTCAGTTTTTCCAGCGATGCCGGCTCCAGCAACAACGCCAATCCGTTACCGTGAAGCACAACCTTGAGATCAAGCTTATCTGCGCCAACTGCGTTAATGTGATTTTGAATATTTCTGAGTGCGCCTGTATGTGCTTTAGGATTATCGTAGTTGATGTGGTATACCACTTTTTGTTTGTCGTAACCAGAGTCTCCACTGATCGCCGGCATACTCCAGATAAGTCCCAATACAGTTGATAACATCATAATTTTTAATATATTCTTCATTTCTCCTCCTCCTCAAATATGAATAAAACTGAGCTATTCAAAATGCAGATAATCAAATTGCAAGCCGGTTGTCACCTGCTCACCAACAGGAGTATACACTTCAGTCAAATTCACTTTGACCTGATTACCCGTATGTTGCAACTGGATCGCCAAGGCTATCATAGTTCGGTGTCACGCCAAGTCCAGGCTGATCGGTTGCATACAATTTGCCATCTGCAACCGATGGTCCACCGACTCCGGTACTTCGAGTGTTGTAATTCATCAGATCTGTAGAATTAATCAAGAACTCTTTAGGCGTTGAAGCGGCAAAGTGGGCAACCGCTGCGGTGGTAACTTCCCCACCCCACGAGTCTTCCGAGACAACCGGAATGCGATTCTCTATGAAAAAGTCCCGCACACGCTGTGCTTTGCTTAAACTGCCCAGATTTGATATCTTTAAACAGCAGATGTCGGCACCTTGATCCGCAACAATCCGCTGCGCCATATGCATTCCAGTGATGCATTCATCCAATTTCATCGGCAAGTCTGTTTTTCTTCGCACCTGCTGACTTTCCTCGTAAGTCCTGCAGGGCTGTTCAAGAATGTAATCGAGATCCCGGGTCGCACGAGCCACACGTAAGGCATTATCAACTCGCCAACCCTGGTTCGCGTCTGCCATGGCCTTCTCTCCCTTTTTCAAAAGCGGAACAACTTCCCGAATCCGCTCGATATCCACTACCCAATCATTGCCAACCTTGATTTGAAATTGCCGATATCCTGAAAGGCGATGTGCCTCTAGTTCAGCAACCGTTTCTTCGACTGATTTTTGCGGCACAACCCGGTACATGGGCGCACCATCAGTGAGCTTACCGCCAAGCAGCATCCAAACTGGCACCTCGCATACTTTGGCCAGAATATCCCAGCAGGCGATATCGAATGGTGACTTGGCATAACCGTGTCCCTGAACAATCGAATCCATCAGACGTTCAATTCGAGTAATCTGGCGCGGGTCTTCGCCAATCAGACGAGGCGCAGCGAGACGTGCAAATGCTTCAACGCCTTCGGAATGCGCAATCATGTAGTTTTCCCCGCAAGGCGTAAACTCTCCGCAACCCTGCACCCCGGCATCGGTGTCAATTACCACCAAAGAGCTGATCGCAGTTGAAAACCCGTTCCCTGCACCCCACTGATATGTTCCACCAATATAGGGCAGTGCAGTTTTATAAATTCTGATTCCGCTTATTTTCAATGTTTTCAACGATATTACGACAATAAGTTAGCAACATCTCCAGATTATATGAGCCGTATATAATTGTCGCGACTGGAACAAATCAACCAAACCAAATCAGGTAAACCTGTCGTGTCAATCGATTCTAATCTGCTGGAGATTCTACGCTGCCCGCTAACCAAGCAGCCGCTGTCTATCCTTTCACAAGAAAAACTGGATGAGATCAATTGTTTGATCGAGACCGGTCAGGTTTGCCACACAGATGGCACCACCGTTGAAAACAAGATCGTAGCGGCACTAATCACCAAGAATGGCAACTGGGTGTATCGAATTGATGCGGGAATTCCTGTGATGCTGCATGGCCAGAGTATCCCCATGTCCGATTTGATGGATTCGGCTGCGCCTGAAGCAGAAAAATAACAACCATTTAAGACTTCTGGCTCTACCAGGCATTCCGGCTTCGCTTTATGGAACTTGGTTCGACCGATAAAAATCCATCAGGATTTTAGCAACTTCCGGTCGCGAAAACTCAGGCGGCAAACTTTCTCCGGCAGACAGCATTTCTCTAACTCTGGTGCCAGATAGCAAAATGAAGTCATCCTTTTGGTGGCCTGGCGCTTCGCGCATCATCACGACCTCGTTTAGTTTCTTTGACCACGCAGTATGGTCAGCCTCAAAGATTTCTATATCCAATGCATCGGACGGAACTTCATCTCTGAAAATCTCCTGCGCATCAAATGCTCCGTAATAGTCTCCCACCCCTGCATGGTCGCGGCCGACAATCATGTAAGCGGCACCCAGATTCTGGCGAAAGATGGCATGCAGCACCGCTTCACGCGGGCCTGCATACAGCATGTCGAAACCATAGCCAGAAATAATCACAGAGTTCTTAGGAAAGTAAAGCTCTACCATCTTGCGAATAGAATCATCACGCACTTTGGCAGGTATATCACCGGGTTTGAGTTTGCCTAGCAGCATGTGTATGACCACGCCATCTGCGCCGGTGCGATCCAACGCGATCTTGCACAACTCCTCGTGGGCGCGATGCATTGGATTACGGGTTTGAAAGGCAACCACTTTGTTCCAGCCCATTTGTTGAATTTCATCTCGAATTTGTGCGGCAGTCCTGAAAGTCTCAGGAAAATCGGTTTCGAAGTAGCTGTAATTCAATACCTGAAGCTGGCCTGAAATGACAAATCTGCCTTGCTTCAGGAAAGTCTGAACGCCTGGATGCCCGTCGTCAGTGGTTCCAAAAATACCCTCTGCGATGAATCGGCATTCTTCTTCGGTTAACTCTTCGATCTCATCAACAGTCTGAATCGCAAGCGGCGGATTCCCGTCAACTTCCGAATCTTTGAGGGTCAGCCGATCGCCCGCTTCTACTTTTGGGGCACTCATCACGCGATTTACGATGGGTACTGGCCAGAAAAGTCCATCGGTGGTACGCATACGCTCTGCGACCAATAGCGAATCCGACTTATTCATAAATCCGCTGAGCGGCGTAAAGTAGCCGCCACCGAGCATGACTGCGCTTGCAGCAGACGAAGAGTCTGCTAGAACTGCTGGTAGTGAATCCGCTTCCTTAGTCAGCGCACGGCGCGTGTCGGCGTCGGCAATGAAAAGAGGATTCAGCTCATCTGACTGATAGGGGTTGATCATCGGCGTCGAGTTTCACTTGGTGAAATCAAACTGCTTTCGATTCATTTGAGCTGGAACTCTGAGTCGCCTGTCTTCGTCGCTGCACTGCATTGCTGAGTACCTGCAATAGTTCCGTCGTATCGTCCCAGCCTATACACGCATCGGTAATGCTCTGACCATAAACCGGGGTTACCCCTTCTTTGATATCCTGTCTTCCTTCGACCAGATGGCTTTCAATCATGACACCCTTGATGCGGTAGTCTCCGCCTGCAATCTGCTCAGCAACATTGTGGCCAACGCTTATCTGCTTCTTGTACTGTTTTGAGCTGTTTGCGTGACTGAAGTCGATCATCACGTTTGGCACAAGCCCGCGACTTTCGAGCAGCTCAACTACTGACTGTACACTGTCCGCATCGTAATTGGGCTGATTACCGCCCCTGAGTATGACGTGACAGTCCTCATTACCCGCGGTCTCAAATATTGCAGTCTGTCCCTGCTTCGTTATCGACAGAAAACGGTGTTGTTTCGAAGCCGCATGAACGCCATCAACTGCGACTTTTACATTTCCTTCAGTACCATTTTTAAGGCCAACCGGACAGGATAGTCCAGATGCCAGCTGCC
>JAJDZL010000006.1 GCA_022824665.1 Gammaproteobacteria bacterium | reverse complement strand
GAGTGGGCTTATGGGACGAATACGCGGGATCCGGGTAAGTTCTTTCACGTGACTGGGCTCGCATATTGCCAAGACAGCAAGGGTACCGTGACGCAGGTATTAAGCGTCTAGCAGCACCGACTTCAATGGGTGAGCAAACTTCCCGTCTTCGAAATGCCTTTGTGAATCAGCACTGAACGATTCGATTGCCAGATTCAGCGCACCCGTCAATTGACCCGGTGAATGCCTCGGCCATCGACCGAAAGTGCAGCTTCATGAACCGCTTCAGACAACGTAGGATGCGCATGTATCGTACGCGCAAGATCCTCTGAGCTCGCGTAATACTCCATCGCTACCACCGCCTCGGCGATCAGCTCTGACGCGTGCGGCCCGATGATGTGAACACCGATGATCCGATCAGTCTCCGCGTCTGCCACAACCTTGACAAACCCAACCGTATCCTCCATGGCTTTCGCCCGACCGGTCGCTGCAAATGGAAATTTGCCGCTCTTGCACTTCCCGCCCGCTGCGCTAACGTCCTTTTCGGTCTGTCCAACCCAGGCAATTTCCGGATGTGTATAGATGGCCCACGGCACAGTTTCGTAATTCATATGGCCGGTTCCATTGGCAATTCTCTCGGCTACCGCAACACCTTCTTCGGAACCCTTGTGTGCAAGCATCGGACCTCTGACGCAATCACCGATTGCATAGGTGTTCGCGGCACCGGTCAGACAGTTGTCATCGACCTTGATAAAACCGCGCTCATCAAGTTCTACACCGCACGACTCGCCTAACAGATTGTCTGTGCAGGGCCTTCGTCCGACGCAGACGATCAGCCGGTCAACTGCCAGTCTGGCTTCTTCTCCGTCAACGGTGTAAGTCACTTCAACCCCGTTTTCGGAAACCTGCGCTGACTCGACGCGCGCACCCAGTTGAATGTTGAGTCCCTGTTTGGAAAACTGTTTGGCCGCTTCTTTGGCAACCTCTTCGTCCGCGGTCGGCAGAAAATCATAAAGTGCCTCCAGCACTGTTACCTCAGCTCCAAGCCTGTTCCAAACGCTGCCGAGCTCCAGTCCGATTACGCCAGCACCAACCACACCCAAACGCGCGGGAACCTCTTCGAATGACAGTGCACCCGCGGAATCGACGATCCGGTCACCGTGAAACGGAATACTGGAAAGCTCAATCGGGGTGGAACCGCTGGCAAGAATAACACTGCCGGCTGTGATCTCACCTTGCTTCTCGTTCGTTTCAACATCATAGAGCTCAACAGTCCCGGGACTCACCAGTTTTCCGTGGGCATGAACCGAATCGATTTTGTTGGCCTTTAGCAGTGATGCAATTCCACGCGTCAACATCGTAACGATCTTCGACTTTCGCTTCATCATCGCAGCCACGTCCATAGAAACGTTTTCCACGTTGATGCCGTGCAGTTTGTAGGTGTGTGAAACCTCGTGGAACTTCTCCGACGAGTCAAGCAAAGCTTTGGACGGAATGCACCCTACGTTAAGGCAGGTACCGCCGAGAGCCGCCTTACCCTTGACGTCGCTCCAGCGATCGACACAGGCAGTCTTGAGTCCGAGCTGCGCACAGCGAATCGCGGCAACATATCCTGCCGGTCCGGCGCCAATGACGATGACATCGTAACGATCACTCATAACGACGACCAATCACAGACCGAGCAGCAGGCGGGATGGATCTTCAAGCCCATCCTTAATGCCGACCAGAAAGGTGACGGCTTCTCGTCCGTCAATGATGCGATGATCGTAGGTAAGTGCAAGATACATCATGGGTCTGACTACCACCTCACCGTTTTCAACAACCGGCCGTTCCTGGATTTTGTGCATACCCAGAATTGCGCTCTGCGGCGGATTGACGATTGGGGTGGATACCAGCGACCCGAAAACCCCACCGTTGGTTATCGTAAAGGTGCCACCGGTCAGCTCATCGAGCGTCAAAGCACCGGTTCTGGCACGCTCACCGAAATCGCGGATCGTCTGTTCAATTTCGGCAAATCCCATCGACTGCGCATCGCGCAAAATGGGTACCACCAGTCCGCGCGGAGACGACACTGCAATGCCGACATCACAGTAATTGTGGTACTGAATGTCATTGCCATCAATGATTGCGTTCACTGCGGGAATTGCCTGCAGCGATTCAACTGCCGCTTTCACAAAAAACGACATAAACCCCAGCCGGGCACCATGTTTATCTTCGAAAGCATCGCGATGTTTCTTGCGAAGCGCAATGACCTGACTGAGATCAACCTCGTTGAAAGTGGTCAGCAATGCTGCAGTATGCTGAGCATGTACCAGGCGATCGGCAATGGTACGACGCAACCTGCTCATGTGCTGGCGCGTTACGGACCGCTCACTGGCAGCTTCGGTGCTTGCAACCGCCTGCGCTGCAGGCGGTGCAGATTTCGGTTCGACCGGCGGCTGCGCAGCTTTGGCGGCTCTGCCTTCAGGCGCGGCCGACTGAACTTTATCAGCAGCCTTTTGCATGTCCGACTTGGTAATTCGTCCGTCTTTTCCAGTACCGGAAACGGTACTGACATCAATACCGCTTTCATCAGCGATGCGCCGGGCGGCCGGACTTAATATGCCATCGGCTTTTGGCGGCGGTGCGACAGGTACCGCAGCAGGTGGTGCGGACTCGGCAGTGGTTTTCTTCTCTGATTCAGACGCTTTCTCGGGCTTCGCTTGTGCGGCTGCGGCCGCATCCACCACGCCGAGCAAATCACCCTCAACAATTGTCTCACCGGATGGTTTCAGAATCTGACTCAATACACCGTCGCTCGGAGCAGGCACTTCGAGTACGATTTTCTCAGTCTCGAGTTCAATCAGAAGATCATCCCGGCTGCACGATTCACCGACTTCCTTGTGCCAGGCCAAAACAGTGGCTTCACTGACTGACTCAGGCAACATAGGTGTTCTGATTTCAATAGACATTTGCTTTTGAACTCCTGGGGTCTGAAATAGAAACGACGTTGCGAACAGGTGACAACGCATTGGAAATCAGCTGTTCCTGTTGCGATAGGTGTAAACGATAGTGTCCGACCGCGGGTGATGGTGCCTCAGGTCTTGACGAACAGATGACCCGCTGATTCTTACGACGGCATTCTCGAATGCGGTGCCATATTCGGTACCACGCACCCTGATTCTGCGGCTCTTCCTGACACCAGACGATTTCTGTTGCGTTGCTGTAGCTTTGCAATATGTGGCTCAACTCAACAACTGGAAATGGATGCAGCTGCTCAATACGCACAATTGCAATATTGTCCGTATCCAGGTGCTCGCGCATCTCCAGCAGATCATAGAACACTTTGCCGGTACACAGAATCACTCGTGCCACTGCCTCACGGTCAATATCAGGGTTGACCTCGTCAATGATGGTCTGAAAGCTGTAGCGGGTCAGATCTCGCACATCGGACACTGCGCGTTTGTGTCTGAGCAGACTCTTCGGTGACATCACCACCAGCGGCCGACGATAGTGTCGGAGCGCCTGGCGGCGTAACATGTGATAGGCCTGCGCGGGTGTAGTCGGCACGCAAACCTGTATATTTCCACCGGCAGATAATTGCAGGAATCGTTCCAGTCTGGCAGAAGAGTGCTCCGGACCCTGACCCTCGTAACCGTGTGGGAGCAACAGCGTCAGCCCGCAAAGCCTGCCCCACTTGGCAAAGCCGCTGCTAATGAACTGATCGATCACGATTTGCGCACCATTGGCAAAGTCGCCGAACTGTGCTTCCCAGATCACCAGGGTGTTCGGATCAGTCGTCGCATAACCATACTCGAAACCAAGTACAGCCTCTTCAGACAAAAGTGAATTGAACAGCTGACAGTCCTCTGGATTGCGAATTGTCTTCAGCGGACAGTAGACATCCCGGCTCTTTTGATCGTGCAGCAATGCGTGTCGATGTGAAAACGTGCCTCGTCCAACGTCCTGGCCCGTCAGCCTGATCGAAGTTCCATCGTCAAGCAGACTCGCATACGCGATGGTTTCTGCAAAACCCCAGTCGACCGATATTTTGCCAGCGGCCATCGCGGCCCGATCAGTGAGGATCTTTTTTACCCGGCTGTGCAGCGTAAAATTCTCCGGAAGTTCGTTCAGTTGGGCAGTCAGTTCCCTGATTTTCTTGAGCGTTACGGTCGTATCGACCGGATCTGACCATTCCGCTTCGAAATAAGACGACCAGTCCACCATTTTTTCCATTTTGGCCGGATCAATAATCTGTCCGGCAACCACTTCACCGCGGTCAAGATTGTCCCGGTATTCCATCACCATGGCTTGCGCTTCTTCTTCCGACAAAATACCGCGCTCGTTCAATTGCATCGCAAACTTACGTCGGACCGGCACGATTTTCTTGATCGCATCGTACATCACCGGCTGCGTCATCATTGGCTCGTCCGCTTCGTTGTGGCCATAGCGACGATAGCAGACAAGGTCAATGACAACATCCGTGTGAAATGTCATTCGATAAGCATGCGCCAGTCGGGCGACCGATACAACAGCTTCCGGGTCGTCGCCATTGACATGAAAGATTGGCGCCTGGACCATCTTTGCGATTTCGGTGCAATACACCGTCGAACGTGCATCAAGTTTATTGCTGGTGGTAAAGCCAATCTGGTTATTGACAATCACGTGGATGGTGCCACCAACCTCAAAGCCTCGGGTGTGCGACATGTTCAGCGTTTCCATGACAACACCCTGCCCGGCAAAAGCTGCATCGCCATGTACCAGGATCGGTGTCACCTCTTTTTTGGCATCATCCTGGCGTCGGTGCTGCCGAGCGCGTACTGAACCCTCTACGACCGGGTTGATTATCTCCAGATGCGATGGATTGAATGCCAGCGCGACATGTACGATTCCACCCGGTGTGTTGATATCAGCCGAAAAACCCTGATGATATTTGACATCGCCATGCTCCTGCGACCAGTTGCTGCCGAGCGACAAATTGCCCTCAAATTCTCCGAAGACTTCCGCGGGCGACTTGCCGAGTATGTTCACCAGCACGTTCAGCCGACCCCGGTGCGCCATGCCGATCACGACTTCTTTGCCGCCTGACACACCCGACATTTGCACCAGCTCATTGAGGATCGGGATCAGTGATTCTCCGCCTTCCAGCGAAAAACGCTTCTGGCCGACATACTTCATGTGGAGATACGTTTCCATGCACTCCGCCATGGTTAGCAGTCTCAGAATCTGACGACGGTCGTCATCCGTAATAACCGGGCGCAGGGCTTCCTGTTCAATTCTGGCTTGAATCCAGTCCAGTCGTTTCGGATCGGTGATGTGCATGTATTCGTAACCGATCGACCCGCAGTAAGTGTCCTCGTAAATCTGAAGAATGCTTTCCAGCGTCGCGGATGCTGATCCCACAACTGCATCAGCCCTGAACTTCTCCTTAAGGTCATAGTCCTCAAGTCCCACCGACGTAAGACTCAGGTCTGCAGTAAACCACTCATCGGTCAGTCCAAGCGGGTCCAGTTTGGCATTGAGATGCCCGTACACCTGGTAGCGGCGAATGAGCCGCTGCACCGCCGCCTGCCGGCGAATGTAGTCCTCACTGACAAGATCATCTGCTGATTCGCCGCTAATTTTCGAGGACGGTGTAATTTCATCCAGTGAATCAAAGGTATCGCGCCATGCCTCGCTTACCTGATCAGGAGCAGTCTCATAATCGTCATAAAGACTTTCCAGGTAGGCGGCACTGGCAGACGAAATACCGGTCGGGTCAACAATATCGTTCGCCTTACTCATTGTCTTGACCAATAGGTTGGAATTGTGGGAAACGGGGTGGGCTGAAATCAAAAATGACAGAGCCTGAACATGGATTCATGCAGAACAATCGCCACATGAACAGAGTATTCCAATTGCACGGAACCAACATTCAATTACGGATACTGTATGTAGATCTGCGTGTTTCTGGTAATTGTCAGAAAAACAGAATGATGACGTATGATCTTCACTGAATTTCACTGTCCCTTGATTTACTTAAATTATATGCATTCGACAAATCGATATGGGTAAAGAACCTTAGGACTAGACAAGATCAAATTGACCTCGATTCACGTGTCTTCACGATTTATCTGATGCCAGTTCAACCAGTAAATCCTTGGCGTCGACATTGTCACCGACCGCTACCAGCACCGCCGCGACCGTCGCATTGCGTTCCGCACGAATCGCAGTTTCCATCTTCATGGCCTCAATCGTCAGCAGCACATCACCGGCTTCGACGCGCTGACCCACCTTGGCATTAACAGAAGAGATCATCCCTGGCATTGGCGAGTTGATATGATCAGCATTACCCTCTTCACCCTTGCGCCGCTGTTCAATCTTGCTGGCAATCTTGCGATTTGGCACCTTGATGGTACGCGGCTGACCGTTTAACTCAAAAAATACCTTCACATTGCCGTCCGCATCTGTCTCACCAATTGCCAGACAATGAATCACCAGGGCTTTGCCCGGTTCCAGGTCAACCGAGATTTCATCTTCCGGCTTCATGCCATAAAAGAAAATCGGCGTCGGCAAAACATGCATCGGGCCATACTGCTGCCGGTGTGCCATATAGTCCAGGTACACTGCCGGGTACATCAGGTATGACTGAAAGTCCTCATTGCTGAGGGGAAATCCAACCTTTGACTGCACTTGGTCGCGCAGCGCATCAAGATCAGCCGGCGGCAGATTCTCACCGGGACGATTGCTAATGGGCTGTTGGCCCTTAAGCACTTTAGCCTTGAGTTTTTCCGGAAATCCGCCATAGGGCTGGCCGAGCTCGCCGGCAAAGTAAGACGCGACTGACTCCGGAAAGGCCACCTCCTGCTCCGGGTCCTCAACGGCTTCTCGATCAATTCCAGAGCTCACCATAAGCAGTGCCATGTCGCCAACCATCTTCGAGGTGGGCGTCACCTTGATCACATCGCCCAGCATGTCATTGACGACCGAATAGGCGTGTGCAACTTCATGCCAGCGCGCGGCCAAGCCAAGCGCGCGCGCCTGCTCCTTGAGGTTGGTAAACTGCCCGCCGGGCATCTCATGCAGGTATACCTCCGAGGCACCGAAGCGAACATCGCTCTCAAATGCCGCGTAGTTTTTCCTGACGGTCTCCCAGTAAGCAGAGAATTCCAGAATTTTTTCAGCATCAAGACCGGTGTCGTATTCAGTGTGCTTCAGTGCTCTGACGACGGATCCCAGATTCGGCTGAGACGTTGTGCCGGATACTGCATCCATCGCAAGGTCAATTGCATCCGCGCCTGCCTGAACTGCTGAAATGACACTCGATGCAGCGATTCCACTGGTGTCATGCGTGTGAAAATGAATGGGCAGGCCGGTCCTTTCTTTTAGTGTCCCCACCAGCAAACTGGCACTGTCCGGCGTCAGCAGACCAGCCATATCCTTGATACACAGAATATGGACGCCGAAATCCCGCATCCTGACCGCCAGGTCTTCGTAATACTCAAGCGTGTACTTGCTGCGTTCAGGGTTCAAAATGTCGCCGCTATAGCAGATCGCACCTTCGAGCAGCTTGCCGGTCTCAAGTACTGTCTGCATGGCGACCTCCATATTGTCAATCCAGTTGAGACAGTCAAACACCCTGAAAAGATCAATACCCGAATCAGCACTCTGGTAGATGAACTCCCGCACCACATTGTCCGGATAATTCTTGTAGCCGACGCCATTTGCCCCGCGCAGCAGCATCTGCAGCAGCAGATTTGGTACGCGCGCTCTGATATCTCGAAGACGTTCCCACGGGCACTCCTTCAAAAACCGCATGGCGACATCAAACGTCGCACCACCCCAGCATTCAAGACTGAAAAGATTCGGCAGATTCACTGCGTAAGCACCGGCAGATTGCACCAGGTCATAACTTCTAAAACGCGTTGCCAGCAATGACTGGTGTGCATCGCGAAATGTTGTATCAGTTACCAGTGCAGCCTTTTGCTGCAGCATCCACTTGGCAAATGCTTCCGGCCCCATCTCGTCCAGCCGCTGCCGGGTCCCGGCGGGCGGCTCTTCTGCAGCCAATTTTGGCACCACCGGCTGCAGTGCATCGACCGGTTTGGGGCGCCCGGCAACTTCCGCATTGCCGTTTACTGAAACATCAGCAATGTAAGTCAAAAGCCGCGTCGCCCGGTCGCGGCGCTTGGCAATATTCAACAGTTCCTGGGTATCGTCTACAAAACGGGTCGTATAACTCCCGTCCAGAAATGTCGGATGACCCAGCAGATTCTCAAGAAAAACCAGATTAGTCGCAATGCCCCGTATGCGGAACTCTCTGAGCGCCCGGATCATTCGCTGCACAGCTTCATCCGCGCTCGGTGCCCAGGCAGTCACTTTCTCAAGCAGGCTGTCGTAATAACGCGTAATGACAGCACCTGAATACGCGGTACCGCCATCGAGCCGAATACCAAAGCCGGCCGCACCGCGGTATGCAGTAATTCGTCCGTAATCCGGAATGAAATTCTCTTCCGGATTTTCGGTGGTTACCCGGCACTGCAGCGCATAGCCATTGGTGTTAATGTCGTGCTGCCCCGGTACGCCTGAGTCAGCAACATCACCAATCCGCGCGCCGCCGGCAATGCGAATTTGTGCCTTGACGATATCAATACCCGTGACTTCCTCGGTTACCGTGTGTTCAACCTGCACCCGGGGATTAACTTCAATGAAATAACACTCGCCGGTATCGTCGTCAAACAGGAACTCTGCGGTACCGGCATTGACGTAACCGACCGAATTTGCCAGTCGGACTGCAGATTCACACAGCTCGGAACGCTGCTCCCCGGTCAGAAAAAGCGCCGGAGCCCGCTCGATGATTTTCTGGTTCCTGCGCTGAATGGAACAATCGCGCTCAAACAGGTGCACAATGTTGCCGTAGGTGTCACCAAGCAACTGCACCTCAACATGGCGCGCCCGGCGGATGAGTTTTTCAAGATATACCTCCGAGCTGCCAAATGCAGACTCTGTTTCGCGCCGACCCAGACTGACCGAGGTCAGCAGCTCATCGGCAGACTCGATCACCCGCATGCCGCGACCACCACCGCCCCAGGATGCCTTCAGCATCAGGGGATAGCCGATCCCGGCCGCCAGCGCAGCAATCTCCGCTTCGTCGTCCGGCAAAGGTCCGGTCGCCGGCAGTACCTGAACATTTGCCTTTTCAGCCTCAAGGCGCGCCGAGACCTTGTTGCCGAGTTTGCGCATGATGTCTGCTGGCGGACCGACAAAGCGGATGCCGCGCGATTCGCACGCTTCGACAAAATCCGGTTTTTCAGACAGAAAACCGTAACCCGGGTGAACTGCATCGACCTGGGTGCTGCGAGCTACCGACAGAATCTCGTCGATTGCATTGTAGGCCTGAATCGGCCCAAGTCCTTGGCCAATACGATAACTTTCGTCTGCCTTAAACCGGTGCAGGGAGAATTTATCCTGCTCGGCATAAACTCCAACCGTCTTAATGCCAAGTTCGGTCGCAGCCCGAAAAACGCGTATCGCGATTTCACTTCGGTTGGCAACCAGCAGTTTCTTAATTGGTCTTGATTCGTTCATTTGGTTATGGTCACTTGATTGTACTATCCATGTCGCAGGGTGCTGTAACACCTGCAGAATTGTATCGTCCGCGCAAACTGCATACCATTGCTGACTATAAGGACGCGCACTATTTCGGAGTCGCCGACATAACTGCTGACACGACGGTACTTTACCAAGCAGATCGCGAAATCAATTACACAATCCCGTCGTCCACCTGAATGAAACACTTACATTCAGCGCATTCAGCGCGCTCCCGCCCTGCGCAAACACAGCTGCCATTTTAGCACTCGTTCTGCTCCCAAATGGCAAGCTGTCGAGTACGCGGGTGCATGTTTTCTCGCACTGCCGGCCGAGCTCGCCAGACAACCCCATCGCAGCCTACCTGAATACTGACTTCAGGCGCGCCGAGGCCTTCGATAACACCGTTCCGCACCCAGGCAAAATCAAGATTTTCGGATGAACGAAACATAGCAGTTTTCGGCCCGCAGCCTTGCTCGCGACGGTTTCAGGCAGCACCTGCCATGCAAACCATACCGGAGCCCAAATCCAACCGACACTTCGATCCGTTCATTGCTCAGTTATCTGAACATCACCATCCATTTCGTCAACCGTCAATTGAGTTTGCAGTTCGGTACCGCACACGCCCTTGGCTCGCGCGGCAAAGGTTCCCAATTCCCGTCCGGGCGCTGCTTGCGAAACGGCTCATCCGGCCATACTTCCACCATTTTTTTTGAAATGAGCGACATGGACAACGTTTCAAGAAACGTCCGATTAATTTGACAAAGTCGTGCCCGGGACAACTTCGTAACCCGGCACCTCCGGTTCATCATCCTCGATTTCAGCCGGAAAGCCTGGCGCCAGTATCTCAGCGCCACACTCCTCTTCAAGTCGCTTTACGATATTGGGCGACCACTCCCGCGCACCATAGCGCTCAAGACCATCCTTGAAAATTTCAATCAGCAGCGGACTGACTTCCAGTGGTAAACCCGCGCGCTCAGCCACATCCTGAAATAGCGAGATGTCCTTTATCACCAGGTCCATCGTAAAATTGATGTTGCGGCTGCCATTCAATATGACCTGGCTTTCGGTCTCGTGCACAAACGAGTTGCCTGATGAAATGCGAATCGCTTCATAGGTGGTGGCGAGATCCAGACCGCTTTGCTGCGCAGTTGCCAGCGCTTCACACAAGGTGACCAGGTTTGCCGTTGCAAGGTAATTGGTGAGCACCTTGAGCACCGAGGCGGAGCCGAGCTCCCCGGTGTGCAGAATCCGTCGTCCCATCGCCTGTATCACGGGAAATGCGCGCTCAAATGTTGGTCTGTCGCAGCCGACAAAAATAGAAATGTTGCCGGTTGCCGCCCGGTGGCACCCGCCTGACACCGGACAATCCATGGGCAAGGCGCCTTTGTCTTTAACAAGCGCTCCGAGTCGCAGCACTTCGGTCTGGTCAGTGGTACTCATTTCAGCCCAAAGCGCACCGCTTTTGAGCCCACTCAGTACACCGTCTTCAGACTCCATCACTGACGCGCAAATCTCGGGACTTGGCAAACAGGTGATCACCATATCGACCGCGTTTGCAAGCTCAGCAGGAGAGTCTGCCCAGCTCGCTCCGCGCGCCATAAAAGGTGCCGCCGTTTCCCGATTCAAGTCCCTGACCGTGAGGTCAAACCCGTTTCTGAGCAGGCTGCCAGCCAGTTTGCCGCCAACATTGCCAAGTCCAATAAAGCCTAATTTCATTCTGTCCTCCGGAATAAAAAAAACTAAAACGAATTGAATGTCTCCTGGCCGGTCACCCGCTTTGCCGCAGCGTTTGTACCGCATCTGAAAAAATCCACCGCGTACCGCTGCGGATTTCTCTAGCCAGTAGATTGATCGAGTTTACAAATCCCGTACCCCACGGGATGTTTTGCTGTGCCAGATGTCTGCGCATTTTATTGTTCAGCAACAAATAGTGACCGGTCAGTCCGCCAAATCCGCCCTGCCTGAATTCAGCAAACATCTTGCGCGTATTGGTCGTTGCGATCAGCAGCTTCGCGGCAACGGGAAAATCCTCAAGTTCGCGCAACTCAGCAGCGTTTAGACTCATCAGGTGATAGTCCCTGACTGACTGCCAGGGCGCAAGACACGCGGCCAACCGAGCGGCTGCCCGGGAGGTGGGTGGCGCCACCTTGAGCTCAATCATCAGATGCAGCTCGCCGGCGAATTGCTCCAATACCTCTTCGAGCCGCGGTACCAGGGGGCTGAGTCGATGCAATTCCTCATATTCGATTGCCGCGATTTCGACTGCACCGGTGCCAGGCAATGCCGCGGTGTTTGGATCATGGATGATCACTGGCCAGTCATCACGGGTCCACTGAACATCCAGCTCGATTCCCCACGCACCCGCTTCCCGGGCTGCGTCAAATGATGCCAGGGTGTTCTCATAAATTCCGCGCGCAGCGTCAACACAGCCCCGATGCGCGACCAGCCGACATGCGCGCCACTCCGCCTCGGAGATCGGGGCGCGCGGTAGCGCACCAAACACAAAGTCAACAGACTGCTCAGCCAGACGAGTGGTCCAGGACAGTCCCTCAGTCATTTACATCACACGGTTCGTGACAACGCTCAGCGGTGCCGAGCCGGCTGCCAGCTGACAAGTCCGTAGCATATCTTTCATGCCTTTTGTGTCAGCGTTGAGAGCAGCTTTTCCAACACTTCGTCCAGCTGGGCTTCGGTGATGACCAGCGGCGGCAGCAGGCGTACGACATTGAGACCGGCCGGCAGTGCGAGCACCCCCTGATTCTGCAGATTTTCAAGATGATCCGACGCGCGCTCCTTGAGCTCGATACCAATCATCAGTCCCAGCTGCCTGACTTCGCGTACACATGCGGGCTTGGCAGCAGTTAACCTGTTTTGAAATCGCGCACCGAGTTGACTGGCTCTTGCCGCGAGATTTTCCTGCTCCATGAAATTGACCGTCGCGAGAAATGCCGCACAGGCGAGCGGATTACCGCCAAACGTGCTGCCATGCGCGCCGCTTGAAGTCTGGACTGCGTCACTCACCGCGATTGCACCCATCGGAAAGCCACCGGCAATACCCTTGGCAAGACACAAAATATCGGGCTCAACACCATAATGTTCACAAGCAAACATCCTGCCGGTTCTGCAAAACCCGGTCTGAAC
>JAJDZL010000037.1 GCA_022824665.1 Gammaproteobacteria bacterium | reverse complement strand
ACACCACAGTAGTCTTTCCCGATACCGGTCAACAGTCCGACTTTGGCAGCAATAAAACATACGGTAACATCGGCGCGCAGCGCCTTACCGCGCGCAATTCCGGTATCTGCATCCAAACCAGAGGGAATATCCAGTGCCAGTATTTGTCTTGCACTGGATTGCACTTTATTGATAATGTCGAGGTACATTCCATCTACATCGCGCTTGAGTCCGCTGCCGAACAATCCATCAATAACGACATCAAACTCCGAAAAATCAATGGTTCCATTGATGTCCTGAAATTCGCCGCCAAGTTGCTGATACTCCAGACAGGCAGCGAGTGCATCCTCGGTATTTGGCTCCCCAGTTTGAAAAACACGGGTGGTGATTCCAGATTTTATTGCCGCGCTCGCGACAATGTATCCATCTCCGCCGTTGTTTCCCCGCCCACAAAGAACTGCAATTTGCCTGCAATCCGGCCAGTGTTTACGCATACTTTTAAAAGCAGCCTGCCCTGCCCGACTCATCAAAACATGGCTGGGAATAGCAAATTTTTCGATGACGATGCGGTCAAGGTCTCTTGACTGCTGACAGGTGTGAATCGAACGCGCGGACACAGATTAGAGGATAATTGATGCTGAGTTCCAGGACACGGTTTCAAGTTCGAATGATCGGCTGAATTATAACCTCTGGAGCCTGCATTTATCTCCACGATTCCGCGGGTACGGTGGGTAAAGCGAGGTTATTTGCCTGTATTTGTTGATAAATTGAAGCATTCAAAATACAGTCGAAAAAAGTGCTCAGCAACTTATCAGTTAATCCACTGCAATCGAATTGAACAGCCGAAATCTTTCCGTAACACAGATCGCTGTGACGATTGATTCGTGCCATCGATATGCATGTGTTTACAATTTAGCAGATTCGTACAATTTGCAGTTTAGACGCATTTCGGCCAAACTGAGTTTGCAAAGGAGCGGGTTCGGCCGAATCAAGGCCTCGACAAGCACCTGTTTCAGTTGTCAAATCTGATGGGTAACGAGCGATCTTGTAATACTGACACAGCCATTGATACCGCGTCAGTACGCTGTCCTGATTCAAAAAACCTGCCGGCGGCAGAGTTTACCAACAAGTAAGCTGACGATTTGGTTTTGATGTGAATTTTGGTCCAACATCCAAGTGATATGCAATTTTCAGATGCTACTTTGACGAGTCTCGCTGGTTCAATCAAGAACTGGGGCCGGGAACTTGGATTTCAGCAAATCGGCATCACCGATACCGATCTGACGCAAGCTGAAAATTATTTGAACCAGTGGCTGTCCATGAATATGCACGGCGAGCTCAACTACATGCAGCGCCATGGACGCAAGCGTACCCAGGCCGAACTGCTGGTACCGGGAACCTTGCGGGTCATTTCTGCCCGCATGGACTACTTCCCACCGCAATCCAGAGACATTGCTGACACCCTCAATGACCCGGCTGCAGCATTTGTCTCGCGCTACGCGACTGGACGAGATTATCACAAACTGATACGCAAAAGGCTTCAGCAACTGGCCAATCGCATCGAAGAGGAAATCGGACAATTCGGTTATCGGGCGTTTGCCGACAGTGCGCCCGTCATGGAAAAACCACTTGCGCAAAAAGCGGGGCTTGGCTGGATTGGCAAGCATTCCAATCTGCTCAACCGCAAAGCAGGGTCCTGGTTCTTTATAGGTGAGCTTTATACAGACCTGCCGCTGCCGGCCGACCAACCGGCCACTGACCACTGTGGCAGCTGTCAGGCGTGCATTGATGCCTGCCCGACCAATGCAATTGTCGCACCTTACATCGTTGATGCGAGAAAGTGCATTTCATACCTCACGATTGAGTACAAGGGTTCCATTCCTTTAGAGTTTCGCCGGGCCATCGGCAATCGTGTGTTTGGCTGTGATGACTGCCAGCTTGTCTGTCCATGGAATCGGTTTTCCTCAGCAACGGACGAAGCCGCCTTCCGTGTTCGCCACCGGCTGGATTCAATTCACTTAAGTGAAATCTTTCTTTGGTCAGAAAGCGAGTTTCTTGACAAAACCGAAGGCTCGGCAATTCGCCGCCTTGGGCACGAAAGATGGCTCAGAAATATCGCTGTAGCACTCGGGAACTCACCGCGAACAAATGCCGCGATAAAGGCACTCAATGCGCGTCAGGATCATCCTTCGCCACTGGTGCGCGAGCACGTCCAATGGGCACTCGAACAGTTGGCGGTTTGACTCGCATGCCGCTACAGGGCTCAAAATGGTGATTGGGTCAATTTGACTGGCATCCAAGACACGTCGTGATTGAGTACAATTAACTGTTGTTACCTGCAAGGCAAGGTGTACACTTGATCGAATTTCTCTTTTAAAACAAACTTGGTAAATGAACATGAAAACAAAAATTTCTTTGCTCGTCGCACTTGGTCTTATGCTGGCGGCGCCGAGCGCATTTTCCGCTTCAGTCAAGCTGGGATTTGTTACGACGCTGAGTACTCCAGCGGCCGTAATTGGAAACGACATGCGCGACGCGGTAGAGCTGGCATTGGAGCACATTGGCCACAAAATGGGAGCCACCGACGTTGAAGTGGTTTACGGCGACGATGAATTCAACCCCCAGAAAGGTAAACAGGCAACTGAACGACTGGTTGTCCAGGATAAGGTTGATATCGTATTTGGCTATATCTGGTCGCACGTACTATTGGCATCAGCGACTACAGTACTTGATGCCGGGAAGATTCTCATCAGTGCCAACGCCGGACCGTCTCAATTGGCCGGTAAAGGATGCCATGAGAATTTCTTCAACATTTCCTGGCAAAATGACCAGACACCCATGGCGATGGGCGAGGTTCTTAACCAGCGCGGTGTCAAGACACTTTATGTGATCGCGCCACTGTACGCCGCTGGCAAGAATATGGTAGCCGGCGTAAAGCGCACCTTCAAAGGCGAAATCGTTGGCGAGGACATGACCAAGTGGCCAGACCAGATTGACTGGGCTTCTGAGCTGTCAAAGGTGAAAGCCGCCAATCCCGACGGTGTGTTTATCTTTTATCCGGGTAAGCACGGGCCTGCATTTATCAAGCAGTATCAGCAGTCAGGCCTGTCGGACAGCGTAGACCTTTACACAGTGTTTACGGTTGACTCAATCAGTCTGCCGCGCTTTCAGGCCGCGGAAATGACCGGTGTACTCGGTACCACCATGACCCAATTCTGGGCGCCGGATCTTGATAATGCGGCGAATAAAAAATTCGTCGATGGCTTTAAGGCAAAGTACGGCAAATACCCGAGTTTTTATGCTGCTCAAAGCTATGATGCCGTCATGTACATCAAAAGCGCGGTTGAAGCCGTGGGCGGTGACATGAGCAACGTCGATGGCCTGCGCGCAGCCCTGCAGAGTGCCAATTATGATTCGGTACGCGGTGAGTTCAAAATGGGCCCGAATCACTTCCCAATCCAGAATTTCTACAGCCGTGAAGTGGTTGCAGATGCAGACGGTGTATGGACGACGGCGGTTCGCGACACAGTGCTCAATATGCACCAGGATGTGTACGCGGGCGAATGCTCCATGTAGGAGCCGAATCGGCATTTGAATTGATTCAGCACTGCCTGAAACAGGCAGTGTACACATAAAGATCTCGAATTCTGCGAAAGCTGTGTGAGGCGCCGAAAGGCGCCTCACACAGGCGGATTTTCGGTGCTGATCGGGTACCACGATTGTAGATTTGCCCCAGAAAGATGCCGGCAGGTTCCATCAATTGCCGCAGTGAACGCACCAATTCTCCAAGGAAGTTCATCCGGTCCGAAAACCCGCGGCTCACAACAATTTGAATCGAGGAGCTGAACCTTGGAGTGGGCACTGCTAATTGAACAGATTCTCAACGGCATACAGTTTGGTGTGCTGTTGTTCCTGCTCGCGGCCGGACTGACTTTGACATTCGGCATCATGGACCTGGTTAACCTGGCGCATGGCACGATGTATATGCTGGGGGCATTCATCGGCGCGACGATTTTCCTTTGGACCGGATCATTTATCCTGGCCCTGCTACTGGCAGTTCCGATTGTCGCCGGCATCGGGATTCTGACCGAGATTACAACACTTAGAACACTCTACCAGCGACACCACCTTGACCAGGTGCTTGCCACCTTTGGGCTTATCCTGTTTTTTAATGAACTGGTACAGGTCGTATGGCCGCTTGACGGACTGACAGTACCGTTTCCCAAGTACCTGGATTCGACGGTGCCACTCATGTTCGGCATCGAATACTCGGTATACCGACTGATGATCATCGGCTCAGGGCTCATCGTTGCAGTTGGAATGTGGGCACTGGTCACAAAAACCAGACTCGGCATGCTGATTCGGGCAGGTGCTACCGACCGAACAATGATCTATGCACTCGGCACCAATATTCGTTTGCTGTTCACCCTGGTTTTCGGTATTGGAACTGCGCTTGGCGCGCTGGCCGGCGTTTTGATGGCACCGATTCTTGGTGCCAACTCAGGCATGGGTGAGCAGATCATCATCATTGCATTCGTGGTGATTGTGATCGGCGGTATCGGTTCGGTTCGAGGGTGTTTTATCGCGGCACTGATCACCGGTTTAATCGACTCTTTGGGGCGCTCGTTCCTTGATGTCATTCTCGCTCTTTTCATTCCGGTCAATGCAGCTGAAGCAGCTGCACCGGCAATCTCGTCAATGCTGATTTATATATTCATGACCTTAATCCTGTTCTTTAAACCCCAGGGCCTGTTCGGCTCGCAGACCCAATAGCGCGCACCCGGTACCCGCGATGCTCAGCCTGGACAATCTGCAAAACCGTCGCAAAGTGCTCGGTGTTCTTGTGATTGGACTGTGTGCGCTCGCGCCTGTCGCTGCCAATCTGCTGGATGAGCCGTACTACATCAATCTGTTTGCGAGGCTGATGATCTGGGCAATTGCCGCGATCAGTCTCAACCTGATTCTAGGCTACGGCGGCATGATCAGTTTCGGGCATTCGCTGTACCTCGGCATCGGCGCTTACACTGTCGGGATTTTTGCCTATTACGACATCAATAACTTTTACATCCAGTTGGTCGCTGCGCTAATGGCAGGCTTTTGTGTCGCGTTGGTTTTCGGCAGTATTTGCCTGCGCACCCGTGGAGTCTATTTCATCATGATTACCATGGCGCTGACGCAAATGATTTACTTTCTCTCGATCAGCATAGAGGAATTCGGCAGCGACGATGGCCTGATCATCTATGTACGAAGTGAACTCGGAACAGACCTGATCAGTTTTGACAATCCCATACACCGGTATTACGTTATCTTCCTGGTGATGATTGCCTGCCTATATTTTTCCCATCGGCTGATTCACTCGCGATTTGGTTACGTAATTCGTGCCGCCAAATCGAATGAAACCCGAATGGAAGTGCTGGGCTACCCCACCTTCAGATATCGATTGGCCTGCTTTGTCATCGCTGGGGTGATGTGTACGGTGGCCGGCGTATTGAGCGCCAACGTTGAAAAGTTTGTCAGCCCTGACATCATGCACTGGACTCGCTCAGGTGAGTTGATATTTATGGTTGTTTTGGGCGGCATGGCCAGTATGATGGGGCCAATCACGGGAGCACTGGTATTTTGGCTGTTATCAGAGTTCTTTGCAAGAATCACCGAACACTGGCATCTGATATTTGGGCCATTTCTGATTCTTGTCGTATTGTTGTCACCGCGGGGTATCGACGGGCTACTTGCTTTAAAACGGTCTGCCAATGACTGATGTGCTGCTTCGAATCAAGGACCTGAACAAGTCATTTGGCGGGGTTCTTGCCACTGACAACGTCACACTCGACGTTGAACAGGGTGAAATTCACGCCTTGATTGGCCCGAATGGTGCCGGCAAGACGACTTTGATTTCCCAAATATCCGGCATTCTGGAAAGCGACTCAGGTGAAATTGAGTTCGACGGCAAGCCTATCACTCGCCTCAAAGCACCCGCCCGTTCACTCATGGGAATTGCCCGCTCATTTCAGATTACTTCGATTCTCAAGGATTTTACCTGCCAGGAAAATGTTGCACTGGCCGTTCAGGCTCACTTCGGGCACAGTTTCAATATCTGGAAACCGGTTGCCTCGGAAACGAACATTCAGAATCGGGCAATCAGTGTTCTTGATTCCATCGGTATGAGTGAGCACTGCGATACGATTGCAGGTGAGCTGGCCCATGGAGAGCAACGCCAGCTGGAGCTTGCCATTGCACTTGCCATGGATCCGAAACTGCTGGTGCTGGATGAACCACTGGCTGGCATGGGACGCTTGGACTCGGCAAAAATCATTGAGTTTCTAAAAGGCCTTAAGCAGAAGTTCACAATCCTTGTGATCGAACACGACATGGACGCGGTATTCACTCTGGCAGATCGTATTTCAGTCATGGTTTACGGTCGACTCATTGCCAGCGGCTCTCCCGATGACATTCGCGGTGATTCACTGGTTCGAAGCGCTTATCTTGGCAAGGATTAGTGCCTATGCTGTCAGTCAGTAAAATCGCCTCCTTTTACGGGTCTACCCAAGCGCTGTTCGACATTAGTATCGAAATCAATCACGGTGAAGTGGTTACTCTGCTTGGACGAAACGGGATGGGTAAAACAACCACAATTCGCTCAATTATGGGCCTGGTCAGGCCGCGCGCCGGATCAATTCATTTTGAAGGATCTGAGATTACCGACTGGCAGGCTTATCGAATCGCAAACGCCGGCATCGGCCTGGCGCCGGAAGGTCGCCATATCTTCCCCAATCTGACCGTCCTGGAAAACCTGATCGCAACTGCACATAACAAAAACGGGCTCGATAATCCGTGGACAGTTGAGAAAGTACTTGCTCTTTTTCCAGCGCTGGAACCTCGAGCCAAAATCATGGGCGGGAGAATTTCCGGTGGTGAGCAGCAAATGCTATCCATCGGCAGAGCATTGATGACCAATCCCAAACTGCTATTGCTGGATGAAGCAACCGAAGGTTTATCTCCCTTGCTGCGCGCTCAAATCTGGGAAAGCATCAGTCAGTTAAAGGACAATCGTCAATCGATATTGCTGATTGACAAACACTTGGAGTCACTGCTCCAGATCGGTGATCGACACTATATCGTCGAGAAGGGCTACGTGGTGTGGAGCGGCAACTCTGCTGAGTTGAATTCTCAGCCAGATTTACAGCGAAGATATATCGGACTATAAGTCAGCGCAGCAATCAGCAACTGGTCATCTGCGCTACAGATTGCCGTCTCTTTCCATCTTGTCAAGCCTGCGCTGGGCAGAAAAAGCTGAGCGGCTGGCGGGGTAACGGTCAATGACTTCAAGCAAATAGTTTTGCGCCTGTTCAAAGTCTTGCTGATCGTAAAAGATATATCCAAGTTTCAGCATCGATTCCGCGGCTCGTCGATTATCCGGATAGTCTCTGATAATCTGCTCAAATGCAGGCAGTGCAATATCGTACTTCTTGGTCACATAGTTGGCTTCTGCGATCCAGTACAAGGCATCATCGACTAACTCGCTTTGTGGATAATTCTGAATCAGCGCAGTGAATTCAATGATCGCATCTTCATACTTCCCCTGTTTAAGCGTTCGAAATGCGTTGTCGTAGACCTCCCGCACGACCTCAGGATCGACCGGTTCTGCCGCCGGCTGCTCCTCAATCGCTTCGACAACCTCGGTATCACTTGGCGTTTCAACCGACTCGGGGCTTTCGCTGTCTACAGAAGACGCTTCGGGAGTCGGCTCGGTAGCATCGTCGGATGCAGGTGTTACCTGCGCCGGGGCAGTCCGCTCAAATTTCCTCAGCCTCGCGTCCAGGTCATTGTAGAGATCCTTTTGCCGCTGCCTGGTATCGTCCAGTTCAATTTCCAGAATTTCAACCTGATCGCGCAGCGTTCTGATTTCGTCCGACAGTGCCTGAACTTGCGCAACCATTGTCGCCGGGACCAATTCATCAACATTCACTGCATCCGAATTGGCTGGCTGTTCCGTCGCACCTGTATTGCCGGCACTATTACTAACTGAAGTTTCGGCAGTGGCGCACCCTGCGACGAACGCGGCAAATACCAGCGTACAGGACGTTAAGCCAAGTTTAATTGAACGCAAATTTGTCATGCAAATGAATTCCGCCTGGAAAATTGCCTACTGCATCAGATCGTGAGTAATCTCGACCCGTCGATTCAAGGCCCAGCTTTCCTCATCAGCGCCCATCACTGCAGGGACTTCCTCACCGAAAGATACTGCCGTAATTCGAGAGGAATCAACTCCGAACTGCTGAAAAAATGAACTGACGGAAGTCGCGCGCTCATTGCCTAAGGCCAAGTTATACTCACGCGTACCTCGTTCGTCCGCGTGCCCGGCAAGGTGTAGTGTAACGCCTGGATTTTGCACCAAAACTTCCGCATGCGCACGAATAATCTCCTGTGCCTGTTCTGATACGGTCGCTTCATCATAATCGAAGTAGACAGCACCTTGGTCAAGTGGATTCATTTCATCTGACTCGTCAGCTGATTCATCCAGACCCATTTCAACCAGCACGGAATCTTCTTCTGCACCCGCTGAATCGGAAGCTTCAGTGTCTGGCGCATCCGCAGATGCATCCGAAGAATCACCGTCCATTGGTTTCGAGCAACCGACCAAAATGAACATCAGAAAAATTATGACTCCAAAAAGCCGTCCAGACGCCAACATATGCTATACCTCTTGAATTAATCGATTATTGTGGGCTTTTTTCCCAATCCACTTGCTTGACCAGGCCATCTGCAACGGGGATGCGAGTTTGGACACGGCCATCCGGTGACAATATTTTAATATATCTATCTTTACCCTCAACGACATGAATGAGCATGTCGCCATGTGGCGAAAACTTCGCCGAATCGTCCAGGGTAGTTGACGATATTACCTGAATCCCCCTGCTTTTAAAATCAAAAATTCCGACCTGACTGCCGCGGCCCTGATCGGTTATGACGACCATTCGATCGCCACTCGGAGAATATTGCGCAGCCGTATTGGACCGGCCATCAAGGGTTACCCGCTTCGTTGCAGCATCCCGCCTGGCCAGTGCCTGGTAAATCTGCGGGTCTTTGCCCCGGTTAGATGTGAAAACAATGTGCTTGCCATCGGGCGACCATGACGGCTCGGTATCAATCAATCGGTGATTTGTGACCCGGGTAATCTTGTTATCTTTGAGTGAGTAAATATAAACATCTGAATTGCCGCCCGTCAAATTGGCAAATGCTAATCGCTGACCATCGGGAGACCAGCTCGGTGCGCTGTTATGGCCTTGTGGGGTATCAATTTCAAACCGCTCACCGGTGGCGACTGTCTGAATATAAATTCTGGCTCCCGAACTTCGCAGCTCAGAATACGCAATCTGGGTCGAGTCGGGCGACCACGACGGAGAGAGAATGGGATATTCGCTGCGCAGCACGACCTGGGGACCGAAGCCATCGTAATCTGCGACATAAAGAACGTGTTCCGCAGCACCGCTCGCGCCATTCGGTATCGTTGTCGTGTAAACAATTCTGGATTCAAATGAACTCTTCTGACCGGTAATATTCTCAAAAACAGCATTGGCAATTCTGTGTGCAATCACTCGCATTTGGTCGGCCGTCGCGATAAACTGAACGCCGAATACCTGTTTTTGTTCAAATGAATCATAAAGGCGCGTAATAATTCGAAAATTACCGACCCGGTCTTCCACGCTTTCCACTCGGCCGATCAGCACATAGTCAGCCTTGATTAACTGCCAGTCAACGAATCGAATCTCTTCGGCGGAAGTTGGTTTGCTCAAATGCTGATCTTCGCCAATTGGATCAAACCTTCCAGTTCTGGTCAAATCATCACTGATGATCCGGTCAGCTGAACGCAAAAACTGATCAGCGGCGTCCCCGCCAAAGGGAACGATCGCGATTGGAATGCCGCGCACGACTCCCTCATCAATTTCGATCGTAAAGACAGCAAACGCGAGGTTTACACTGGTCAGTGCGCCGGCAGCAATCACAGCCAAAATTGAAATGATTTTTCGCATGGCTACTGTGGTGCCCCGCTAAATTCGAACCTGAATCGTTTAAAGTATTGAAATAACTCTCGATCTTTCGGAATAGGCAGCGGCGATGCTTTGCGCACTGCAATCGTTCCCGAACGATCAAATGCCAGTGAACCACTCGACGAAAATACCGTTACCGCCTGCACTTCACCCACTGGATTGATCTCCACTTCCAGGACTGCAAATAAACCTTCCGAATTCGGCGATTCAATCCAGGCATCTTCAACTTTCCTCTTGATTTGAGGAATATATCTTGAAAACTCACTTCGAGCACGCTGTTCTAAGCGTTCTCTTCGCAATTGTTCCTGCAGCCGTTCCTCTTCCTGCTTCCTGAGCAGCTCCTCTTCCTGCTGCCTGAGCAATTCTTCACGCGCTAGCTGCTCTTGCTGTTTTTTAAGGCGCGCCTGCTGTGCCCGTTCTTCAAACTCCCTTTGTTCCTGTTCGGCTGCAAGACGCTGCCGCTCGAGCTCCTGTTGTCGTTCCAACTCCTGTTGCTGTTCCGCCTCCTCGAGCTGCTCACGTTTCGCCAACTCCAATGCCACCTGTCGCTTTGCTTCAATTTCTTCGTCAAGCTTCTGTTTTTCGATTTCTGACTGGTGCTGCTGCTCGTCGCGCTGTTGCTGAACAGCCTCGATTTCAGCCTGCGCCTGACGTTTCTGATCTTCGAGTGCCTGCAACTCCTGCTCTTCAAGCAGGCGCCTGGCTTCCGCTTCCTCGGCCTGGCGCAGCTCTGCCAGACGCTTTTGTTCAGTTGCTTCAAACTCGGCCTGGGCGAGCTCTTTTTGTTCCTCTATCTGGCGCAGCTCTTCAGCTTGTCGCAGCCGTTCTGCTTCAGCTTCTGCAATGCGTTGCTGTTCTTCGAGCCGCTGTTGCTCAGCGGCTTCAATCTCAGCCTGTGCCTGGCGCTTTTGTTCTTCCATCTGACGCAGCGCTTCTTCCTGTTCGAGCCGCTGCTCTTCCATAGCTGCCAGTCGCTGCTGTTCTTCCCTGGCCAGCCGTTCCGCTTCCTTTTGTTGCTTGAGTGCGAGTTCCAACTGTTCTTGCTGCGCAATCCGCTCCGCGCGTTCGCGCTCTTCCGCGAGTTGCATACGCTCGATTTCCGCAATGACCTCGGCTTCATCAACCGCGTGGGCGTTAACAGGCGTGACGTCTGAGTCAACAGTCTCGTGCATGATTTCCTGTCGAAAAATAATACTAACTCCCACCACGAAAATGATTGCGGCATGAACCAGTAGTGCCAGTGTTACTGACCGTCCAACAAATTTCCGGGATTTCTTTCTATTTACCACGGGGTCATTTATCAGCGGGACTCCTGGTTACGAGTCCTATGTCCTCCACGCCTGCTTTTTGCAGGGCTACCATTGCCTGAATGACTGCATCGAAGTCCACGTTGGCATCTCCCCTGACCAGAAAGGGTGTTGCGGGTTTGGCCCGCATGGTTGCGGCTGCCTTAACCTGAATTGCATTCAGATTGACGGACTCCCCAGTCTCCTGATTGACGAAATATTCTCCGGCAGCATTGACATGCACGACAAAAGGGATGCTTTCCGATGATTCAATCGGTTTGGCTGAAGCTTGCGGCAGATCAACTTTTACACCCTCTGTCAGAAGCGGCGCGGTTACCATAAAAATCACCAGCAAAACCAGCATGACATCAATGTAGGGAACCACATTGATTTCGTTCATCTGCCGGTGTTTGCGGGTTTTTGTGATTTTTCTCATGACAGGGTTTGCCTGATTGCGTATTGCCTGTTGACGACACTCAGGAACTCTTCAGCAAACGCTTCATACTGACTGAGCAGCCGATCGGCCTGATAGGAAAAGCGGTTATACGCAATCACCGCCGGAATGGCTGCTGCAAGACCCATCGCTGTTGCAATCAGAGCTTCGGCTATTCCCGGAGCCACTGCTGCGATGGTCGTCGTCTGCAAAGTGCCGAGTGCTCGAAAGGAATTCATGATGCCCCACACCGTGCCAAACAAGCCAATGTACGGACTGGTCGATCCGACTGTGGCGAGAAAAGACAGATTCGAGTTGACACTGTCTTCCGCCCGGGTCAGTGCGATTCCCATGGACCGGTTCACGCCGTCGACAATATCGGCCCGATCAATATTGCTGCGTGTCAGCAGTCTGCTTAATTCGCGGTAGCCTTCTAGAAATATTTCCGCAATTGAACCGGTATCGCGATTGCGGCTTTCCCAATCGTAATACAGTGTGCTAAGATCGCCAACACTCCAAAATTCGGTTTCAAATTCTCTAGCTGAATTTATCCAGTTTTTTAGGGTAAACCACTTGTAGAAAATCATGCTCCACGAAATGAGTGAGGCTAACACCAGAATCACCATCACGATCTGCACCAAAATGCTTGCATTGAGTATTAACTCAATAAATGACAGTGAATGCTCTGTCGGGACCAGTTCTATTGAATTTTCCATCAGGTCAAAATTCTCCTCAATTGTGCTGGAATTCTTTGAACTTTAAATCTTGAACTGTCAATACATGCAATTCGAAACTTACCGCGCACGAGCACTTCGTCGCCTTCGTTCAAAACAGTTTGAGAGATCAGCATACTTGCCCCTTGAATCGAGTCCGGCTCGACGGAAACCTTGAGCATATCTCCCAAACGCGCAGGTTTTAAAAATTCCAGAGTTAGTGAACGCACGACGAAAATTACGCCCCATTTGTCGGCCGGCTGCTGTGGCAAACAGCCATATTTAGCCAGCCAATCTGATCTTGCCCGTTCCATGAACTTAAGATAATTGGCGTGATATACCACACCACCGGAATCAGTATCTTCAAAATAAACCCGGCACTGTGATTGAAAGGCAGCTAAGTGCAATTCGAATTCCAGTTTTTTCGCAATTTTACTAGATGGCAACTTCTCACTTTTATAGAAGTGATGGCTGCTGATGCTTCTCGTCCGGTTCCAGCCGCAGGTGTTGCCACGCCTTTTTGGTGGCTTTTCGCCCCCGTGGCGTACGCTCGATAAAACCCTGCTGCAGCAGATAAGGTTCGATCATGTCCTCAATGGTGCCTCGATCCTCGCTCAGTGCTGCCGACAGGGTCTCCAGGCCAGCTGGGCCACCCTGATAATTTTCGATCAAAATCTGCAGGTATTTGCGGTCCAGCACATCAAGTCCGCAGGTGTCAACCTCCAGCATCTCAAGTGCATACTGCGCGATTGCGCGATCGATTGCACCGCTGCCCTTGATCTGCGCGTAGTCGCGTACCCGCCTTAGCAGCCGGTTGGCGATTCTGGGCGTACCGCGGGAACACTCTGCAATCGCTTCAACCCCGGGATCGTCAGCTTCAATGGAAAGAATTTTCGATGAACGATGCACAATGCTGGACAACTCTTTGTGATCGTAATAATCCAGTCGATGGACGATGCCGAAGCGGTCCCTAAGCGGCGAGGTTAAAAGCCCGGTCCTGGTTGTCGCGCCAACCAGAGTAAATGGCTTGACCGGTAACTGAATGGATTTTGCGGCAGGCCCCTGACCGATCACAATATCAATGCGATAGTCTTCCATCGCCGGATACAGTACTTCTTCCACCACCGGATTGAGGCGATGTATTTCGTCGACAAACAGGACTGATCCAAACGTCAGTCGAGTCAGCATCGCTGCGACATCACCCTGGCGCTCCAATACCGGCCCTGACGTTTGCACAAGTTCCACATTGAGTTCATTGGCAATAATATGGGCGAGGGTTGTCTTGCCGAGTCCTGGGGGACCAAACAAAAGGACGTGATCGAGAGCCTCCTGGCGCTGCTTTGCTGCAGCAATGAAAATGTGCAACTGTTCGCGGGTTTTACGCTGCCCGATGAAGTCGCCAAGCACCTTGGGACGCAAAGTGATGTCAAATGCCTGCTCCTCACTGCCCGCTTCCTGAGGTGAGATGAATCGAGTGTCGTCGTTCATCAGCCGGCAGATCTCAAGTTTCCAAGCGCAAACCGAATTGCCTGTTCAGTGCTATTTGACTGTTCGCGTACACCTGACACCGCGCTTTGAGCCTCCCGTTGTGTAAACCCCATTACCATCAGTGCTTCGACAGCATCTTCCAGGTAGTCGGTCGAAGAACCGCTCTTTGTTTCTGTGGCCGCGTCAGCCACCTGGAATTGGTCAATCTTGTTGGCAAGTTCGATCAACAGTTTTGCCGCGGTTGCCTTGCCAATCCGCGGCACGCTTTCAAGCGGTTTGGAATCGTTGAATCGAACGCAGGTCACGAGCTCTGACAGCTTGAGTTCAGACAGAATGTTGAGTGCGTGACTCGGCCCAATGCTACTGATGTTGATCAGTATGCGAAACATATCCCGTTCCTGTTCGGAAAGAAATCCATACAAAGCCTGTGACTCTGGTCGGACATGCAAGTGCGTGTGCAGTGTGCCCTGCTCCTCTACCTCAGGAAACTGAAACTGGATACTCTTCGGAACGGAAATTTCATAGCCAACACCATTGCATTCCAAAACCACGGATGATTCCCGTTTCTGTTTGACAGTACCTCTGAGATAGCCAATCACGATACTGGAGTGCTCTAGCGGGTGACTGAAGCAATCGCGTCCGGCGGAACGAAGCGCTGACGAGAATCCTTGATTGAAGCAATTAGCGGCATAAACTGATAATGCGTAATCGCCACTGCGAGGGCGTCTGCTTCGTCCTGGGTATCAACCTGATCGAGTCCAAGCAGCATTTGTACCATAAACTTGACCTGGTCTTTGTTTGCAGCACCGTTGCCAGTCACAGACCGCTTGATTTCCCGGGCCGCGTATTCCTCAATGACAAGACTTTTTGACGCACAGGCACAAATTGCGCTGCCGCGCGCATGACCGATTTTCAGCGCTGACTGCGGGTTAACAGACACAAACACCTTTTCGACCGCTGCGATCTGTGGCTGGTGTTGGTCGATGAGTGCAGATATGTCGGTAAAAATCCGATAAAGGCGTTCTGACAAATTGTCCGCCCGCAGCTTGATCGACCCGCTTGCGACATACTTCATGGAGCTTTTGTCGCAATCGATCAAGCCATAGCCGGTAATTCTTGATCCAGGGTCAACTCCGAGAATTCTGATCACAACTCATTCCATCTGCAAAGATGCGTTTGTATAAACATCGCGCACATCGTCCAGGTCTTCAATGACACCAACCAGATTGACAATTCGTTCGCTCATCTCATCGTCAATATCCACAGACACAGTGGGACGCTGCTCAATTCCAGCCTCGTCGTATTCGAGACCGGCTTCCTTGAGTGCTGTGACGACTTCATAAAATAAATCAATCGGGGTGGTGACCATAATTCTGCCATCATCGAGTGTATCGATATCTTCAGCGCCGGCCGCGATGGTCACGTCGAACAGATCCTCTTCGCTCACGTTGCCGGCAAATTGAATCAGCCCGACCCGATTGAACAGGTATGAAACCGAGCCCTCAGTGCCAAGGTTGCCACCATATTTTGTCAATGCATGGCGCACTTCACTAACGGTGCGGTTGCGGTTGTCGGTTGAGCATTCGATAAGAAATGCCACGCCGCCGGGGCCATAGCCTTCATAAACCACATCCTGATATCCTTCACCACCACTTTCACCTGAACCCCTTTGAATGGCTCTGTTGATGACATCGCGGCTCATGTTTGCAGTCAGTGCCTTGTCGACCGCAGCGCGAAGTGCGGGATTGCCATCCGGATCCGGGCCGGTTCTTGCTGCAACCGTAATTTCCCTGATGAGTTTCGAGAACAGTTTACCGCGGCGACTGTCCTGTGCGGCTTTTCGAAACCGGATATTTGCCCATTTACTGTGTCCGGCCATAGGAGGATCGTAGAAGTTTTCGCTTTGTTTATTTTACCACTTTAACCGACTGTCCATTGTCAGGTCACGCCTGCTGCTGATCTCGAACAAGATGCAATGCCTCGCGATTGGTCCACGACCACACTTTACCCATTGCCGCTTCGATATCAACCCATCGGTAGTCGCTGTGCTCGTCCGGCTTCAGGGTGACAGATCGTGGTGCAGGCAGGCACAAAGAGAATAGATGTTCGACATTCATCTGCACGCCAGGCTCGTAGCGGTGCTGATACCGATTTGGGATTTGAAACCTAAAGCGACGATTCCAGTCCTGGATCGCACTGGTGGAGACCTCAATTCCAGTTTCTTCACGAAGCTCACGCACTGCCGCTTCCAGCGGCGATTCGCCGAGCCAGCGGATGGCGCCGGTTACGGACTGCCAGAATGTGTGGTGCCAGATGCGTTTCAATAACAGGGTCTGACCCTGTCGGGTATAGATTACCAGCAGAATTGATTCGGGCCGCTTGTAGTCAGTTTGAGCGTCTGAACGCAATGCCCAACCGTCCCCGCAAGATTACGGATTTTCGCTGACTGGCGCGTTCATAATCGACGCAGTTGTCTTGACGCGCAGCTCCAGCTCGTTGAGCTGTTCGGTGGCAATTGCATTCGGCGCATCCGTTAACGGGCAGTAGGCGCGCTGTGTTTTTGGGAACGCAATCACATCGCGAATAGAACTCTCGCCCGCAAGTAAAGCAGCAATCCTGTCAATTCCGAACGCGATTCCACCATGAGGCGGCGCGCCGCAACTGAGCGCAGTCAGCAAAAAGCCAAACTTCTCATCAATACTGTCTTCCGACAATCCCAGCATGCGGAAGATCTGCCGCTGTACGTCGAGGCGATGATTTCTGATTGAACCACCGCCGATTTCGACCCCGTTCAACACCAGATCGTAGGCCCGCGAGAGTACCGAGCCGGGATCACTTTGGATCTCATCAAGGGCGTCTTCTTTGGGGGCGGTAAAGGGATGATGCAATGCCTGCCAGCGGTTGGATTCCTGGTCGTATTCAACCAGTGGAAAGTCGACAACCCAGACCGGCTGCCAGCCCTCTTCTACAAGTCCGAGATCTGCACCGAGCTGATTTCTGAGTGCGCCAAGCGATGCGTTGACTGTCGATGCAGCATCAGCACCAAAGAAAACGATATCACCCGGCTGACAGTTGCTGAGCTGAATGATGCTGTCAATCGCTGCATCAGAAAGAAACTTGACGATTGGCGATTGCAGTCCTTCCCTGCCCGCAGCGGTGCTGTTAACCTTAATGTATGCTAGTCCTTTTGCGCCATAGTTGCCGACAAATTCGGTATATGCATCAATTTTCTGTCGAGTCAGCGCCGCGCCATCAGGCACGCGAAGTGCCGCAACACGACCATCCTTGCGATTGGCCGCGCGTCTGAAAACCTGGAACTCCTCGTCTTTCATCGCGTCGGTGAGATCAACAAGTTCGAGCGCAATCCGCAAATCCGGTCGGTCGGTTCCGTAGCGTTTCATCGCTTCCCGGTATGACAGCACCGGAAACGTGTCAGGCAGCTTGATGTCCCCAAGCTCGCTGAAAGCCAGCTTGAATAGCGCTTCCATGAGCTGCATGATGTCCGCTTCTTCCACAAACGCCATTTCCAGGTCCAGCTGCGTGAATTCAGGCTGCCGGTCGGCGCGCAGGTCTTCATCCCTGAAACAGCGGGCAATCTGGTAATAGCGCTCGAATCCGGATATGACCAGAATCTGCTTGAACATTTGCGGCGACTGAGGCATGGCGTAAAAAGCGCCGGTGTGCACCCGGCTTGGCACCAGGTAGTCGCGCGCGCCTTCCGGCGTTGACCGAGTCAGCATGGGGGTTTCAATCTCGGTAAAATCGCGCGCTTCAAGAAAGTGGCGGATGGTGCGAACCAGGCTGTGGCGCAACCTGAGATTGCGCTGCATCCGGGTGCGCCTTAAGTCAAGATAGCGATGTTTGAGACGAAGCGTTTCGTTTACATCTTCGTCATCGATCTGAAATGGCAGGTGTTCAGTCCGCGTCAGGATTGTCAGCTGATCAGCGACCACTTCGATGGTGCCGGTCGACAAACCGGGATTTTCAGTTCCGTCGGGACGCAGCCTCACTTGGCCGGTCACTCGAAGGACAAATTCATTTCTTGCCTGTTCGGCACGGGAAAAGCTTTCGGACTGGTCAGGATTGATAACAATCTGTACGATGCCGCTCGAATCGCGCAGGTCAATAAAGATGACGCCGCCGTGGTCGCGTCGAGAATTCATCCAGCCGGCGAGCGCGACGTCTTGCCCGATGTCAGCCTCACAAAGACAAGCACACTGGTGTGTGCGCATACTGGTATTCAATGGAACTCGCGAAGTGGGGTGTCAGTTTGCCGGGGCAGTTGAGCTGGATTGCTTGCTCGCAGCTGCCGGCTTCTTTGCTGATTCACGCTTGTCTGAATCAGACTTGCTCTTTTCTGAACTGGATTTTGCATCGGACTCCGAGTCGCTGGACTTGTCAGCCGCGGGTTTACCGGAGTTTTTGAAATCTGTTTCGTACCAGCCAGTACCTTTGAGGTGAAAAGCTGCCGCGGAGAGTTTTTTCTGCAACTGGCTTTCCAGGCACGCGGGACAGTCAGTCAGCGGGCTTTCCCTGAAACCCTGCAGAATTTCGAATTCGTGCCCGCAGCTTTTACAAAGATATTCGTAAATCGGCATGTCAGTTCCAATACTCGTTGCTTATTTTCGACTGGGTGAACCAGTTGTATGTCTCAAAAACCGTCAATTATCCTGAATGTACGCATCCAATTTGCAATAAATTCTTCTCTGCCATCCCTGGCCAATCGCAGTTTACCGCTTAATATAGAGACAAAGCGATGTTATTCAACCTTGAATTTGGGGTGGAAAATTCACCTCATCGAATGCCCGGTGCAAGCCAACAGAATTAACCATCGAGATTTACCGCCGGTTGCAGCAGCAATTGCATCAAAAGTCGGTCGGTCGGTCGCGGTTGAACAATCAAGCGTTTACTCTCCAGCGATCGCCATCGTGCTAAGCAGGATCGAACCGGTTCGAATGCCAGTTCGAAAATCAACATCGTTACCCACTTCAACCAGCGAACCGTACATATCGCGCAGGTTTCCCGCAATT
>JAJDZL010000248.1 GCA_022824665.1 Gammaproteobacteria bacterium | reverse complement strand
CTCTGATTCGCGCGTGCCAGCAGAGCTGATCTTTAATCAGGGTCTTGGAGATCTTTTTATCGTACGCGTGGCAGGGAATATTGTCGACGAAACGGTTGCTGGCAGCGTTGAGTTTGCAGCCAGCAAGTTTGGCTGCCGACTGGTGGTGGTTTTAGGGCATAGCAGCTGCGGTGCCATCGAAGCAACACTGAATGAAATGGCGCAGCCCTCACAGAACCTTTCAGCCAATATCCGCGTCATTGTCGAAGCAGTAACTGGGGCACTGCGTTCGCTCAAGACCGAAGGCCCCGATATCGAGCGAAATGAATTGCTACGTAAAGCTGTTCGCACCAATGTCATGCATTGGGTAGGTCAGCTGCGCAACAAATCAAGTGTACTCGCACCGCTTGTCGATGACGGCACGCTTACCATCGTCGGCGCACAATATGACCTCGAAACCGGGCAGGTTGAATTCTTTCACGAGTACAAACAATGAAGCCCGCAACCGCTTTAAGGCGCACTGAATGGATTGATCTTGCAGATTCAGTTCAGGCATTGCGCAGTCGCACTTAGTGCTTTAACAAAACGTGAGATTCGATGGGCAATATTTCCATCATCCTGGGTGATATCACCAAAGCAACGACTGACGCGATCGTAAACGCCGCCAACTCGACCATGCTGGGCGGTGGTGGTGTAGACGGCGCCATTCACCAGGCTGCGGGCTCGCAGCTGGTTGAACACTGCCGAAAAATTCCGGTGGTCAAGGGCGTTCGCTGCCCGGTCGGCGAGGCGCGCATTACCCCGGCCGGTCAGCTGCATGCGCGCTGGGTGATTCATGCGGTGGGGCCTCGCTATGACATCGATCCGCAGCCGCAATTGCTGCTCGAGCAGGCTTATCGCAACTCACTCATCCTGGCCCAGGACAATGGCTGTCAATCGGTCGCATTGCCAGCAATTTCCTGTGGTGTCTATCGCTTCCCTCACAATGAAGCGGCAAGGATTGCACTGTCGGTCTGCGCGCAATCAAGGTGGGCCGACATTGACATTGTGTTCTATCTTTTTTCCGAGGATATGGTCGGCACCTGGAAGGCAGTGCATGAATCCATCAACACAATCCATGGTGTTGACCGATAGCCGGTCGCCTGACGCGCGTATCAGCACAGCAAATTGTGGAACAAGTCTTGTTGGGACTTATCCGGAGCTTCGCGCAAAACTGAGCATACCGACCCTGAATTTGAATTTCACTCGGACATGCACACGGCACTGCCGCAGAAAACTCAATAATTTCTAACCGATGCTCTCACTGATTGGCCACCCCACCCGCGATCGTCCACTGATTGCTTTGGGTTTGCTGCTTGGCGGAATATTTGTCCTGGCCTTTCAGGACGCACTGATCAAACAGGTTGCAATTGAAACATCGTACTGGCAGTTCCAGGCACTGAGAGCCTGTGGCAATCTCACAATTGCAGTGCTGCTGGCGGTCTTCAGCGGCAGTATTTTTCTGCTAAAGCCGCGCCGGGCGGGCCCGGTTTACATTCGTGCCACGGTGATGGTGCTATGTATGTTCTGTTTCTTTTCAGGCGCACCATTTCTGTCGCTCACACAGATGGCTGCGGGGCTCTATACCTATCCACTTTTTGTCACCCTGCTCGCAGGACCGGTACTCGGCGAACACCTTGGCCCCTGGCGGATTGCTGCGCTGAGCCTGGGTACCACTGGCGCATTATTGGTGCTGTCCCCCTGGGAAGACGGATTCACACTGGTGCAAGTCCTGCCGGTTCTGGCCGGCTTCTTTTACGCAGTCAATATTCTGATCATTCGTCGTGCATGCCGCTGGGAAAACACTTTGGCGATGGTCTTTGCAGTCGCAATTGCGTTCCTGGCCTCCGGCGTCATCGGCAGCGTCGCGCTGACCGTATTTCCCTTGCCACTGCCGCTGCAGGAAAGTGCGCCGTTTGTAGCGGTCGGCTGGCCACTTGTAACCTGGACGGTCGTGGGCGTGGCAGCTATTACAGCGCTGATGAATTTTACCGGCAACCTTTGCCTGAGCAGAGCTTATCAGACTGCGGAAAGCAGTTGGCTCGCACCGTTGGATTTCAGCTACCTCGTGTTTGCAGTGTTCTGGGGCCAGGCTATATTTGATACATGGCCGACCCCAACGGCATTGGCCGGGATGGCTCTGATTGCAACCGCTGGAATTGTAACTGCATGGCGAGAAGGGGTGCGCCGCCGAAACCACCGGCATAATTGATGTTGAGCCACATGGTCTTTACACAAAAATTCTCTGCACCGCACCATTTACGGCATTTTCCAATACACTAACAGCCAAAGCGCTGCTTCAATCGGGTTTAAAGGACCGCAAAAGTGGCATTACCAGCGATGCAATAGACAATTCACTGCCGAGGAGTTTTTTTATGCTACCTGAGATTTCGATAAGAACCGACTTCCCACACAAGACCAGAGAAATTGAGAACACCTGGATACCGCTGCCGGACGGGACACAACTGGCAGCGCGTATCTGGCTGCCCGAGGACGCTGAGCAGCACCCGGTACCAGCCATACTTGAATACCTGCCCTACCGAAAACGCGATGGAACGGTTGAACGTGATCAGCTCACTTATCCCTATTTTGCGGGTTTTGGCTATGCCGGCGTGCGGGTCGATATGCGTGGCACTGGCGACAGCGAAGGTGTTTGTCTGGGCGAATACCTTCTGCAGGAACAGGACGACTGCCTGGCTGTCATCGACTGGCTGACAGCACAACCTTGGTGTTCAGGCAAAGTTGGTATGATCGGCATCTCCTGGGGAGGATTTAACGGACTGCAGGTTGCGGCGCGCAGACCCGCCGCGCTGGCTGCAGTCATCTCTCTTTGCTCCACCGATGATCGCTACGCAGACGACATACACTTCATGGGTGGCGCGACGCTGGTGGAAAAACTCGCCTGGGGCGCGACAGCTTTTGCCATCGCACATACGCCGCCGGATCCGGCGATAGTTGGCAAGCGCTGGCGGACGATGTGGCGCGAGCGATTGAAACATAACGATCTTTGGCTGCTCGACTGGTTCAGTAATCAGCGCCGGGGAGACTTCTATACCCATGGTTCGATTTGTGAAAATTACGCAGATGTCGAAGTGCCGGTTTACCTGGTCGGAGGCTGGGCTGATGGTTACAGCAATACGATTTTTCGCATGCTTGAACACCTGAGCTGTCCAAAAAAAGGGTTGGTTGGGCCCTGGGCACACATGTATCCCCATTTCGCTTTGCCCGGACCGCGAATAGGCTTTCTGCAGGAGTGTCTGCGCTGGTGGGATCAGCACTTGAAAGGCATTGACACCGGCATTATGGAGGAACCGCAGCTGCGCGCCTGGATTCAGCACCCGGCGCCACCGGCACCTTATTATGAAACGCGTCCCGGACACTGGGTTACGATGCCCGAGTGGACTGGCAACTCGACCACAGTCGAAGCCAGGTTCCCTGAGCTTGGCGCACCGGATCAAGCGCCGACTGAATTCGTACTATCGGCGCCGCAAAATGCAGGACATACAGCGGGCAATTGGTGCGGCTATGGACTGGTGCCGGACGGTACGCTCGATCAGAATGCGGAGACAGGTATGCTGGTATTGGAAACCGAACCGTTCGAAGAGGATTTTGAATTGCTTGGATTTCCGGTTTGTACTACTGAAGTCACCAGCGATGAACCGCTCGCGAACCTGGTTGCAGTGTTATCCGAGGTGCTTGCGGATGGCAGCGCCACACGGATCAGTTACGGGATATTGAACCTGACGCATCGGGCAGGGCACGTCAAGCCAAAAGCACTGCGCCGCGCAGAGCCAGTGACGGTCCGGATTCAGTTGAATGCCTGCGGTCAGCGAATCGGCAAGGGTCACCGGCTGCGACTTGCGCTTTCGACTGCGTACTGGCCAGTCATCTGGCCCTGTCAGTTTCGCGCCACTCTGCGCCTCGCGAACATACGGCTCGACTTACCCCGATCGACAGGAGAGTTCGCCCCCGACCGGTTTCTAATTCCGGAAGGTGCTACACCGCTTGAAACTGCGCGCCTCGCCGAGGGATCGTACAAACGCACACGCTCGATTGACTATATCACTGGAGTCGAAACATGCGAGATCTACAGTGACTCCGGCCTCCAGCGTCACCTCCACACCGGGCTTGAAGTCCGGGATACCAGTCATGATGAGTATTCAATTCATCCAGACGATCACTTGTCTGCGACCGGCACCTGTACCTGGAAGAAGTACTATGCT
>JAJDZL010000170.1 GCA_022824665.1 Gammaproteobacteria bacterium | reverse complement strand
GGTCCGCCGCCCAATACAACAATCTTTCGATCGGCTGTTGGCTGGGATTCGCATTCGTCTTCATACGTGGAATACATGTACGCTGTTGGTGTGTCAAACTCACCTGCACATGAATCAACTCGTTTGTATACCGGATGGATGTCTCGATCCCAACGAAGTGTGCGTATACGGGCTTCGTCAGTATTGGTAAGTTCAGCAATGCGATGATCTGAGAACCCTTTTTCTTTCCAGCTGCGAAGTTTCGAATAGTCGTCCTCGACCCCGCAATTCGCGATATCAGCTTCGGTCGTAATCAGATCTTCAATTTCAGCCAGAAACCACGGATCGATTCCTGTGAGAGCATATATATCATCAATGCTCAAGCCATTGCGGAATGCATCCCCGATGTGTCATAAGCGATTCGCGCCTGGAATCTTGAGTTTAGCTCCAAGATGCTCCTCAATGTCGCGCCCCGAGTTATTGGTACTATTCAGATTCGATTCAAAACCAAAGCGTTCTATTTCGAGGCTCCTGATCGCTTTTTGCATTGATTCCTGGAAGGTTCTTCCGATCGCCATGACCTCGCCAACTGACTTCATCTGCGTTGTCAGGGTTGCATCGGCATGGGGAAACTTCTGAAAATCGAAACGCGGGATTTTTGTTACGATGTAGTCGATTGACGGCTCAAACGATGCAGGCGTAGCACCCCCGGTAATGTCATTTTTGAGCTCATCCAATGTGTACCCAACGGCGAGTTTAGCCGCGACTTTCGCAATCGGAAAACCGGTAGCTTTGGATGCCAGTGCGGAGGAGCGCGACACTCTCGGATTCATCTCGATGACAACCATTCTGCCGGTGTTGGGATTAATGGCAAACTGAACGTTTGAACCACCGGTATCAACACCGATAACGCGCATGATTGCAATACTTGCATCGCGCATACGTTGATATTCCTTGTCGGTCAGTGTTTGCGCCGGTGCAATGGTAATTGAATCACCCGTGTGCACACCCATGGCATCGAAATTTTCGATTGAACAAACGATGATGCAGTTATCGCGATGATCGCGTACAACTTCCATCTCGTATTCCTTCCAGCCGGCGATGCTCTCTTCGATCAAAAGCTCACTGGTCGGAGAGGCATTAAGGCCGCGTAAACATATTTCGGTAAACTCATCGCGGTTATAGGCGATGCCACCCCCGGTTCCACCGAGTGTAAATGACGGGCGTATGATCGCTGGAAAGCCGATTTCCTCAAGAATTCGGTAAGAATCCTCCATACTGTGTGCGAGCGTCCCCCTGACCGATTCAAGGCCAATCTCGTCCATGCATGCGCGAAACTTTTCCCGATCTTCGGCTTTGTCGATTGACTCCTTGGTTGCTCCAATCAACTCAACATTAAACTCGTCCAGTACACCGTGACGAACCAGGTCCAGTGCGCAGTTCAACCCGGTTTGGCCGCCCATCGTCGGTAATACTGCATCCGGTCGTTCTTTACGAATGATCTCGGCCACCGCCTGCCATCGGATCGGTTCGATATAGGTTGCATCGGCGAATTCTGGATCAGTCATTATTGTTGCCGGGTTGGAATTGACTAGTACAACCCGATAGCCTTCCTTGCGCAATGACCTGCAAGCCTGCACACCAGAGTAATCAAACTCACATGCCTGGCCGATGATGATGGGGCCAGCACCAATGATCAGAATCGTTTCGAGATCGGTTCGCTTGGGCATTTATTTTGCCTGTGTATTGGTTTTTCTGTGTCGCATCATCGCAACAAACTGGTCGAAGAACCTCGCGCCACAGTCATGTGGTCCAGGGCTGGCTTCCGGATGTCCCTGAAACGAAAAGGCTGGTGAATTCACATGCTGCAGACCCTGAATAGTGTTGTCAAACAGCGAACGGTGCGTCACTTTAAGGTCCGATGGCAAGTTGTTATCGTCAACCGCAAAGCCGTGGTTTTGGCTGGTAATCATTATTTCACCTGTCATGAGATCCCGTACCGGGTGGTTCGCTCCATGGTGACCGAATTTCATTTTCATGGTACGAGCACCCGCAGCAAGTCCTAGCAGCTGATGACCAAGACAAATCCCGAATACGGGAATGTCACCCTGCAGCATTTCCCGAATCGCATCAATCGCATAATCACAAGGCTCCGGGTCACCTGGTCCGTTCGACAGAAAAATGCCGTCAACGTTCTTGTCCAGTGAGTTGAAGGTGGTTTTTGCAGGTACGACTGTCACGGCGCAGCCACGATCGGCCAGCATGCGAAGAATATTCTGTTTGATCCCAAAATCGTAAGCAATGACTTTTAATTTGGAGTCTGTGTCTATGCCACCCGTGTTTACGTCGTCAAATACATGATGCGAAGTGTTAATCCACGTGTAAGGTTTTTCAGTTGACACCACTTGAGCAAGGTCCATGCCTTTTAGCCCTGCAAATGACCTGGCCTGTTCGATGGCCAAGTTTTCTCTGCTTTCGCCAAACATGACACAGCCGTTCAAAGCACCTTTGGTTCTTAGGGTCCGTGTCAGTTGTCGCGTGTCGATTCCATAGATTCCGGCCACTTTTTTTTGTGTCAGAAACTCCGACAGTGCCTGCTCGGAGCGCCAGTTGCTGATTCGTTTGGGAAGTGTTTTGATTACCAACGCTGATGCATGAGCCACGTCGGCCTCAACATCGATTGCGTTTGTACCGACGTTACCGATATGTGGATGCGTCAGGGTAATAATTTGTTTGGCGTAGGACGGGTCAGTTACGATTTCCTGGTAGCCCGTGATTGAGGTATTAAAAATCACCTCTCCGACAGCATCTTCCTGGTAACCAAAAGCCCAGCCTTTGAACACACTGCCATCTTCAAGTGCGAGAATCGCGGGTTCAGTCAAGGCTCTTTAATCCTTCGGACGGTTGAATTACCAAACAGATTCCAAGTGGTTTAAACATCGATTAATCAGTAAAGACTTAAGTTCTTGCAAAATAGGCTGCTACTTTCTCAATCGAGGCCGAGAATATCAGACATTCCATAGAGCCCGGGCGGTTGATCGATCACCCACTTTGCTGCCCGTAAGGCGCCTGCAGCATAGGTCATGCGACTATTGGAACGATGCGTGATTTCAATGCGTTCTCCTTCGCCTATAAACATCACGGTATGATCGCCGACAATATCACCACCGCGAATCGTCGAAAAACCAATCGTATTTCTTTCTCTAGCGCCGGTACGACCATGACGCACAAATACGCCATCATCTTTTAGTGTGCGTCCTAATTCGTCAGCGACGACTTCGCCCATTTTCAATGCAGTGCCGGAGGGTGCGTCAATTTTGGCTCGGTGATGCGCTTCCACAACTTCAACATCCACGGAATCACCAAACGCGCGTGCTGCGAGCTGTAGCAATTTAAGCGTGACATTGACACCAACACTCATGTTGGGTGCGAAAACAACAGGAATACTTTGGGCTGCCTGGTGCAATACCGACAGTTGATTCTCTGTCAACCCTGTGGTACCGATAACAATCGGTTTTCCCGCATCTGCACACTGTTCAGTATGATGAACTGTCGCTTCCGGAAGGGTAAATTCAATCAGTACGTTGAAGGAATCCTTTACCAGCTGACTTGAGATGGGCACATTGAGTACCTCCACCCCGGAATAAGCACCAGCGTCTGCCCCGAGTGAGTTGTGACCTGCATGTTCAAGAGCCATGGTCAATTGAACGCCGTCGGTGACCTGTATGGCTTGAATGAGGGTCTTTCCCATTCTGCCTGCTGTTCCTGATATTCCGATGTCAAGCATAATTTTCAAGTCGAGGTAGAATGTATAAAACTGGCAAATTCTTACAGGATCCAAGGTACACGCGGATGGCTCAATTATCTTAGATTGTGAGCTATTTCTTTGTTGAATTCGAGTGCTGAATACGAATAATTTTGCAGACTAATCAGTCATGATTGGTGGCGATCACCCCGTACAACGAAAATAGTTTTCAAGGCAAACCGGCCAATGGCATTCATATTAGAAATCAGGCGCATTCACTTTAAAACCCGGAGCTATGGTCACGTTTTCAGCCCTGTATATCAGCCCTGACCCTCAGGCTGCCTTGCGAGTGGCGGGTTGATATTGCCGAACCGATCATCCGGGCGGACCGTGTGGCGCACGTAGCTTCGATTCGAACGTTCTTTGTGTACACAGTTGGCAATACTGTCCACTACCTGTACGATCTGCTGGCGCTGGCCAAGCCGGTCGCGGCAGGGAAAAGCATACTGTTACATCATCTTCGGATTAGTCGTGTGACTTCACCAGCATTTGCTCAAGATTTCGTGACGTTTCGCTGAACACCATTGCGATCAGGTGTAATTTTTGTCCGCGGCGCCGATACTTGTCTGCATAGCCCTGCTCGAGAATCTGCCTGATCGCTCCTTCGGCAACCGGCGCAGGATCATTCCCACCCCTTAACATCTTGCACTCAATGACAAACACCTGTTTCTTATGAATGAAAAAAATATCGGAACGCCCTCTGCTTGATGACTCCTCCGCCTTTAGCTCTCCATCGCTCAATCGAAGACACATTAGCAGTATCGATGCGTACCAGCCCTCGTAGTGCGCCATATTGCCGCTGTTTTGCCACTCATGCGGAATACCTGAATAGATAACCTGAAGGGTCTGTTCAGCCTCGTCGAATTCATTGTCCACCATCAGTTGCCACACCTCTCGCGTTTCCCTCGGTGCATTGCGATTCGGACCCCACAGATAGTTCAAATACTCTTCATTGATACATGACTGTACCTCATAGTTCGGATAATACAGCCGGTAATCGTAGCCGCCTTTCGCACGTTCCTCTTCCCCGGTAATGGTCAAATAGCCGGACTGGAACATCAGTGCCTCGGCACTGATGTCATCCACATCAAATTTTGACAGAATTTTTGAATCGACGCTCAGGTTCTCCACATCGAGCGGCGTAAACTGTCTTTGCAGCATCACCTGGTACAGCATATTCGACTGTCCGGTCACGAACCAGTGGGAGTCGAACTTCTGTGTATCAAATAGTGTCAGAATATCATAGGGATTGTAGAGTTTGTCGTCACCAAGCCAGTTGTAGCCGTTGTACCAGTCGCGAATCTTATCGCGATCAAATCCTTCAAGCTCCGGTGCAAACACGGTGTCAAGGTCGCTATCGGTATACCCGCAAATCGTGGCATATCTTGCGTCAATGCTGATGTCTCTTAGATTATTGAGCCCCGAGAACAGACTGACCTTGCTGAACATGCTGATGCCCGTCACAAAGACAAAGCGAACGTGCTTTGCACTGGATTTGATGACACCGTAAAAGCCGCGCAGGTAATCCCGGTTCACTCTTGCCAACTCCGGCTCGCCAAGCACATCCAGTATCGGCTTGTCATACTCGTCAACCAGCACCACTACTTGCCGCCCTGTTTCTCTATGC
>JAJDZL010000097.1 GCA_022824665.1 Gammaproteobacteria bacterium | reverse complement strand
TGAATCCGGTGAGTTCGCAATTGAAGTTGCCGGTGAGCGTTTTGGTGTCAATGCATCACTTAGACCCATGTATGACCCCCGCTCTGTCAGGCCTAAAGCCTGATCGCAAGCTGATCCCCAGAACATATAAAAGTACGGGACACCAGATGGCCCTGGAACTTTTTCAGAACGATCCGTATCTCAGAGCCTGCGAGGCGGTGGTAACCGGGTCAGATCGAAAAGGGCGCTGGTTTACGATTGATCAGACAGTGTTTTACCCGATGGGCGGCGGGCAGCCCGGTGATTCCGGAGTGGCATTTCGCGCGGATGATTCAGAGTTTGAAATTGCTGATACACGGCGCGATCCGAGCACCGGAGATATACAGCATTTCGTCAAACGGATAGCAGATTTGCCGGAACCGGGCGCTCAGCTGCACTTGGAGATTAATTGGGAGCGGCGTTACCTGCATATGCGCATGCACAGCTGCCTGCACCTGATCTGCTCGGCGATTCCGGGCAAGGTGACTGGCGCACAGATTCGGGAAGGGCGCGGCAGAGTTGACTTTGATGTCCGGTATCCCAGGGAACGACACCACCTTGAGGAATCGCTGAATGCGCTGATTCAGCAAGATGCGCGCCGCATCATTCGAATCTATACCCCGCAGGATCTGGAGAACAATCCGACGCTCGTTCAAAATCTGTCCATCAAGCCGCCTGAGGGTGTTGAGAAAATTCGCATGGTACATTTTGAAGATCTGGATATTCAGCCCTGCAGCGGGACGCATGTGGCTCACTCTGGTGAAATCGGTGAAGTGAGAATAACCAAGATTGAAAGCAAGGGCAGACGCAACCGGCGTATCAGCGTATGCCTGGTTGATACAGAAGTTGATACCAATATTTGATCATTTTATTGACGGGAGAAGATTAATGCATACGGGAAGTTGTCTATGTGGCGAGATCACCTTTGAGATAGATGCCGAAATTCGTAGATTTCATCATTGCCATTGCCGGACCTGTCGCAAAGCGCACGCAACGGTGTATGGCTCCAGTGCGCTGGTCGATGAAGCAGCGTTCCGGGTGCGCAGCGGTGAAGATTCGATCGCCCAATACGCCTCGTCGCCGGACAAGATTCGTTATTTCTGCAGCAACTGCGGAACCCACGTTTTTGCCCGCTGTGATCGGGACCCGGATCAAATTATTCTCAGGATAGGTGCACTGGACGGCGATCTTGACATCAAGGCAATTGGCCATATTTGGGTCAGTCACAAGCCAGACTGGTATGACATCGCGGACGATCTGCCGCAAAGCTCCGAGTGGTAGTATGCCAGTTGATCGATGCGCTCGCGAAGTGATCGATCATGACCCAAGACAAACCATCCTTTTACCGAGGGCTGAAGGGTGTTTACTTCGAACGCTCGGGTGTTTCCTTCATTGATGGACGCGCGGGCGAATTGCGCTACCGGGGCTACTCGATTCACGAGCTTGCGGAACATTCGACCTTTGAGTAAACCGCTTATCTGTTGATGATCTCTGAGTTGCCGACTCGCGCTCCGCTCGAGGAATTTGACACGCGTCTTAAATCACAAAGATCGCTGCCAGCCCCTATTTCAGATATGATCGGTGCGCTGCAGCATGCACATCCCATGGAAGTGTTGAGAACCTGTGTTTCAGCACTTGGCGCGTATGCTGCCAGCCGCAATGACAATGCATCCGAAGCCATCATTCAAAAGGGCATTCGTTTAACGTCCCAGCTACCAATGATTGTCGCCGCCCACAACCGGATTCGAAACGGCAACGACCCGGTAGAGCCCGATGTCACACTCAACCACGCAGCGCATTTTTTTACCAGCTAAGCGGTGAGATTTCGGACGATGCCGCGACCGAGTTATTCGTACCGATTTTTGCAATCGGCCGAATTCCCGGCTGGGTTGCACAGGTGGTGGAGCACTCTGAAACAAATATTCTGATTCGACCGCTGACGCTGTACAACGGGCGGGAACCGCGCGATTACATACCGATCAACGCGCGGGACTGATCGCTGGTTAATGTGTGGACTTTAAGGTTTCAGTTGCGCTGATTGCCAGCATGACCGAGGTGGTTGTGACGATATCATCAACTGTGGCACCGCGTGAAAGATCGCTGATCGGTTTGGCAAAACCTTGTAGAATCGGGCCGATAGCCTGCGCACCACCGATGTATTGCGCAATTTTGTAACCGATATTTCCGGAGTTGAGATCGGGAAAAATGAATACATTGGCACGTCCCGCAACTTCGCTGGACTGATCCAGTTTGAGTGATGCAGTACGCCGGTCAAAGGCCGCATCAAACTGTAGTTCACCATCGATCATCACACCCGGCAGTCGCTCCCGAGCAAGCGTCAAAGCTTCAGTGACTTTATCAATCAGCTCATGCTGGGCACTGCCATGCGTTGAGAACGACAACATTGCAATGCGTGGTTCTTCGTCGAGCAGCTGACTGGCATTTCGAGCGGTAGTGCAGGTAATTTCAGCCAACTGAGTCGAGTTCGGATTGATATTTACGGCGCAATCAGCAAACACCGTCAATTTGTCCCGGCCATTTTCCTTGTCTGGGATCATCATCAGAAAAAAACTTGATGCAGTTTTTGTATTCGCTGCAGTACCGATTATCACCAGTCCGGCTTCAATGACGCGGGCGGTGGTAACGGATGAGCCGGCAATCATCGCATCAGCATCGCCGCTTCGCACCATCATGGCACTGTACATCAGCGGCTTTAGCATCTGCCGATAAGCCACGTCCGCAGTTAGCGGTCGACGTATGGTTGCGCAATTGGCAATATATCGATCCATGTTCTGGGTATCGCGGGCGGGATCAACAACTGCAATCGAGTCCAGCGCAACATTGCAGTTGCGGGCGATCGAACGAATCTCATCTTCGTTACCGCTCAACACTGGCCGGGCAATGTTTTGCTTGAGCAGAATGTCGGCGGCACGAATCATCCGTTCATCCGCCGCTTCAGCCAGCACGACGATACGCCGGCCGCCGTGAGCAAACTGCTTCAGTTTATCCAGATTGCCCATGGCGGACCCGCGCGGCCTTATACGAAGGATTTATATTTTTCCAGGTGGCGAATCGGTTTGCTGAGTGCATCGCGTCGGAATGGGTCGCCGAGCTCCCGAGTGCACATCACTTCAACCACGGTTGTTTTGCCTTCGCTTTGCGCAGCACAGGCTTCTCGTAACGCATCGCCGACCATATCCAGACTGTCGACAACGATTCCTTCCGCACCCATAGACTTGGCAATGGCAGCCCAACTTGGGTTGTCGAGATTGACGCCTTCAAAGCGCCGACCGTAGAAATCAACCTGGTTTTTCTTCTCAGCACCCCACTGTCGGTTATTGAAGACGACGGGAGTAACCGGAATCTGTTCTCGCACACAAGTGAGAATTTCACTCATACTCATTGCCCAGGCACCATCACCCACATAAGCAATTGCTGCACGTTTGGGCTCAGCAACTTTGACACCCATCACGGTAGGAAAGGCATAACCGCAGTTTCCGAAACTCATCGCCGCGAACATACTGCGCGATTTTTCGAATCTGAGATAGCTGTTTGAAACCGAGCAAATGTTGCCGATGTCGGTCGAAATCGCCGCATTCGATGGTGTGGCTTTTTCGAGTTCACGAAGCACCTGGCGCGGATGCAGCATACCTGCATCCTCAGCAGAGACCAGTTGACTCCAGTCATCGCGCTCTTCAGTCCAGTCATTGAGTTCGTTCTCCCAGGATTGTTTTTCCTGCGCGATTTCATTTTCTCTCGCTTCACGATCTTGCAGGCAGGCGATCTTTTCTCGATTTTTCAGCCGCTCCAGGATGGCTGACGCGGCTTCCCCGGCCTGGCCGCAGATTCCGACTGCGATTTTCTTGACGAGCCCAATTTTGCGATAATCCACATCAATCTGGATGATCTTTGCGTCCTTGGGCCAGTAGTCCATACCATGCTGCGGCAGGGTACCGAATGGGCCAAGACGCGTACCGAGTGCGACGACGACATCGGCTTTCGATATAAGCCGCATGCCGGCCTTTGATCCCTGATAGCCGAGTGGCCCGCACCACAGTTTGTGACTGGCCGGGAATGAATCATTGTGCAGGTAGCTGTTTACGACCGGGGCTGACAGGTATTCGGCCAGTTCCATGCACGCAGGGACCGCGCCATCCATGATCACGCCGCCGCCGCCGGAAAGAATGACCGGAAATTCAGCTTCAGCAAGGATTCTGGCTGCATCATCAAGCGCTGCTGCGCCGCCGGCACCGCGTTCGATCACCTGCGGCTGGGGGACATCTATATCGACATCACCGTAAAAATGATCACGTGGAATGTTTAGCTGCGTCGGCCCCCGTTCGGCCATTGCCATATCAAAGCAGCGGCCAGTCAGCTCAGCCATCCGACCCGGTCCATTAACGTGGGCCTGATACTTGGTGATCTTTGAAAATATCGGCAACTGTTCGGTTTCCTGGAAACCACCGAGTCCGATTGTGGCACTACCGGTTTCCGGGGTGATTGCAACCACCGGGGAATGGGCCCAGTAGGCGGCTGCGATTGCCGTTACAAAGTTTGTAATTCCAGGGCCGTTTTGGCCGATACAGACACCGTGCCGCCCGCTTACGCGTGCGTAACCGTCTGCCATGTGGGCTGATCCCTGTTCGTGTACTGTTGGTATGAAGCGAATTCCTGCAGCGGGAAAAATGTCCAGTGCATCCATGTACGCGGACCCAACGATTCCAAATACATCGGTAACTCCGTACGCGACCAGAGTTTCAACAAATGCTTCACTTGATGTCATTTTTGGCATGATCAAATTACCTGATTTTCAATAAGATGAGTAGATTTCGCCTGTCAGGCGGCCGCCAAAGCAACCTCGGCGGGAATGTAGTCGTAGTTAAGGCCGTCGGCAACTTCCTTGTATGTAATTTTTCCGTGACAGACATTCAGGCCTGCCAGTAAATTCGGGTTGCTTTGCAAGGCTTCTTTATATCCCAGATTGGCGATTGAAGCGGCAAATGGCAGCACCACATTATTCAAGGCATAGGTTGAAGTTTTCGGTACTGCGCCTGGCATATTCGCCACGCAGTAGTGCGTGACGTCGTGCACCCGATAGGTCGGGTCAGAATGCGTGGTCGCACGCGACGTTTCGAAACAGCCGCCCTGATCAATAGCAACATCAACCACAACCGAGTTCGGTCGCATCGCGCTGATCATCTCGTCGGTCACCAGCTTCGGGGCAGTTGCACCGGGTACCAAAACCGCGCCAATGACAAGATCTGCGTCAACCACATGTTTTTCCAGCATGCTGGTTGTCGAATAAACGCCGTTGGTACCGCGCCCGAACTGCATCCAGTGCTTGTCCAGCACGTGGACGTTTCGATCCAGTACCCAAACATCAGCACCCATCCCGACGGCAATGTGTGTCGAATGCGTACCGACGACGCCGGCGCCGATGATCACCACCTTGGCAGGTTCAACACCGGGTACGCCACCGAGCAGCATACCGCAGCCGCCATGCGGCCGTTCAAGACACCAGGCACCCTCCTGCACTGCCATGCGGCCGGCGACCTTCGACATTGGCGCAAGAATTGGCAGCATGCCGTCGTCGTCAGTGACAGTTTCGTACGCAATGCACACCGCACCGCTGTCGACCAGGTCGCGTGTTTGTTCCGGATCTGGAGCGAGATGCAGGTAGGTGAACAGGATCTGATTCTCGCGCAGCATTGCTCGCTCAGGGGCGAGTGGTTCCTTGACCTTGATGATCATATCGGCAAATTCGAACACCTCGCGTGCCGTGGCAAACACTGTTGCCCCGGCATTTCGATAATCGTCATCGCTTGCATTGATTCCGATTCCGGCATTGGTTTCGACTGCGATGTCGTGTCCCATAGCGGTGAGTTCACGAACGCTTTCGGGCACTAGTCCGACGCGATATTCATCCGTTTTGATTTCCTTTGGCACTCCAATTCGCATATTTTCGCCTCAACCCGCATTGGTTATTTTTGATGGTGAAAAGTGGCATAAATGATAATGTATAGACGAGTTTTTAACACCGAAATTCGTGCCGGAAACCACCACAAATATATTGCTGTTTGAACACTGACGATGCTGCGTCAAGTGTGTAAAATGTTGGTATCGGTTAACACCAAAAGTCATTTAATTTTTTCTCGTCCGTCTGGAGGGATAAGTTGTCGATGCGGTTAGATTATCAGTCAATGGAAAATTTATGGATGCCGTTCACGAGCAATCGGGATTTCAAGTCCGACCCGAGGATCATTGCACGTGCTGAAGGTGTCTATCTCTATACGCCTGAAGGGTCTGCAATTATTGATGCGTCTTCGGGTCTTTTTTGTTGCGCGGCCGGTCACAGCCGCCCGGAGATTGCCGAGGCTGTGCATCGTCAGTTGGCTAAGTTGGCTTACACTGCGCCTTTTCAGATGGGCCATGAGCTGTCCTTTGAACTCGCCAGTCAATTAGTCGAGCTGACACCCGAGGGCATGAACCGGGTGTTTTTTGTTAACTCGGGTTCCGAGTCTATCGATACCGCAATCAAAATTGCGCTCGCCTATCACTACGTACGCGGCGAAGGTCAGCGCCAGCGGCTGGTCTCCAGAGAGCGGGCTTATCATGGCGTGAATATCGGTGGAACAAGTTTGAGCGGGATGGTCAAGAATCGCCAGGCATTTGGACTGGGCATGTCCGGGGTCGCGCATATTCGGCACACCTGGCTTGCCGAAAACCGCTACCACCGCGATCAGCCTGCTGACGGCGCGCACCTCGCAGATGATCTGGAGCGCATCGTACACAATGTTGGCCCCGATTCGATCGCCGCGTGTTTTGTCGAACCGATTGCCGGTTCAACAGGCTGTCTGGTACCACCCGTGGGCTACCTGGAACGTTTGCGCGAGATTTGCGACAAGTATGGTATTTTGTTGGTATTCGATGAGGTGATCTGCGGCTTTGGACGAACCGGAGAGCCGTTTGGCTCACAGACTTTTGGGGTAACACCAGACATCATGACGCTTGCCAAGGCATTGACCAATGCAGCCCAGCCAATGGGTGCGATTGTCGTCGGTCAGCATGTTTACGATACGATTGTCGACGCGGCGCCCGAGCGGGCGATCGAGTTATTTCACGGCTATACATATTCCGGGCACCCGGCGGCGTGCGCCGCAGGGCTTGCTACAATAAAAATTTTCCGCGATGAGCAGTTGTTTGAACGAGGCAAGTCGCTTGCCGGCTACTTTCAGGAATCAATCTTCAGCCTGCAGAATTACGATATTGTTACCGACGTGCGCGGCTACGGGATGATTGCCGGTGTTGACTTTGCACCGGGTGATGTGCCGGGCAGTGTCGGCATGTCGATTCAGAAGAAATTATTTCACAGTGGATTGCATGTGAAGTCGACAGGTGATGCAATTATTGTCGCACCGCCATTGATTTCAACCGAAGCGCACATTGACGAGATGTTAACTAAATTGCGGCAAGTACTCGACAGTGTATCGGCAAATTAACCGAAATGTCGCGCTGCAATGAAAGACAATTAAGTGGCAGCTTGCTTAAGGTTGATCATTGATCGCGAAGATTAGATGCGCTTTGAACTGGCTTTTCCGGCGCTATGAGAGATCATCGGATCGATGCCGGGCTGTACACCGCGTGTCAATGTAGCTGAGTTGCGCCGACTAAAGTTTGGGAAAGATTCAACTGCGACGGTCGACTAGTGGTCATTTTGTACAATCAATACTCATCAGGCAAGATGTGTTAATCGAGTAGCCTGAGTGATGGGTTAAGCAGATTATCGATTGATTGCCGGGGTATGTGTTTTTTTATCCGAGCGGCTATGATTAGCTGTTGGCGCCAGCGGCTGACTCGGATGGGTTTATATTCAGTGCACTTCAAAGTGGATACGAGGTGCGTCTGGAAACGAAAGTTATTTTTTTAGTATGGAGGTTATTCTTGATATGACAGTTCAGATGAAAGGCAACGTAAGTCGCCGAAAATTTATCAAAACAGGTGCTGTGGCAACTGCTGCTGCGATCGGACCATGGGTGATTAGTCCCAAGGCACTTTCTTCTTCGGGCGAGTTGAACGTACTGGTTTGGTCGGACTATTTGCCACCGGACTATATTGCCCAGTTTACCCAGGAGACCGGAATTACGATCAACTATACCGGCATTGGGTCGAACGAAGAGATCATCAACAAGATGAAAGCGACCAAAGGCAAGGGGTTCGACATTTGCAGTCCGACCAATGTTCGCTCAGGACAGTGGATCCATCTGGATTTGCTGCAGCCGTGGGACTATGACCGGATTCCAAATCTGAAAAATGCCAATCCCGCCATGTTATCGATTGGCACCCGGGAGTGGAATTTTTCGGAAGCCGGTTCACACTGGATTCCGCAAATTTGGGGGACCGAAGCGATTTCCTGGCGAACGGACCTATATTCACCTGCTGGCGATGAGCCGAGCTACGGGAATATCTGGGATGGGTCGGCAGAAGGAAATACGATGATCCGTCCGCACTCAGGCATGTTGGGTGCCGGCCTTTACATGGAGACCATTGGCGAGCTGGAGCCCGGTGACGTATGGCGAGCTTACGAAAGCGAAGAAGTCATGCGCCCGATTTGGGAAAAAATCACTGCGTTTTGCATCGCGAACAAGGCTCAGATCAAGCTTTTCTGGAATGATGCAGATACCCAGAAAAACGGCTTTCTGAATGACGGCGTGCTGGTTGGTCAGACTTGGGATGGGCCGCCTTTGGCAATGAAAACCGATGGTGAGCCGGTCCATTATCAGGCACCGGCAGAAGGCGCTCTGGCGTGGGTAGACGGCCTTTCGCTGTCCAAAGCGGCTGCCAATATCGATCAGGCCTATGCTTTCGTCGAATTCTCTTTCCGCAAGGAACCGTCTGGCAAAGCGATTGATACGCATGGCTACAATTCAGCCATTCTTGGTGCAGATGCATTTGCTGGTGATAATTACAAGAAGAACTTTTCTGAAGCCTATCCTGGCAAGGCACTGGCCAATCTGAATCCCTGGCCTGCGGAGCCGCAGTGGTATGCTGACGTAAGGACTGAATATCGAAACAAGTTCGTAAACGCCTGATCAGTTAGCAACTACATTCGAGTCTTTGGCACCTGCGATCTGCAGGTGCCAAATCTTTCACCACACTGTTATTTCCAGTTTGGGAGGTGCTGGTAATGAGCGCAGATGTGAGACTTGAAACCGTATGGATCAGGTTCGGTGATTTCGTTGCCGCCCGGGATGTCAGTCTGCACATTCAGGACGGGGAGTTTTTCACCATACTCGGACCATCCGGTTGTGGCAAAACCACGCTGTTGAGAGCTGTCTCCGGGTTTCTTACACCCTCAGAAGGCAGGGTTCTGATTGGCGGCGAAGATATGGCGGGCATCGGTCCGAATCGTCGCCCCACTGCACTGATCTTCCAGAATCTGGCATTGTTCCCGCTAATGACCATTTGGGAGAACATTACGTTTTCGCTGGAAGTCAAGGGAGTTGGCATAAAGGAGCGTCGTAAACGCGCCGCTGAATTGCTCGAGCTGATCGCGCTTAAGGGGCATGGCGACAAGATGGTCAGTGAGCTTTCCGGCGGTCAGAAACAGCGTGTGGCGATTGCGCGGGCGTTGTGCGCACAGCCGCAGGTGCTGTTGCTCGATGAGCCGCTTAGCGCACTTGATCTGAAACTTCGTCAGCACATGCGCACTGAGCTGCGCGCCATTCAGCAGCAGGTCGGCATCACTTTCATATACATTACCCATGATCAGGGTGAAGCGTTGACTATGTCAGACAATGTTGCCGTGATGCGGGAGGGCATTGTTGAGCAGGTGAGCGATGGAACCACCATTTATGATGAACCGGATACCTCGTTCGTTGCTTCCTTTGTCGGCGAAAACAATCGATTTGTCGGTAAAGTAGCGCGTATTTCAGCAGGCATTGCCGAGGTCAATACCGAAGATGGTGTGCTGCGGGCGCGCTGTAGCACCAACCCTCAGTCGGCTGTCAGCAAGGGAGATGATGTCTTTGTATTTGTCCGACCGGAGTCTGTTCGGTTTCTTGATGGTGCACCGACCGACAATCAGTTCAAAGCCAAGGTATACCACGAGGAGTTTGAGGGCAACCTGTGGCAGGTATTCCTTGATCTTGCATCCAGTCAAAAACGTGTGAAGATGTCTTACGTGAATGACGGCTCCATAACACCACACAGTGCTGACACCGAAGTTGCTATTGGGTTTTCCGAGCGCGCGGCAATTGCATTGCCCCGGGGACCATTAGCGGCTGAGTAACAACTCGAGCTGGTCATATGAACCTGGTGAATTACTGGCGGGAGTTCTTTCTCAAGAACGGCACAGCTGTTGCTCTGTTTATGATCATTGCAGTCGGTATGTGGCTGTTTATGATGATTATTCTCCCGCAGCTGTTTATGCTGGATTTTTCGATTCGAGCGAACGTGCCACCACCGAAGTTTGGTACCGAGGAGCACTACTATACGCTGGAACACTACAAGTACATGGTCTTTGGCAGTGCGCTTGCGACTGACACGTTCAATGTTATCGACCTGTCGGTATTCTTCCGCACCATCGGGGCGGCAATTTTTGTTACCCTGATTGATCTTGCGATTTGCTATCCGATTGCATATTACCTGGCGCAGGTGGCAACCGGTGGCTGGAGCCGATTGATGGTACTGTCTTTGATTGTGCCGTTTTGGATTAACGAAATTCTGCGGGCATTCGCATTCAAGATAATTTTCGGGTCGACCGGAGTGATCAATAATTTTCTCATCGCATCCGGTCTGCTGGATCAGCCTTATGACTTCATTCGCAACGATATTGCGTTGTGGGCGGGGCTGAGCTACGCGTTCATCCTGTTGATGATCTTTCCGATCTACAACGCCATTGAGAGTCTCGACAAGAACCAGATTGAGGCTGCCAGAGACCTTGGTTCTCCCTGGTGGAGAATTCACTGGCGCATCGTTGTGCCACATGCAAAGCCGGGTATTTCGTCGGGCTGCACGATGGTATTCATGCTGACCGCGGGTGCGCTTGCCGCACCGCAGATTCTGGGTGGACCGAGCAGTCTGTGGTTTACACAAATCATTTACCAAGGCTTTAACCAGGCCGGCAACTGGGCAAGAGGTTCTGCCTACGCGATCATACTATTGGTTTCCTGTATCGTCTTTGTGTTGGTGATGATGAAAATTTTTAAGGTTCGATTCGGTGAAATGATGAAATGATTCCGGATCGAGTTCAAAAGCTCCTGATCATCGGTTTCGTCGCCCTGTTCTTTGTTTACCTGTTTGGCCCGTTGCTGGTGATGGGCCTGAGCGCATTTAACACGTCAAACTTCCCCAGGATGTCGCCCTGGGATTGTTTCACTGTCGAGTGGTTTGATGTTCTGATGAATGACGCGCGCCTGATTACCGGCGTCAGGAACAGCGTGATTATCGGTTTGGGGGTTGTCGTTCTTGCGGTGCCAATCGGCCTTGCCGGTGCGCTGATGCTAATGCAGGTTGGGCCGCGGGTCCGTCCCTGGTATTACACGATAACCATTGCGCCGATCCTGGTCCCCGGTGTGGTGCTTGGAATATCAACGTTGCTTTTTTGGGATCGGATTGGCCTGATGCTTGGTGCGACAGAAGATTCCATTTTTTACGATGGCATGTTTCTCACGATTATTGGGCAGGCTACTTTTATCTCCGCCTATGCGATGCTGATATTCATCGCACGGCTGCAGCGTTTCGATGTGGCGCTGGAAGAGGCTGCACTGGACTTGGGTGCGACTCACGTACAGGCTTTCCGAAAGATACTGCTGCCCTATCTTCGCCCGGCGATCGGTTCGGCTGCGGTACTTGCATTTTTGGCGTCTTTTGAGAACTATAACACGACGATTTTTACCATTATCTCAAGCAGTACTCTGACAACTGTGCTCGCCAGCAAGGTTCGCTATGGCATTGATCCGTCAATCAGTGCGCTGGCGGTGAGCATTGTTTTTCTGACGCTGGTGGGTGCGGTAATCTACGAAATAGTCAAGCGTCGAGAAGCGCGTAAAGTCAAGGCGCAAATGGCAGTCGCGCGCGGTGAAGCAACCGAGACCCGCAAGCAAAGATCGTTTTTTTCAGAACCGGCATTTATTATGTTCGTATTGATTGTAATCGCAGGCATGGGAACAATCTATTTTGCCGGTACCATTGGTGTTGAAGAGTGCAAAACTGTCGTCAAGGCCGAGCGGCAGGCGGAAATTCAAAAGCGTATTGCAGAGCGCCAGCAACAGCAGGCTTCTGAGCGCGCAGTTGATGTACAATCCGACCCACCCAAGGATGAAGACCAAACTGATCGTGCTGACAAGGTGACCGCGAAAGGGACTGAGGGCTATCAGGGTGTATTTGCACCGGCGAATCTGCAAGGCGACAGTGAATCAGAGCCGGACGAACCTGCGGTTGGAACAGAAGGCTACCAGAATGTATTTGCACCGGCAAATTTAACGGGTGATGCGACTGAGAATTCCGCCGCGGATGAACCTGCCATTGGAACAGAAGGCTACCAAAACGTTTTCTCACCGGAAAACTTAACCGAACAGGTTCAGCCTGACGCCTCGGGTAACTGATGAACGATGTTGTACTTTTGGAAGGACTCTGACCCATGTTAACCACCTGCATTGGCGCTTATCCCAAACCTGCATTTCTGGAGTTGCCAGACTGGTTCAATATTCCAGACGGCCCCGATTCGGCCAATCCAACCAAAAGCTGGAAAGCAGCATTGGCTGCGTTGGGTGATGCAGCCGATGAAACGATAAACGCAGCATCCAGGCAGGTGGTCAGCGACCAGGTGGAAGCAGGCATTGACATCCCGACTGACGGTGAAGTGAAGCGGGAAAACTATATCCATTATCACTGTAGACATCTGAAAGGCATTGATTTTAAACACCTTACCTTGCGAGAACTGCGAGGAGGCACATACGCTGCCGAGTTGCCGACGATCAATGACAGGGTTCGTGTTCGCGATAGCGGATTCCTGGTTGAAGACTGGCGGATGGCCCAATCATTTACCGACCGACCCGTTAAGATTACGATGCCTGGCCCAATGACAGTTACCGACACCAATGCCAATTCATACTACTCATCTGATAAAGCTCTGGGCGCGGATATTGCAGATGCGCTAAACCAGGAGGTGCTGGCACTTGCCAATGCAGGCTGTGTGCATATTCAGGTTGATGAACCGGTGTTCGCGAGAAAACCGGGTGATGCGCTTGAGTTTGGTGTGGAAAATCTCGAACGCGTGTTTCACGGTGTGCCACCTCATGTCGTAAAAACAATGCATATGTGTTGTGGCTACCCGGACCGACTGGACCGACTCGATTATCCGAAAGCCGACCGGCGCGCATACTTTGAAATTATTCGTGCAATTGATGAGAGTTCTATTGATGTGGTTTCAATTGAAGATGCGCATCGACACAATGATCTCAGTCTGTTGGATCTGGTACAAAACACGCAAGTCATTTTGGGTGTGGTCGCGATCGCGCTAAGTCGAATTGAGTCAGTTGAAGAGATATCGGCACGTCTCACCGAGGCGCTGAATCACATCGATTCAGATCGGTTGATTGCAGCGCCCGATTGCGGGCTTGGATTATTGGGCAGGAAGCTTGCGCGCAGTAAGCTAAAAAATATGTGTGAGGCTGCGCACCAGTCATAATGTTCTGAACCAACTTTTCGTTTGCTCGCGACTAATCTTTTGCGAGCTATCCGGCAACTCCTCACTTTTGGTTACCGTGTTATCAATCCAGTTTCTGGCAACTACGATTCCAGACGCTCACATTAAAGCCTTTGCGCGCTAAACCACTTCAAATCCATGCAGAATTTTGACCACGTCAGCCGAAGTGTGCAGGGCATCCTGTGTCTTTTCTGCGCGTTGGTTTTTCTGACGGTCAGTGATGCGATTATTAAGTGGCTGAGCCCATTCTATCCGCTGCACGAACTCACGGTTGTCAAATCAGTGATAGCCTTGGCACTGATTGTGTTATTTGCACGGTTGTTTGGTGGACTGTCGCAACTGAAAACAAAACGGCCCTGGTTCCAATTGTTGCGAGGTTTCATGCTTGCACTGTCTGACGCGTTTTACTTTTTGGGGCTTGCTGTCATGCCAATGGCAACCGCGATTGCTTTGTTTTTTTGTGCGCCCTTGTTTGTATGTCTGATTGCAAAGTTGTTTCTTGGTGAAACAGTCGGACTGATAAGATGGCTGGCGATCGCAGTGGGACTGGCCGGCGTGGCAGTCATCGCGCTGCCGTCGGGCGATGTTGGCTTCACTTGGAACATACTATTCCCGGTTCTGTCGGCACTGACGTACGCATTCATGGTCATAATGACGAGAAAACTTGCACTCAGTGATTCCGCGGGGTCAATGAGCGTATATATTCTGGTTTCCTTTATTTCACTGAGCGTAGTGAGCGGACTCCTGATCGGTAAAGGTCAATTCAATGTGTTTGATGCAGCTGCGCTTGAGTTTTTGCTGCGCGCCTGGCACTGGCCCGATTTTTCGGTTTATCAGTTGCTAATGATCTGTGGCATTGCAACCGCAGTGGGCATATATCTGTTGTCGCAGTCGTATCGAATCGCCCATGCGTCCGTTGTGGCTCCATTTGAGTACATCTCCTTACCCTTGGCAATTGGCGCGGGATATCTGCTGTGGGGAGAACTGCCTGACTTGCTTGACTATATTGGCAGTGCTTTGATTATTGTCAGTGGTCTGGTGATTATTTTTTTCGAGCTAGGAATGAGCCGGAAAATTCAGGTGTCGAAACCTGGATAATTCACTGAGTATCGGAAAGTTGAACGGCAGTCCTGATTAGATGAACGATCAGCTAAGGTCAGGTGTCAGTAACTCATCGTGATTCAATCGAATTTGCCAAGGAAGGGCGCGCTCAAGATTCTGTCAGTTCCGCAACCAGAATAGCAATTCGCGGCAACGCTGCTTAAGCTGAGTATTTCGGGATTGGGTTTTTGGGCAGGGCGCCTGGGCGCCGGAAACTGAAAAATTTGTGTGAGGCTGCACACCGGTTTTCGGCCCGAAATTGATTATTCGGCCACGCAAAAGCACCATCCGCCTGATCAACTGGCTGAATTCGCAATCGCCCGTCTGGCGAAGTCTACGGTGCGTTTGGTTACTTCCGTGACTTGGCCGTTGAATTCACCGTCCATCAGTAAACACACAACACCGTGTGGCGTATCAGCCCGAAACCCCTCGCCAATCAGATATTCGGCAGCAGATTCTGCTGAATCCGGCTCAGCCTGTCCTCGTAAAGTGGCCAGCGCGGAAACTGCAATGCATGCTGCATCTTTGGCCGGCAGCAACGATTCTTCTTCGAATCCACCACCTTCCAATAGCAAAGCGGCTTTCATTTTGTGGTCTGCCCGTTCAACCAGTTTAATGGCCTTATCCAAATGCTCGTTGCGCTTGATGGGTACATTGTCCGCACTCGGAAAAACTTCCTGCATGTTAGCTGTCGGCAGAGCGATCATGCCACTTTGAGCCAGCCGATACATTGACTCATGTGTTGTGAGGTCAATCACGTTCAAAGACATTTCAGTCAGCTCCTTTAAACGGCTTTCGTTGTCCATGACCTGATCTGGCGGTACATCCAATACGACCAGCGCAGCCTCATCTTCCTTGACAAAGATGTGCTTCAATGTTGCACGGCAAAGTTCGGTTAATGATTCAATCAGCTGGTCAACAGGAGACTTTGACTTCTGTTTGACTGGCTGCTTATCAGCATCATTACCAATGACTTCATTCAGTCGTTCAAGAAAAGCGGCGCGACTGCTCGGCAGTTTGATACTTTCCAGGTCGCCTTCTCCATCGATTACCCCTTTAGCGATTGTACGCTTGGCATTCAGCAAACCTAACATTCGGTGCTCTATCGTACCTTCGCTGACCAGATTGAATACGGTAACCGGCCGCGTCTGGAACTTGCGCCAGGCACGGGAAATTCGCTGCTCGAGGCGGGCTGGATTCCAAGGCTGATCCAGATTGATAACGGTGTCGGCAACTTGTAGATTCAGACCCACACCGCCGGATTCAGATGACAGGAACAATCGGCAATTCGGGTCTTCCCGGAAGCGCTTGATTTCAGCGCGGCGACGCTGCTGCGGAACACTTCCGGTATGCCATGCGAATTCCCAGCCGGCTTCGACCGCGTATTCTCGCACCAGTTCCAGCATGGCAATCCACTCGGAAAAAACAACAATTTTTCGTTCAGCGTCTTCCAACAGTTCTGGAAACAGTCTGCCGATCTCGTCCAGTTTCGGACACTCATACCGATTGCTTTTGTCGAGTATCGCAGGGGTATCGCACACCATTCTCATACAGGCGAGATACTGCTGAAGCCGCTTGAACTCTTCCGGCGTTAGCGGCCGGTGTTTTCCCTTGTGGGCGATGCGCGCGACTGACGCCTCGTAGTCCTGGTAGAAAGCAATTTGATCTTCAGTCATCGGAACGAAGTAGGTTTTGTCGGTACGGGCTGGCAGCTCTTTCTCTACTTCTTGCTTACGTCGCCTTATCATCAGTGAAGAGATACGTCGATTCAGCTCCTCGATATTACGGAAGCCGACCGGGTTACCACGGTCATCAAGTTCGTAAAAATCGCGATTGAATCGGAACAGCGGTCCGAGTAAATCAGGGTCGAGAAACTGCACAATGGAGTAAACTTCATCGATCCGATTTTCCAATGGAGTGCCTGTGAGCACAAACGCGTAGCGACTGCGAAGCTTCTTTATTGCTGTGGCAGTCTTGGTTCTCCAATTCTTGATACGCTGCGCCTCGTCAAGAATGATGACATCAGGTTGAAACACCTTCATGATCTCAGCGCCATCAGGAATGATTTGCTCATAGTTGCAAAGCGTAAAAAATGTCTGGCTGGCGTAGGCGATGCGGCGCGCCTGCGGACTGCCAAATACTGATTTGGTCGGTAGATCAGAAAATTTTTCAATCTGTTCCTCCCACTCTGATTTGAGCGATGCAGGAGACACCACCAGTACACGTTCGATGCCCCGGTGTTGTTTAAGCAATGCACACGCCCCGATTGCCTGAACTGTTTTACCAAGTCCCATTTCATCGGCCAGCAAAGCCCGCTCTCCGAAAGCGAGGTGGAGTACGCCGTCGATCTGATAAGGCAGCAGTTGATGCTTCAACATATCCAATGAGTGCTGGCCTGATTCCAATCCTGCTTCGAACCGGTTTCGGGCATCAATCTTGCGACGCGCAAGCAGCTTTGCTTCGTTCCAGGACGACAATCGTCTTGATACCCGGATCAGGTCCGGATTGCGTTCAGCTATTTTGTGCAGCACACCCAGCGAGGAAGACGAAGTGCCTTTTAGTTTACGCACGCAGTCGTCGACTTGTGCTTCGAGGTTTGCAGGCAGAATCATGCCGTCATCAGGGGAGGTAATTTGCAGTGCTCTGGAATTTGTCTCGTTGATAAAAATTTCAAAACGAGGGTTTTTCGACTTTCGGTAGTCCAGATGGCGATTTTTGGAAAGAAAAACGTTGACGCTTTCAATGTGCTTGCAAGTCCCCAGTCGATTGGTTAGGAAGTCTGCACACTGACACGAATTGATTCGTTTCACTGCTGAGCGCCATTCAACAACGTAAGCGTTACCACTTTCGGATACGACTCGATAATCGCAGTAAGGCCAATATTCTTCGTTGATCGCGTGAACTTCGAAAATTTCAGTTTTCCCGCGCCACTTTCGCCTGTTGATTTCGTCATTATCGGTTGAAATCCAGCCCGTAAACTGTGGCGCTTTTTCGCTTTTGACTGTTGTTCTTTGCATTGTTGTCATTGATTGTGGTGTAAGAAAGTCAAATTCAAGTCACGAACAAAAGATCAGCACCCAAGACGTTTAGCAATTGTTGCGGCACGTCAGTAAACAAAAATTTGAGCCTACAAAATTAGCCTTGAATTCGGTAACTTTCTGGCGTGTGCTGCTCGTCACAGCGTTTGGCAAACTGACCCAATGCTCTACGAAATTATTGTAGTTTATGGAGTAGTCGTGAATCGCATGAAGAGTCGATCATCTTTCGTTGCTGAACAATCGCATTGCTTGTCAAAGCCTCGCTACTCAACGAGTGTAGCGAGGATTTGCTCACGCTGGTACCGTGCTTGGTGAGCATGTCAGGCGGGGCGGGTTCAATTTTGCCAGTCTTTTTTTGACTGCATCTTCTGCCGATGCCGAGCGGGACGATTGAAGGGTTCGGAGACAGCCAAGGTCAGCTGACTTGGCTGTCTGTAAGGGGATTGCCCGGTGCCAGAGTGTTCAAGGGATCATTCGCCGAGTTGTGCAATCGGCAACCGCGTTTGGGTTGCCAATAATGTTGTTGCGAAGATTTGAGCCGTTTTTCGCTGGCAGTCAGTGGTTTTGGGCTGTGTCGCGGTCGGATATTTCTGTATACTAATTTTTTGAATTCAGATTTATATCAGTCCGATTGGGAGACCCTGTTCATCATGGATATGCAAGTTAAAGAAACTCTGTTTCACTTTGTCAACGGTCAGCGCGTTGAAGGTACCAGTAATCGTACAGGTGACATTTACAACCCTGCTATTGGTGCGGTTGTGAAGCAAGTGCCGCTGGCGAGTGCTGAAGAGGTCAGTGCTGCAATTGAAGTTGCCGCCGCGGCGCTGCCGGGGTGGTCTGCTACCCCACCGGCCAGTCGGGCACAGGTCATGTTTTCGTTTCGAGAAATTATCAGGAACAATATGGACGAACTGGCAGCGGCTTTGTCTGCTGAACACGGCAAGACTCTGGAGGATGCCAAGGGGTCAATCGGTCGTGGGTTGGAAGTGGTTGAATTTGCTTGCGGTATTCCGCAGATGCTCAAAGGCGAGATGTCGGAACAGGTCGCAAGAGGTGTCGAAAGTTATTCGATTCGGCAGCCCGTCGGCGTATGCGCCGGAATTACACCATTTAATTTCCCTGCCATGGTCCCCATGTGGATGTTTCCAATGGCGATTGCCTGCGGTAATACATTTGTTCTCAAGCCGTCGGAAAAAGATCCGTCCTGTCCGCTGATGCTCGCCGAGATGATGCAGGAGGCGGGGCTGCCCGATGGCGTTCTTAACGTGATTAACGGCGACAAGGTTGCAGTTGACACCTTGCTGACTCATCCGCAGGTTGATGCAATCAGTTTTGTCGGTTCGACGGCGGTTGGTGAGTGCATCTATCAGACCGGCTGTCAGCACGGTAAACGCGTGCAGGCACTATGCGGTGCGAAAAATCACATGGTAGTCATGCCGGATGCGGACATGGATCAGGTGGTCGATGCCGCGATTGGTGCCGGTTATGGCTCCGCGGGAGAGCGCTGTATGGCGATTTCAGTTGTTGTGGCGGTTGGTGATGAAACAGCTGATGAGCTGGTAAATCGACTGAAACCCCGGGTACAGGAACTGGTTGTTGGCCCCTACACCGACTCTGATGCTGAGATGGGACCCCTGGTGACACCCGATCACTACGAAAAAGTCAGATCCTACGTGGATCTTGGTGTCGAGGAAGGTGCGGATCTGGTTGTCGACGGCCGTGACTTCTCCCTTGAGGGCTATGAGGAAGGCGCATTTCTTGGCGGCTGTCTGTTTGACAGAGTAACCTCAGAGATGAAAATTTACACCGACGAAATCTTTGGCCCGGTTCTGAGTGTGGTAAGAGCTGACAGCTACGATGAAGCGATTAACCTGGTAAGCGATCACGAGTACGGAAATGGCGCGGCGATTTTTACCCGGGATGGTGGCCGTGCCCAGCACTTTATATCAAATGTCAGGATCGGCATGGTTGGTGTCAATGTGCCGATTCCGGTGCCGGTGGCTTATCACAGTTTCGGCGGCTGGAAACGCTCTTTGTTTGGTGATCACTACATGCATGGCCCAGAAGGGGTGCGATTTTACACCCGCATGAAGACGATCACTGCCAGGTGGCCGGCTGCGATCGAGGCAGGTGCCAGATTTCATTTCAAGCGCGGCAGCGAAGACAACTGACCAGGATTTGGCACTCCGAGTGACGCGGACTGATGCCAGATGCGCTCGAATTACAGCATTCAGGTGCTCCTAAAGTCCATCATCGAGCCGCAGATTATCGATCAGACGTACGCTGTCAATCCTGACCGCAATTAATGCGATCGCCCTGTCGAGGGTCCCGTCTGGTGATCCGGCCTGCCACTGATGCGGGTCGCGGATGTCAGCATATTCGATATGCAGTGCACCTGACAGAGTCTTATACATCGCAGCGCGCAACTGATCGCAATCGCGACAGCCTGATTGCCATAAGGTTTTTGCCTGAGTTAACGCACTGAATATATTTCCCGCGAGTTCAAATTGCGCGTCCGAGAGTAATTTGTTGCGCGATGACAGGGCAAGCCCGTTGGTATCGCGCAGCGTTTCGCAGATTCTGATTGTGGGATAGCCGAGTTTGCCGGCCAGGTCTTGAATAACCAGCGTTTGCTGAAAATCCTTGACTCCAAAATAGGCTCGACAGTCACCGACAAATTTGAATAGTCGTTCGACAACAGTACAGACGCCTTCGAGGTGCCCGGGACGATAATCCCCTTCAAGGCCCCTGGCGGCCGGACCGGGATCAAGCAACTTGACATCGTCAATAGAGGTGGTTTCCGGAAACATATCGCGATTGGTACCGCTGAAGACCATATCGCATCCGGCATCCGCCAGCAGTCGATAGTCTCCTTTAAGGTCTCGAGGATAACTTGAATAGTCGCTGGCCTCGTTAAATTGCAATGGATTGACAAAGATGCTGACGCAGGTCACATCGTTTTCAGCAATTGAGCGCTTGATCAGTGACAAATGCCCCAGGTGCAGCGCACCCATGGTTGGAACGAAGCCGATGGTCTGATTTCGGTCACGCTGCTCGTGGCACCATTGAGTGGCACAAAGCGGATTTTCGAATACAGTCAGCATCTAAGCCCTGCAGTTTCCGGATCAACTCATGGTCAGCAAGATCTTACCGATATGGGCGCCCGATTCAAGTCGTGCATGAGCATCGCGTACATCATCCATACAAAACGAAGAGTCAATTATGGGTTTGATTTTGCCGGCGTTCAGAAGCGGCCATGCCTGCGCGCGAAGCTCATCGGCAATCTCTGCTTTCTGCTCAACCGTACGGGGCCGCAGCGTCGATCCGGTTATGGTCAGGCGTTTGGTCATGATTGGCAAGACATTGATCTGAGCTTTCAGACCACCCTGCGTTGCGATAATGACCATACGACCGTCGACTGCGAGACACTTGATGTTTTTCGCGACGTAGTCGCCCGAGATGATATCCAAAATCAGGTCGACACCTTTGCCATCGGTCCACTCGAGAACCTGTTCGACGAAGTCAGCTTCCCGGTAGTTAATCGCATGGTGGGCACCCAATTCGATACAGGCCTGACACTTGTCGATCGAACCTGCGGTTACACAGACCTCGGCACCAAAAGCTCGAGCAAGCTGAATTGCAGTGGTACCGATCCCGCTGGCGCCGCCATGAATGAGGCACTTGTCGGCACTGCTAAGTTTTCCGCGCATAAAAAGATTCGTCCACACGGTAAAAAATGTTTCCGGCAAAGCAGCAGCTTCGACAATTCCCATGCCGTCAGGGACCGGCAGGCATGAACTGGCAGGCGCAGTGCAATATTCCGCATATCCGCCCCCGGCCAGCAGTGCACAGACTTCGCTGCCGACGGCGACGCGGTTAACGTCCTTAGAAATTTCAGCAATCGTACCGGACACTTCAAGGCCGAGCAGGTCTGAAGCGCCTGGTGGCGGCGGGTAATGGCCATTTCGCTGCATGATGTCGGCGCGGTTTAAACCGGCAGCGGCGACCTTGATGAGTACTTCGCCTGCTTTTGGGACCGGTATTGGACGTTCTTTGATCTGCAGTATTTCAGCCCCACCGGGCTGTGGTACTTCAACAACTCTCATCAATTTACTCGTCATCGTGAATAGCCTTGAAACTGGTCTTGTAGCGTGTGATTTTGCTGATGTATGATGCATTGAACCGACTGAGCATGTCAATTTCTTGCTGATTCAATTGCCTGAGAACCCTGCCAGGTGAACCGACAACGAGGCTGTTGTCGGGGATTGTCTTGCCATCTGTAATCAGCGCGTTCGCGCCGATCAGACAATTTTTTCCGATGCGGGCATTATTTAGAATCACCGCATTGATCCCAACGAGTGCGCCATCTTCGACTGTACATCCGTGAAGGACTGCCTTGTGTCCGACAGTGACGTTCGATCCAATGTTGAGCGGGCAGCCAGGGTCAGTGTGCAGAACACAGCAATCCTGAATATTTGTGCCATCTCCAATCGTGATTCGTTCATTGTCGCCGCGCACGACAGCACCGAACCAGATGCCAACGTTGTCACCGAGTACCACGTCTCCGACTACAGTGGCTGTGTTTGCGACGTAAACATTCTCTCCACACTTCGGGGTGCCGTTGTCAAGCGAATAGATCATCATTTGCCGGCGGAGAAAAAGCCGTTGCTTAACCTGTTGTTGCCGAGCAGCAGGTTTCTAATGATTCTGGTAATTGCAGTTGGATTCAGGCGTTCGGACAAAGACTGCTTGTGCACGTATTTCACCTCGTAAATTTCAGCATGCTCACTGGCTTCAAGCAGGTAGTCATCACTGGTTCGAAGCTCATCGACCAGTTTCAGGTCGAGTGCCCGCGCACCGTACCAGTGCTCTCCTGTTGAGATTCTTTCAACATCGATCTGGGGTCGGTTATCTTTGACGAACTCCTTGAAGAGTTTATGGACATCTTCAATTTCCGCCATAAACTTAGCCTTACCCTTGGCTGTTGGCTCACCGAACATTGTTACGGTGCGCTTGTATTCTCCTGCGGAGAACTCCTGGTAATCAATGTCGTGTTTTTCCAGCGCCCGATGGAAGTTGGGTACCTGCGCCAGCACTCCGACAGAGCCGACGATTGCAAACGGCGCGGCAATAATTTTGTCGGCCACGCAGGCCATTAGGTAACCACCGCTCGCGGCAACTTTGTCAACCGCAACTGTGAGAGAGATGTTTTTGTCTTTGATGCGCTTTAGCTGTGATGCGGCGAGTCCATAGCCATGTACAACGCCACCGCGACTTTCAACTATGACAACGATTTCGTCGGTCGGTTCAGCCACAGTCAGAACTGCGGTAATCTCCTCGCGCAAAAGCTCAATTTCCGAGGCTTCGATGTCTCCCTTGAATTTGAAAACATAAATCCGCGATTTGTCTTTTGCCTGATCTCCCTTGCCCTTGGCTGATGCTTTGTGTTCTTTCTTTTGCTGTTTAATTTTCTCCTTGAACTGTTTTTTTGGTAAATGAGCCGCGTTGATGGTATTCGACATGGTCTCATAACGCCGATTCATGTGATTGACTTCCAGGTGTTCTTTCTGATGCTGGCGCTGGCGCGCAGCAGTCGCTGAAATCAGTATGATGGGTATAGCAATCGCAATGAGCACGATCACAGTTTTTGCGAAAAACAGTAAAAATTCGACTAGGTATTCCATGGTATTTCTATCGGTTGTGGCTCAACGCCGGGATTCAATCAAGAATTCCAGGGTATTGGGCGGTTAAGTTGATCGGTTGAAACCGGATACGATTAAATTGATGCTGGGATGGTGATTTTCTTTGCCTGAACCGTTTTATCTGTTCAATCATCGTTAAAACACGGCACGTCCGGAACCCACATATATCCGTCTGGGTCAAGCAGATAGCACTCCCTGAGTCCGTGGGGCTTGTCTTTTGCATCCGCAAAAACCTGGTAACCGAAGCGGCGCGCTCTTGCAGCTGCCTGATCCGGGTCGCAGCCGTGCAGACGAATCTCGGCCCCTGCTCCTCTTTGGTCTGCCCCTGAGATGAGGTCATACAGGGGATTTTCAAGGTAGGTATGGTCGGCGTGCAGCATCCATTCGGCACCACAGGCCTTAAGTACCGCGATATCGGGGTCAGCGTAAACAACGCTGGCTTCCAGAACTTTCGTCTGAAATTCAACCGATGCTTCGATCTCGCGTACCAGCAGGTTGATCGTGAGCGACTTTAGCGAGTGTCCATATTCGGGCGCCGGCATCCATGCATCACCGTTGCGGAGTTTCATATGAGTTGCCTTTTTGAATTGGTATCAGTTGCGCCTGCCCCACGAGTCTCGCAGGGTAACGGTTCGGTGAAACACGGCGTTTTGGCCGCCGCTCGCGGGCGAAGCGAGGACAAAGTATCCGCAGCGCTCGAATTGGAACCGGCTGCCGGGCAAAGCGGCTTCGATTTCGGGTTCAATGACCGCATCTTTGACCTGTAGAGAGTCAGGATTAATCAGTTCTGAAAAATCCGAGCCCTTTGCTGCTCCCGGGTTCGGAAGGGTAAACAGGCGATCGTAGAGATTGACTTTTGCGCTGATTGCATGAGACTCACAAACCCAGTGAATAGTGCCTCGCACCTTGCGACCATCTGGTGCGATTCCGCCGCGGCTTTGCGGGTCGAGGCGACATCGAAGTTCCTGTACATTGCCGTCGCGGTCTTTTATAACGTCGGTACAGGTCATCAGATAAGCATATCGGAGCCTCACCTCAGAGCCTGGCGACAGCCTGAAATATTTTCTCGGTGGGTCTTCCATAAAATCGTTGCGATCAATATAAATGCGTCTCGAAAAGGGCACCTTTCGGGTACCGAGCTCTGGGCGTTTGGGATGATTCTGGGCCGGTAGCCACTCGGTTTCGTCAGCCGGGTAATTCTCTATGGTTACTGGCAGCGGGTCTAAAACACCCATTATCCGTGGTGCGCTGAAGTCCAGGTCTTCCCGAATGCAGTTCTCTAAAACACCCATCTCGACTGCATTGAAATTTTTTGTGATGCCGATTCGCTCACAAAAGTCCAGAATCGATGCCGGTGTATAACCTCGATTTCGAAGTCCTGAAATGGTTGGCATTCTGGGATCGTCCCAACCGTCAACCAGGCTGTCATCAACCAATTGAGTCAGGAGCCTTTTACTCAACACGGTATATTCAAGCGATAGCCTCGAAAATTCAGTTTGTTCGGGTCTGTAAGGCGCGGATACATTTTCGACACACCAGTCATAAAGTGGCCGGTGATCTTCAAATTCCATCGTACACAGTGAATGCGTTACCCCTTCGATGGCATCAGACAAACTGTGTGCAAAATCATAGAGTGGGTAGATGCACCACCGATCAGCTGTGATGGGGTGAGATTCCCGCTTGATGCGGTAGAGCACCGGGTCTCTCAAATTTATGTTACCGGCACTCATATCAATTTTGGCGCGCAGCACATGGGAGTTATCGGGAAACTCACCGTTTTTCATGCGCGTAAACAGGTCCAGGTTCTCCTCGATTGAACGATTCCTGTAGGGGCTGTTTTTACCTGGCTCAGTGAGGGTGCCGCGATATTCGCGAATTTCATCCGGTGTCAAACTATCAACATAGGCTTTTGAGGAATTAATCAATTCGATTGCAAATTGGTAAAGCTGGTCAAAGTAGTCGGAGGCGTGCAGAATTTCGTCATTGTTTGCGTATCCGAGCCACCTGACGTCATCGATGATTGAGTTAACGTAATCCAGGTTTTCCTTGCTTGGATTGGTATCGTCAAAGCGAAAATTACACACGCCGCGGTAATCCTCGGCAATGCCGAAGTTCAGGCAGATGGATTTTGCATGCCCGATATGCAGATAGCCGTTGGGTTCAGGTGGAAAGCGCGTGACGACTCGGCCACCAAACTTGTTGCTGGCGATATCTTCTTCGACAATTTGCCTGATAAAATTAGTACTCTTCAAACTGTTTGCTATCTCGTCAAGATTAGGGGGATTGAGTCAGACTTTTCACTTGGCTACAGAACCGTCATATATTGATGGTTGCAGTGCCGCCGATTAGAAAATACTTGAATAAGGCTGAATTGATGAACTTTGCTTTCTTAATGAATCCGCTGGAAACAGTCAAAGCCTATAAGGACACGACCTATTATCTGATGCTGGCTGCTCGGGAGCGTGGCAACGAGGTATTTTATTTTAATCAATACTCGATGCAAGCAGGAAACGCAGGCGTAACAGCTGTTGTAGAGAAACTGGAAGTTCATGCTTCAATTGAGCAGCCGTTTACAGTTTTGGACCGACAGCTGGTGGATTTATCGATGATGGATGCAATCTGGATTCGTACTGACCCGCCATTCGACCGCAGCTATCTTTATTCGACACTTCTGCTCGACATGGTGGGTAAGCGTACGCTGGTATTTAACCGCCCATCAGGGATTAGAAACTGGAACGAAAAGTTGGCTGCAATGTTTCACCCTGAGCTTACTCCTGCGACGCTGATTTCTCGCGATACCTGCGAGATTTTGAAATTCAGCAGTGCGCATGATCGGGTTACGCTAAAGCCCATCGACGGTCATGGCGGTAAGGGTATTGTGTTTATTGACCGACACGGACCTGACAACGAATCATTAGTCCGTCAGGTTTCCCGCGACGAAAGCCATTGGATCATTGTGCAGGAGTACCTGCCGGACGCGCAAGTGGGTGATAAGCGAATTTTGCTTGTTGAGGGTGAGCCAATTGGTGCGGTACTGCGCGTCCATGCTGATGGGGCCGAGCTGAACAACCTTGACCAGGGCGGTGAGGCAGTCGCTTGTGACATGGATGAGCGCGATTACGAAATCTGTGATGCGTTAAAGCCGGGTTTAATTGAGCAAGGGATTTTCTTTAGCGGAATAGACGTTATTGGTGGGAAGCTGATTGAAGTTAACGTGACAAGTCCGACATGTTTGCAGGAATTGTGTCGTTTCTCTGGTATTTCACACCACTACAACATCGTTGAGAAGTGTGAGAGACGGTTGGCGGCGTGCGGCTGAATTGAATACGATTTCACGCACTGCGGTGCTCGGGTGGGACACTCCTGGACTTTAGGATTGAATTAATTTTCCGTTTGCGCCTGTTGAACTGGCTTTTTTTGAGTAATTCTTCACGTTGAAGTCGTGCTACGACAATGCTCGTTTTGACACCAATGGAGTGCGCAAAACTAGAAATATTGTTATCGGATAAATCCGCGTCATTAATAAAGTCGGCCAGCATAGCGGGAGGAACTAAAGCATCTTCGGCAAAGCGATTTGCTTCATCCTCGAGTTTTTGGACTTGCGGGTCGACCACTTTATCCAGGACGCTATCGACCGCATTATCGATGAAGAATTTGTTTGTGTTTTTATGCAAGAGCAGATGCCCTAGTTCATGAAAAAGTGTAAACCAAAGCAGGTCGTCAGTTTTTAGACGATCAGATAAAGCAATAATCGCTCTTTTTGGCGTCAGCCATCTTGCGCAACAGGTAATCCCTGATTCGTTAAATTCGGGTAAAAACACGAGTGCGATACCATTGGATGCGCAAATTGAAGTAGCTGCCCGCAGACCTGCATTGATTTCCGACCCGGCACAACTTCTGAGAAGTTCAATAGAATTGTTAATGCTTGCCAATTTGAAATCAGAAATTGCAATTGCCTGAGCATAGAATTCCGATAACCGTATCCAGGCAATGGTGTACTCGTGAGTAGCGTAGTCGATACGCGTTTGTCTGAACGTAACCGGTAGAGTTTCCCAAACGCGTTCCAGAGAATCTGGTGATACAACGCCAAGGAAAGACAAGAGCGATTCGGTTATATCGGCGTCCATATCACTTGGGGAGATGTAGCCGATTTTCTTCAGTTGGTTTATTGGAAACTTCTGTGTCCAGTTTGACCACTGTTCTTGTTGCAATCGATGCTGCTGCATAAGTAACCATTCATCAAACTGTCGCTGCAAATTCAGCCAGAATGATGTTGTGCTTTGAAAAACTTTTCCCAATGCGTACGCGGTGCGCGGTGTTATTGGTGCTTTACCATTACAGATTTCACTGACAGTTTTCGGTGTAATGCCCGTACGTTTGGCTAAATCAGTTTGATTCCAGCAACGGGCTTCCAAGTATTCCCGTATGATTTTGCCGGGCGGATAAACTTGATTTTGTCCAACTGCGTTTTCTTTCTGAACGCTTCGCATCCTGAACTCCGAGTCATTCAAATGTATTTGCCTGATATTATTGTTTGGTTTCCCTGGAGGACACAAATAATCGTTAGGTGTTTCAATGAATCAAACAAATCTGTAAGGTTGCTTAGTGTTCAGCAGGAATCATTTTTAAGCGGTCCTTGCAGAATCCGAATCGTTCCGGGCCTGAACAATGTGGTCAAAATGCCCGCATCTTATCGAATCACTCAACAGGCCAAATCCCCGTCACTTTAATGGTTGTTGCCTTAGCACAGTAAGAGCCGACTCTAGTTTACCGATGCGGCTCATGGGCTGTTTATGTGGCCAAGTAGTCGCGGATTATTGTGCTCGGAC
>JAJDZL010000105.1 GCA_022824665.1 Gammaproteobacteria bacterium | reverse complement strand
GAACTACCTTGAGGGACGCCGCTACGCACCAAAAGGCGAGGCCTGGGAACGCGCAGTCCAGCACTGGATGAGTATCAGATCAGAGCCAGATGCGCGCTATGACGACGAAATACGGATTGACGCTCACGAGATTGCGCCGCACGTCACCTGGGGCGTAAACCCTGGTCAAAGCGTCGGCATCGATGAGCGGCTGCCGGACCCGACAACCATGAGTGAGGGTGAGGCGCAAACCGCTGAGCTCGCTTACCGGCACATGAAACTCAAACCCGGGCAGGCTATGAGCGGGGTCAAAATCGATGTGGTATTCGTCGGCAGCTGCACAAACTCCCGAATCGAAGACTTGCGCGCAGCAGCCACTGTGGCTGAGGGACAAAAAGTACCCGCGCACGTGCGCGCCATCGTGGTGCCCGGTTCACGCCAGGTTGCCATGCAATCCGAGCGCGAGGGTTTGCACGAGATTTTTCGTGATGCCGGTTTTGAATGGCGCGAACCTGGCTGTTCAATGTGTCTCGCCATGAATCCCGACCGGCTCGAGGGGGATGAGATTTGCGCCAGCACCAGCAACCGCAACTTTATTGGCCGCCAGGGCAGTCCGAGCGGCAGAACACTGCTAATGTCGCCGCAAATGGCTGCCGCCGCGGCAGTCGCAGGCGAGATTACCGACATCCGCAAACTTTCCATTTGAGGCTGAAAAATGGCACACAACAAGATCATTGAAGTCACGGGCAAGGCAATTGTGATTGAGGGTGATGATATCGACACTGATCGCATCATCCCGGCCCGTTTTCTAAAAGAGATTACATTTGCCAATCTTGGTCAATATCCCTTTCACGATGAACGCTTCAATGCTGATATGAGTGAGAAAGATCATCCGTTCAATGATGCTGCGCGACGCGCAGCAAGAATTCTCTTTGTCAACAAGAATTTTGGCTGCGGTTCGAGCCGCGAGCATGCACCGCAGTCCCTGAAGCGATGGGGCATACATGCGATTGTGGGTGAATCGTTCGCAGAGATATTTGCCTCCAATTGCATCACGCTCGGCATACCTGCAGTAACGGTTTCAGCCAGTGACAGCAAAGTGCTGCAGCAGGCTTCGCTAAAGGATGCGAGCCTGGTGTGGGCCGTTAATCTTGATTCTTCAACGGTGTCGGGCGCGGAATTTTCGTGTGAGCTCCATATGCCCGAGCATCACAAGGACACCTTGAAACAGGGTCTTTGGGACAGTACTGCACTGCTTCTCAACAACCTGGACAGGGTCCGCGTCCTGCATGACCGGCTGCCTTATACGAGCAATTACGGCAGCTGATTTTGCACAGTCAGGCTGCGTCTGCCTTGCCTTTAGGTGTGCAGCCTAGCGAAAGCCGGGATAGATGCGATAGAGCCACATTAATGCCAGGCTGGCCGTCAGTGCGCAGCCTGCGATGATAAAGAACGGGATCGTATAACTTTCGGTCACAAAGATCATTCCCCCAAAGAGCGGCGGCATGACCGCCACACCGCCATAGATCAGGAATTGCACGCCGCCGGTCAAATTGTGTGATTCACCTTTAGGTGCATGCTGTGCGACCTCAGACAGGTACACACCATTCCAGCCGTGGGTGCTGGCACCGAGAACAAATGAAAACACGTAAAGCAGAAAATGGTTCCAGCCTTCGGAAATCAGGTACATTCCGCAGAGCGAAACTGCAGATACGATGCCGATCACGGTGAGCGTACCCTTGGGAGACAGCCACTTGTCAGCCAGCCTGCCCCAGGCAACACGGCCAATGATCCCGCCCAGGTTAACGAACAGAAAACAAAGCCCTGCCGCAATCAGGGTGAAGCCCTGGGTAACCAGGTAAACGACAAAGAAACTGCTGACGCTGATCTGCACGCCGGCATAGGTAAATCCCACCATTGAAAATCCTCTTAACAGCGGATTTTTCAGCACCTGGACCACCGGCTTGATCAGCTCTGAAAACGACCAATTCAAAGTGCCCTCATTGAGATCGGTATCAAACCTTGCACGCATTGGCTGCAGAATCAGCAAGGACACCGCGCCAAGCAAAGCAATCGCGACGATTCCAGCCTGCCAGTTCCACAGGACTGCAACGAAGGGAACGACCAGCGATGCCGCGGCACCACCGACGGTCACACCAGATTGCTTGATCGAGAAGTAAACTGCGCGATTACCGGAATTGGTAACCTCGAGCAATATCGGTGCGTTGGCCGGATTGATGGGGCCATATGCGATACCGAGCAACACTGCACAAAGTACCGTTGATGCGGGGGTGGCAAAAATAAATGCCAGCAATCCCAGGATGGAGCAAAGCGCAGTCAACTGCAGTGTTCGAATGGGTCCGTATCTCGCAATAAACCCGATACAAAAGCTGCCGACGAACATCGCGACAAAATAGACCGCACCGGTAAAAAGTCCAACATATGACGCGCTGACGCCAATGTCCGGCGCAGCATCGGGTGCACTGACGGCAACCGCAAGAATGGAAGAGCTGCCCACCACCATGGTGAACATCATGGCAAGTGTCGCACCAAGTCCGCCGGAAAGAAATTGCATGCTGATTAATTTAGACTGGAGTGAGCCAGGCGCTACCCGGCAGCTTGGGGCAACCGGGAATGGCGGTCAGCACCCCAACTTTGCAGCCAGATCGATGAAATCGTCTGCGACAACTGTGTAATCGGACGTCGGCTCCAAATCGATTTTCTGATCCGCACCGTATTCTGTCGGCCTGGCCACAAAGGCCGTCATAAAACCGCATTTGGCCGCCGCGACGAGATCCGAATTATGCGCTGCCACCAGCATACACTGACTGGGCTTGAGATCAAGCATTGCAGCTGATTTCAGGTATGATTCAGGCTGTGGTTTGTAGTGTCCCACAACCTCGGCACCGAGCACCATGTCCCAGGGCAAGGCGGCGTGTTTTGCCATATTGACGATCAGGGCAACATTGCCGTTGGAAAGCGTCGCAATGATGTATTTCGATTTGAGGCGCTCAAGGCCCGGAACCGAATCATCCCAGGGTGTCAGGCGGTGCCATGCCCTGTTGAGATGCCACTTGGCGGCGTCGTTCAGTGAGTCAACGTCAAATTCTTCGAGCACCTCGTTTAAGTTTTCAAAATGCAATTGATCCAGTTTCGTCCATGCACGGTCTCCCGAGCGGATACGCTCCATGGCTGGCTGATATTTACCCCGCCATCGGTCTGCGAACAGCTCGCCATCAATGCTGTGCAGTTGAGGGATTGCTCGAACTTCGTTCGCGATGCTGCGACGCCAGTCAACCACGGTGCCGAAAACATCGAACATTATTGCTTTGAGGCTGTCAGTCATAGATTATTTTTGCAACAGAAATTTAAGTCAGAGGCCTTCTTGCAACCCGCAAGTTCGCTGTGGCGAGTCGACTGGACACCTGGGTGCTCCACTGTATTGCACCACTTGAAACAATTAGCGCTATTTTATAATCTTTGCCGCGGGCGATTAGCTCAGCGGGAGAGCGCTGCCTTCACACGGCAGAGGTCACTGGTTCAATCCCAGTATCGCCCACCATTTACCGCGAAGTGCTTATGCACTCTTGGCGCGTGCCGACATTCTGACATTCAAATAGTTGCCCAGCAAAATTGCAGCACTGCCGACAATTGTTGGAATATCGATTATCTCACCATAGAGCAGCATTCCTGCAACAGCAATCATTGGCAGGCGGAAATATTCTATTGGCACGACTGAGATCAGCTGTGCGAGCTGGAATGCGCGCGCCATGCAGTAGTGAGCCGTCATCACGCCTGCAGTGATGAAGACGATCAGTAAAAACGCCTTGACGTCCGGCAGCGCATAGGAATCGGTACTCACCATCAGCGCAGCTGACATCGGCAGTTGGAGTACTGCCATATAAAAGAGAATACAAAGTGGCGTCTCAGTCAGGGTAAGTTTTCGTGTGCCGAGCATACCGCCCGCAAATCCAAGCGCGCCGATCAGCATCGCGATGGCGCCCGGTTCAATACTCAGTCCGAACGGGCGTACGATGATGATCACGCCGGCAAATCCGATCAGCACATAAAGCATTCGCTCCGGGGTCAGTTTTTCCTTGAGAAAGACCGGTGCGAGTAATGCAATCCAGATCGGAACGGTGAATTCAAGCGCAAAAACATGCGCCAACGGAATTGAGGCGATCGCAAAAAACCAGCCGAATTGTCCGACAAAGTGTACGCAGTTGCGTATCACGTGCAGTCGTATAGAGCTGGTCCTGATTTGCCGAAATCCCTGACTTGACAGTCCAACCAGTGCACTCGTCAACACAACTGCAACAATAGACCGGATGAATAGGATCATCGGCGTATCCAACTGAAAAGAAACTTCCCTGGTCGCAATAGCCACCGCGGTATAGCAAAACAGCGTGCCAACCATCCAGGCGTAAGCTTTGGTCACCTGATTACAGCATCGATTGTTTTATTGGATGATTCAACTCGCCGGACAACGACGAGTTGCTCGCGCGTTACGCGGCTTTCGGCCACTACTCGAGATTGATCGAAGCCGCAGTACCCGGGAGCAGCAAACGGTTACTGTCGCTGAATTTCAGATCGACAGTGTACGCACTGCCATCGGTAAACGGCAGCGGATCAAGCGAAGACAAAGCCACCGAAGCCTGATAGGTCTGACCGCCTGCACTCACCTCAACTGAGCCCATTTCACTGAGTCTGATCCAGGTTGCCAGCGGTACAGAAAACTGCGCAATGTACTGGCCGGTGCTGCCCAAAGTCATCAGCGGCGCAAGTTGAAATTCCGGGTGAACATTCATCCCGGCGTGCGCGCTTACAGTAATGACGGTTGCATCCATCGGTGAACTCAGCCTGGTTAAGGCCAATTTGGAGTTTGCCCTGCTAAGCCGGGCGCGGGCACTTGCAAGATCAAGTTCAGCCAGTTTTAGCTTGTTTTGTGCTTCTTCATACAGCAGCAGCGACAGTGAACCCTGATCAAAGAGTTCCTCTTGCCGTGCGAAAGCTGCGGCCAGTTCGTCGGCTGCGATGCGCATCTTTGCGACCTTGTTTGTTGCGATTTTGACCTTTGCTGCCTGACGGGCAGAGTCGATCTCAATCAGTAAGGTTCCCGCTGCCACCTGGTCGCCAACGTTTGCATGAAGCTTGGTTACGGTACCGCTGGTCAAGGGACGCACGAGCAGCCGGGTTTCAAAGTCTACAATCCCTTCAATGGTTTCAGCCGCTGCTGAGTGCGCTGCAACAACGAGAGACACCAAAACACTCAATCCGCAAACGGTGATTTTTAATCCTTTGAACATTGAAATAGACCTCCTGAATCAAGAATTGCTATTGGAATTTTATATCGCCTGCGGGATTGTCGCAATGCATGATGTGTTCCATTAGCGACAGGATCAAGGAATATCGGGCAACCTATTCGTTATACTAATGGAAAATCCAATAAAAAACTGGTGCTCACTGATAAAGGGACTGCAAACCTCTTCTAGCATTGAGCCAAACCCCGGGAGTTGATAAATGCCAGCAGCAATCGAACACCCCACTTTGAACTCGTCAGTCAAGTCGTTCTCGTCAGCCATTCAAAATGTCATTGACGGCCGTGAACGATACTGTATTCGCGGCGGCGCAATGGTCGTCATTCCACTTAGCCGAGGCGACGAAATTGAGCTGGTTGATCCTGAAGGACTGCAATTAGCCCATGTGGTTGCATTTGATGCCGGCGGAAACATTTGTTCGGGACAGTTTTTACCCGACCAAACAACCAATGGCACGGCGCTTGCCTCGATGTTGCAGGCCGCAACGCCGGGTGCACGAAAGATCAGCGCAAAGCTAAAGCTTTTTGGCATCAATCTTGGAGCCGCGCCAACCGGTGTTTTTCTGAGTGGCGAAACCGGCCCTGGCACACGTGTAACACGTGTTTGTGAATTTGAGTGCATCGGCATTTTTGGTGCACCGGGCAAGCCAATGCACCCGCATGAACAAAACCCGCCAACTGATCTTCTGTTATGGGTTTCAAGGGCCAATCGCGAGAATGGTGGATTCACCGCCGTGCCGGAGCCGTTGGCAGACCCACAGCAGGATTTCAGAATCGGAGCTGCAACCGCGACCAGTTATGAAGTCAAGGCAGGTGAATACATTCAGGTCCTCGACATCAGTGGCAAGCAGTGTTCCGACTTTCAGTGTTTTGATACAAGCGCACTTGAGCGCGGTGTCGAGCGCAATCTTGATGCAACAGCAACACGAACGCTCGTCGCTTCCGCCTATCCCCAACCGGGGCTTTATTCAAAATTCTTCGATACCGATCTGCAGCCGCTGATTGAGGTCGTTCAGGACACCTGTGGGCGACACGACAGTTTTGGATTAGCCTGTAGCAGCAAGTACTACGATGAGATGGGTTATCCCGGCCATGCGAACTGTTCGGATAACTTCAACTATGCGATCGAAGAGTATCCCATCGCACCGCGTAAGGGCTGGATGGCAATCAATTTGTTTTTCAACTCATTTTTTGATGACAATTACCAACTCTTCTCTGATGAACCGTGGTCAAGACCCGGTGACTATGTACTGATGCGGGCAACCCGAGATTTAGTGTGCATATCGTCATCGTGCAGTGATGACATCGATGCTGCCAATGGATGGAATCCGACTGATATTCAGGTGCGCGTTTATCAGGAAAAAGAATTATTCAAACGCACCATTGCGGTGCGCAAGACTGTTGATGCGGAGCCGATTATGACTCAGGAAACTGGATTTCACCCCGAAACATCGAAACTGACGCGGGATTTCGTCGAATATTCCGGATTTTGGCTGGCGAACTCGTATAACAACCTCGGTGAAATTGCGGAATACTGGGCCTGCCGTGAAGGTGCGGTACTGATTGATTTATCGCCGCTTCGAAAGTATGAAGTTACCGGGCCGGATGCTGAGCACCTGGTTCAGACCTGCGTCACCCGGGATGTAAAAAAACTTGCAACTGGCCAGGTGACGTACACCGCGATGTGTAATGTATCGGGTGGGATGATCGATGATGGTACCGTCTTTCGCCTCGGTCAACACAACTTCAGATGGGTCGGCGGCTGCGATGATTCAGGTTTGTGGCTGCGCAAACAGGCACAGGAACGCGGTCTTAAGGCGTGGGTCAAAGACGCTTCCAGTCAGCTTGTCAGTTTACAGATTCAAGGTCCTGAAAGCCGCACTATTCTGGAAGAGATGATCTGGACGCGTCCTGATCAAGCCACTGTTGAAGAGCTCAACTGGTTTCGATTTTCGATTGCGCGAATGAAAGACCCGGACGGAATACCGGTTGTGGTTTCGCGCACCGGGTATACCGGTGAGTTGGGCTACGAGATTTTCTGCCATCCACGCGATGCGGCTGAGGTTTGGCGCATGCTCATGAGTGCTGACAGCGCGCGGAATCTCAAACCAATGGGACTGGCTGCACTGGACCTGCTCAGAATTGAAGCCGGGCTGATATTTGCTGGCTATGAGTTTTGCGAGCAAACCGATCCGTATGAAGCCGGTATTGGGTTTACCGTCCCGCTGAAATCAAAATCTGATGATTTTATCGGGCGCGATGCATTGCTCAAACGCCGTGAGAGCCCCCAACGCCGACTGGTGGGCCTTGATGTCGAAGGCCGGGAAGCTGCTGCACACGGCGACTGTGTCATGATCGGACGACAGAAAGTTGGTGAAATTACCAGTGCCTGCATATCACCGATTCTGGGCAAATCAATTGCACTTTGCAGGATGAATATCGAATACGCTGACGAAGGATCTGAGGTGGAGATCGGTAAACTGGATCATCACCAAAAGCGGATTTCCGCGGTTGTTGTGCCTTTCCCTCATTTTGATCCGGGCAAGCAAAGAGTGCGGGGGAATTACAGTTAGCACAGTAAAAAGCTGCTGTTTGAGGTAACCGTGATGCGGTCCTTGCCGACCGACCTGCCAACGGTGAACCGCTAACTGAAGTCAGTATTTCGGTCAAACACAACTTCACCTGGCGTCACGGATATTCGGCTGTTGTCTTGTCACTGCTGCCGCCAGTGCTGTAGCTGCCCAATTGTGGTACCCGCACAAGCCCGGCATGATCGTTAAGTCAATCAAATGCCGAGATAGGCTTTTTTTACATGCTCATTGTTGGCGAGGTAGTCAGCACTGCCGTGCATGGTGATTCTGCCGTTCTCCAAGACGTAGCCGTGATC
>JAJDZL010000149.1 GCA_022824665.1 Gammaproteobacteria bacterium | reverse complement strand
TGCATCAATTCAATGGGAATAGGCGCTCTTGTAACGCAATCAGACATGGGTCGCGGGTCTGGTGTGTCTACCCAGGCTGAGTCGGCTATTGTGTTGGCTGGTATGTTCTTGACTTCATTAACATCAGAATTCAAAGTGAGTTCGTCGCTTCAATATCTGCCAGGCGCTTCAGTGTCTCTCGCGTCAACCTTCAATTGCAAGTGTCCTGACGTTTGGCAGGTTTGCTGCCATGCTTTCCCCGCAGAGGATTGCGGGCACATTTGGATACAGAGGTTGCATGCCTGCTTGCCGGCTGTCCTTTGAGTTGCCGTTAAATGTGAGGTTAAAATAGTTGGAGTTCGCCGCGAGCGAATGGAATGCGATTCAGTCAGACCTGTCGGTCGACGGCTGATTCCAAGCGATCCGGCATGCTTCCCAGATTCCGGGTTCACCAATTTTCTGGTGTTGAATTAAGTGGTGGATCGTCGTTCCAGACATCAGCACTGGTGGACGGCAAAATAATTTCATGCGAGGTAGGAAAATGAGTAACAAGTCAATTGAAGGCGATCAGCACTGGAAGAGTGCTTACCGGTCTTTTTACTATGCTTATGCCGAAGAACCGGAAGACATTGTTCTTGAGGCAAACAAGACCGCACTTTTGGTCATCGATGTGCAGAACACATACATGCTGCCCAAGGATACCGAATTTGAAACGATTCGCTGGCAACCTTTCTACGAACGCATGACGAATACTGTGATACCCAATACTGCACAGCTGATTCGGCAGTGTCGCTCGCTCGGGGTAGAGGTGGTTTTTGCGCGCATTGCCTGTCACAAGACAGACGGGCGGGACCGTTCCCTGAGTCAGAAAAAACCGGGGTTCAACTATCTGCTGATTCCAAAGGATTCCGGCGAAGGTCAGTTTGTACCCGAGCTCACGCCGGCCGATGATGACATTGTTGTTATCAAGACGACTGACAGTGCGCTGACCGGCACAAATCTCAGGCTTATGCTGCGCAACATGGAAATTACCGATGTCATTGTGACCGGGATATTTACCGATCAGTGTGTTTCTTCAACTGTCAGGAGCCTGGCAGACGAGAGTTTTGGTGTTGTGCTGGTTGAGGATTGCTGTGCCGCAGCGACCGATGAGCTGCACCGGCACGAGCTGGAGATCATCAATATGATCTACTGTCACGTGGTCAATAGCGAGGAGTTGCTATCGTTTTTTGACGCTGAGTGAAATCCAGGCAGCCAGCCGGCTCAATCGATTTCGACGCGTTCGAGCACCTGCACGACGTTGGTGGTGGCGATGCCGGAATGTGTATCGACAACGCCTTTTGTTAGCGTTCGGCTCGGCTGGAGTGCGGAGAAATAATTTCCGCTCAGCAGACGATACATAGCAATCGTCTGTGCGATACCGGTTGCACCGGGTGCACCGCCCTGACCGATCAATCCGCCGGACAGGTTCACCGGCAGCGGCCCATGGCGGGCAAATCGGCCGCTTTCCATCTCAGCCCAGGCTTGACCGGGCGGTGACAAGCCGAGTGCTTCGATACACTGGAATTGGGTTCCGCTGAATGCGTCGTATACTTCAGCCACGTCAATTTCCTTTGCAGGCTCGTGCACACCTGCCATCCGGTAGGCAACATTTGCGGCCATTTGTTTAGCAGTGAACAGATGTGGCTGTGGTCGGTCGCCAAGTCGTACGTAGTCTGAGCTGCACACTGAGCCGGTGATTTGAACGGTCGGTCCGCTTTTGTCATAGCCGTACGGATTTGACAGTATGATCGCAGCTGCACCATCGCTTACCATTGAACAGTCGAGCAGTCGATAGGGATCGCTGACCATCGGCGACGCAAGCACATCTTCGACTGAAATATCCATGGGCTTGTGTGCATAGGGGTTGTGGATTGCGTTGCCGTGATTGGCGACAGATACCAGTGCCGCCTTGCTTGGGTCGCAGTCATAGATTTCACAGTAGTGCTTGAAAGACAGCGCGTAAAGGGCTGCGGTATTGACACCGGCCCAGCCTTCAAGGTCGGCATCAAAGGAAAGGCTATAGACCTGCTGAACATCATTTTTGGCAAGCCGCGAGGCGGTCTGTTCGAATCCGATAACCAGCACATGATCCGCAAGCCCGGCGGATATTTCCGCATACCCTTGACGCAGGGCTGCAGCACCGCTGGCACCGCCTGCCTCGACGTGCACTGCTGCGCTGTATTGCTGACCAATTTCGTCCGCAATCAATGCCGCGGGGCTGACCTGCAGTGACAGTATGTCGCTTTCATTAGCGACAATGACCGAATCAATTAGCTGTGGGTCAAGTTCCGCCTCAACGATTGCTTCCGCGGCGACTTTTCTTACCCAGTCGCGAAAATTTGAGCCATCCTGATAGCGTTGAAACGGAATCATTGCTGCTCCGGTAATCAGCGGGCGGAGTTCGGGCATCATCAGCGTCATCATGCCAGCATCTGTTGAGGAAGCCACGTTGCGAGCGCAGGAAACACGATCAACAGGGCGAGAACCAGAATATCAAAAAATATAAATGGTACGACGCCTTTGACGACGTGGTGAAATTCAGCCTTGTCACCCACCGCGCTCAACACCCCGAACAGATTAATCCCCACCGGTGGAGTGATTACCGAAATTTCAATCAGCTTAACCAGTACGATTCCGAACCAGATTGGATCGATATTGAGTTCTACGACGACCGGGAACAGGAATGGCAGGGTTACCACCATCATGGAGGTTGTATCCAGGAAACAGCCAAGCAGAATATAGAGAATGGATACAAAGATCATGAATTTGAGCGGTGTATCGGCAAATGACGTGATAAATGTCACGAGGTCGTCAATGACGCCAACCACGACCAGCATTCTGGACAGCAGGAGGCCGCCAATCAGAATGATGAAAATGACACAGCTGATGGACGCTGCATCATAGAGCACCGGTGGCAGCCAGCCCTTGAGGGTTTTCTTCTTGGCGATTGCCAGGCAAAAGGCACCGAAGGCACCCGCTGCGCCTGCAGCAGAAGGCGGGAATGTACCGGTATAGATTCCGCCGAGCACAATTGTCATGAGAACGATGACCGGCCAGACGTAAATCATTGATCTTAGTTTTTCGCGCACCGATACCTGATCGGTGATCGAAGGAGCCAGTGCGGGTCGCAGCCTGACCAGCAGGTACACGCCGGCGAGATACATCGCGGCAGTCAGGAGTCCTGGAATAACCCCGGCAATCAGGAGCTGTCCGACTGATTGTTTGGTTACGATCGCGTAGATGACCATCGTAATGGACGGTGGGATCATTGCTGCAAAGCTTCCTGATCCTGCAATGGCTCCGATAGAAAGACTCTTTGAGTAGCCGAACTTCAGCATCTGCGGGAAAGCAATGCGGGTGAATACGACCGCGTTTACGGTGGTCGAACCGGAAATTGCAGCAAACACGGCAGACCCGACGATGACGGCCTGATAGAGCCCGCCGCGGAATCTTCGCAGCCAAAGGTCGGTTGAGTAGAATACATCGCGGGTGATGCCGGAGGATTCTGCCAGTACACCCATCAGTACAAACATCGGCAGCACAGCAAACGCGTAGTTGTTGACCACCCAGAATGGAAGAACCTTGAGTTGTCCCCAGGTGAACAGTTCACCGGCACCGAGCAGCATTCCACCGATTCCGATGGCACCCATTGCGATGCCAACCGGAATGCCGAGTGCCAGAAAGGCAAACAGCAAAACTGCGCCGACGTAGCCGACAATTACCGGATCGAACATGTCAGTCCTCATCCTCGGCGTCGTCGGTGTTATCAAGGCTGTCGCCGCTACCGGCCGCGCGGGTATTGAATCTGTCCGAGAATACACCAGCGATGTCAAACAGGCACTGAATCGTCATCAGCGTAACGCCGAATGCCATCACAAAGCGGGCCGGCCAAAGTGGGAAATTGATGATTCCAGTGGCGTATTCACCCACGTTGAAGCCGTGAATTGCTGCGGCCCAGGCAAATCTGGCGATCATGCCAAAGACCATCGCGCCTAATGCGAATTGCAGCACGTCGGCAGCTTTTTGCCAAAAGGGCGGCATACGCCGCACCAGCAGTTCAACGCGTATATGCCTTCTGCCATGCTGGGCGAAGGATACCGCCAGGAACACAGTGACAACCATCATTGCCCCCATGAACTCAAAGGTCGCTGGAATTGGCTGGCTTCTTAAGCCAATGACATCAAGGTTGGTACCGATGACATCTGCCGCGCCGGCAAGCATCATCAGCAAAATTGCGATACCTGAAAGGACGGCACTTGCGCGCGTGATACGAAAAAGCAATTTCGCCGGAAACATCTTCAGGTATATGTCGATGCACAGTTGCGAGCCCCGGACAATGCAGCCGGGGCTCGAAAATACAAGCTAATGCAAGCGGCTGGCTAAATCAGTTGCCGACCACTTCCTGCCAGATTTGGATCGTTTTTGTCGCATCGTCGCCGCGACCCAGTTCAGTCATATCCGCAATAAAGTCACCGAAGAAGTCCGGATTGGCTGCCCGCCACTTGGCGGCTTCTTCAGCTGGAAAATCATGGAACTGAACGCCCTGGGCCTCAAGCTCAGCTATGGCAGCCTTACCGGCGGCGATGACCTGGTCGCGGTCGCGCCTTGCTGCCTGGAACGAAAGATCCGTAATAATGGCTCGCTGTTCATCGGTAAAACCATCCCAAATTGCGCGGGAAATCCAAACTGCGTTGGTCGGTCCTTCCCAAAGCGTAATGTAGTGTATGTGTTTTGCCACTTCATAGATCTTGTAGCTGACCATCAGGTCGACGGAAAATGGAATACAGTCTACCGTGCCCTTTTGCAGGCCTTCATAGAGTTCCGCCAGCCCGAGGGTAACGGCTACACCGCCAGCCGCCTCGACCATTCTTGGCATATCCTTGCCCCAGGTGCGAACTTTACGGCCATTCATGTCGGCGACACTGGCGGCCGGTTCTTTACACACCAGCAGGTAGGGATTAAGGTGGTGGAAGAACAGTGCTTTCATGCCATTTCGCTCGGCTTCCATGTCGAACTCCGGCACTTCCTGCAGCAGGCGCTCCATGAGCTCGGTTGCCTGATGCACTTCGGACATAGCCATTGGAATGGAATTCGGAGCCGCGTGAAACGGCAACTCTGCCGGAAAATATCCCGGTGACATGGCCGCGAGTTCAATTGCGCCTTCCTGGATCAGACCCAGATTTTCCTTGCCCTTGCCGAGTTGTCCTTCCCAGAAGATCTTGATATTGACCTCACCGTTGGTCGCTTCGCGAATCTGATCGGCCCACCAAAGATCAACCTGTCCGCCAGGCGTATTTTCAGTCCACTGACTGCTCATTTTCAGCATTTGTGCTGATGCGGTACCTGATAACCCTAAGGTAATCAGTGCAGCGGTACAAATCGCTGCAATATGTAATGTAGTTTTTTTCATTGCTCTTATCTCCTAGTCTAGGGATTTTGTATGCAATTTCAGAATATATCGCAACTAAATTTGTTGTAACAAAATTTATTTGACCGAGCAAAGACTGTGAGTTCGCAAATTTTTAAGTTTTTAAAGGAATTTTGTTCTGGCGGAAAAGGGCTGCTATTTGGACAAGGACGAGGCCGCAGGAGGTCCAGTCGTGAGAATTTCGCCAAATTCTGACTTGACCAAGTTGTGGTCTCAGGT
>JAJDZL010000261.1 GCA_022824665.1 Gammaproteobacteria bacterium | reverse complement strand
AGGGTATGCAAAAGCGGGTATTATTTGATCACTTGCTGCGTGGTACTGCTCATTGGAACAGCATTGACCTGATCGGCTGCATTCGCAGGCAAAAAGTCCGGAGCATGCAGGGTGCGAGCAGTTTTAACCAGCAGGTCGGTATCGGGAGAGAATCTTCGAATCAGTGGCATCAATGCCGCACCGAGGACCCGTGCCGAAGGTCCGATCGATCCGAAGGTGATTTCTACGGGCGACAGACCTGCGTGATTGAATTTCGCACACTCAGCGCGCACGCGGTCGATAATCTGGTGGCGCCATTTTGGACACAGGAGTCCGTCGATCACGACCTCTTCGAAATCGATCACACTGATTGCCGAGATGACTGCGCGAGACAGCGCAGGAACCGCGCGTTGTAACCACTTGTCGAATATCTGTTGCGTTTCAGCGACCGGTTGAAAGTTAGCCATGTCAGAGACATCGAATCCCGCATCAGCCAAAGACCGTTCGAGTTCGATAATAGAGGCCAGATGAATCAGCTGTTGCGGCCGGTCCTTGGAATCCAGGCCGGGGACTGGCATGGAGCCGACCGCGCCTGCATTGATTTGTTCGCCACGGTACAATCGGCCATCAATAACAACACCGCCGCCGATGAAGGTGCCAAGGAAAAAATAGATTGCACTGCGGCGATCAATGCGATCGCCGACAATCATTTCAGCCGCGCAAGCCGCAGTTGCGTCATTGAAAACCGATACCGCGAGTCCGGTTGAGGATTCGAGCTCCTCGGCAACATTTATGCGGCGCCAGCCGTCAATTGCAGTTTGTTCAAGACCCAGTACGTCTGACCACTCATGTAAATCCCACGGTATCGCCAACCCAAGTCCGACGAGCCTGCTTCGAAATTCGGGCTCGACCGAGTGAATCAGCTCCCTGGTTAATTTCGTAGCCACTGCCATGGTTTGCGTTGGCAGTGGGGCTTCGTAACGTTCCGACTTTGCGCTGACTACTTCACCGCAAAAATCAATCAATACGGCGTCCAAAGAGCGGCGCCCGATTTTTACACCGATCGAGAACGCGCCTTGCGGATTAAGTGCAATCGGGGTGAAAGGTTTGCCGACCTGACCGCGCACGCGTTCAAGTTCAACCAACAGGTCTTCATTCACCAGGGCATTGACGATAACTGTTGCGGCCTGCCCGCTGAGCCCCGTAGTTCGGGCGACTTCGGCCTTCGACAATGCGCCAGCCTGACGGATCGCCGCAATCATTAACCGCTCGTTATAGGCTCTCAGTCCGATTGAGTCTCCGCCACGCATGATTTACCGTTGTACTTGCAATGAATTTCGCATTCAGTGTATTTTACTGGACATGAATGAATCAACAAATAATAAATCAACCTAATTTATATATTGACACAAATGCATCCAACAGGTTTAATAGAAAAGAAGTAATGGAAGACTGTCGTCTGGTGTTTTTGAAGTTTACGAAATGGCAGCATTGTGATCCAGTGTTGCACGGCGGGAGGCGTTTGAGGATGAAATTGAAACTCTGTGTAATCGTATTATTGTTATTTGCGGGTAGTGTCATGGCGGCGCAAAGTGCCGCTGAAAATTTCATCGTTGGGCTGATTACCAAAACCGAAGATAATCCATTTTTCGTCAAAATGAAAGAAGGCGCGTTGCTAAAGGCCGCCGAAGCAGGGCTTGAGCTTCGCACCTATTCGGGAACCCACCAGGGCGATACAGAAACTCAGATTGACGCGATCGACAGTTTGATTGCGGCGGGTGCCAGAGGGATCCTGATTACCCCAAGTGATCCGGCGGTGCTTGCTGAGGCAGTTACCAGGGCACGCAATGCTGGTGTACTTGTCATTGCACTCGATACACCATTCGATCCGGTTGACCTGGCCGATGGTACCTTCGCGACCGATAACTTTAGAGCCGGTGAGCTGATCGGAAAATGGGCGCGTGCGAAACTGGCCGATAAGGCACGAGATGTCAAAATTGCGACGCTGGACATATCTGATGCGCAGGTGACGGTAGAAGTGCTGCGCAATCAGGGATTTTTGCGAGGATTCGGTGTGGACATCAATGATCCCAAACAGATGTATGATGAAGACGACCCGCGTATTGTCGGTTCGCATGCGAGCTTCGGCTCTGCCGAGGGTGGGCGAGAAGCGATGGCGGTTCTCCTTAATCAATACCCCGATATTGATCTTGTCTATACGATTAATGAGCCGGCAGCTTTCGGTGCGTATCAGACGATCTCGGCGCTTGGTATGGCAGACACAATTGTGCTCGTGTCTGTGGACGGGAGCTGTGAAGGTATCAGGAACGTTGCGCGTGGTGCGATTGGTGCAACAGCGATGCAGTATCCGCTCAGGATGGCTGCGCTCGGGATCGACGCAGTTGTGGCATATGTCGAATCAGGCACATTGCCTGCAGTATCAGACGGGCTTGACTTTTTCGATACTGGTACAACGCTGGTTACCAATGAATCTCTAACTGGCGTTGAATCCATTGGTGCGCAAGAGGGCTTGAGCGAGTGTTGGGGTTGAGCGCGGAACGCCTCGCTACTGCACCGGCTATTGCCCGTATTTGATAATTCTTTGGCTGAATCATGTACCTGATTTGTGGCGAAGCACTGTTTGATGTCTTTATCGACCGCGAGAATGAAAATTCAGGCAGTTTGACGCTGGAGGCGCGCCCTGGTGGTTCGCCATTCAATGTTGCGATTGGCATCGCTCGATTGGGAGGTCGTTCAGCATTGCTGACTGGCATGTCGCGCGGTGTGCTGGGCGAACATCTGGTACGCACATTAAAACGCGAATCGGTTTCCACCGAGTACCTCGTCCGCTCCGGTGAACGCACCACGCTTAGCTTGGTCGGTGTTGATGATTTGGGACAGCCAGACTATGTATTTTACGGTCTCGGTTCTGCAGATTGCAGTGTGACACCGGATCTGATACCGGCAGTTGGCCCTGAAATTAAGGGCGTACATTTTGGTTCTTATTCGATCGCGGTCAAGCCGATTGCAGATGCATTTGCAACGCTTGCAGCAAACCTTGAAATGCGGTTTATTTCTGTCGATCCCAATGTTCGGACCATGGTGGAGCCCGACCTGGACGTTTGGCGGTCGCGTCTCAATGAATACGCGTCGTGTGCTGACCTGATAAAGTTCAGTATGGAAGACTTACAGACTCTTTACCCTGATAAAGAACGCGCTTTGGTGGCAAAAATGCTGCTGGATGCCGGTGTCAAGCTTGTTGTCATTACCGACGGCGGCAGGACTGTTTCTGCATGGACTCACACCGATTACGTTGTTCAGGTAACCCCGCCTGCAACGCGCGTTGTTGATACGGTTGGTGCAGGTGACAGTTTCCAGGCGGCTTTACTGGCGAAATTGTCTGAACTAGGTTCTGGCAATCCACGCGAGGCGGTCGAAAAACTTAGTCGGAAACAGCTTAAGGGGCTAGTGAACTTTGCGGTTGAGGCCGCGCACATTACCTGTCGAAGGCGCGGCGCTGATCTGCCGTTTCGTACCGAGTTGTTCGGCTTAAGCGGCTAGCCGCCACCGCCCCAAACTGCTGAAATTTGCCCTGCATCTCAAGGCGCGGTGGTCAACTGCCTGCCGTGTCGCGAAAGAAAGTTTCCAGTTTTTTTTTGCGCTTTTCTGCGCACCTCGGGACGCCCCTAGCGATCACTCAGGATGAAGACGCTTTATTCAAGGTGCTGAACGAAGCACAATTCGGGTCCAGGATATACCCTTTCGTCCAAAGGAATCATCTTCATTCAACGCCTTCAATACGATTAATCCAAGTTCTTTTGCCAGCCCAATCACTTCCTGATCCGGAATATCCCAATAGCCCTTGATTTGTTCAAACTGACCATGTCGAAGGGTGAGGTTGATGAAACCGCCTGGTTTTAGCAAACTGACTATACGTCTGAGGGCCGCGCCTCGATGCGCAGGCGGCAGATGCATCCATACCGCGCTCAGCGAGATCAGATCAAATTGATCGCCAGATTGCGGCAATGTGCTGAGCGCTGGCAGTTTGTCATCCACCCAGCGAATGTTTTTCTGGCGGTGTCGAGCCCGGGCCCTTTTTCGCAATTCGAAACAAGGCTCAACGGCGACAACCGAGTGCCCGAGGTCGGCCAGACCGGCAGCGTCTCGGCCGGTGCCTGAGCCGATATCCAGAATCAGGCAAGGGTGGTTCGGCAGGTATTGTAAAAAAGCTGCATGAAGCTGTTGAAAATCGACGCGTTCGTACTCCTCAATGAGAAAGTCTGCATTAAGCTCGTACCATTGCTCAACAGTTTCGGTTGAAACGGGCTGTTTGCTATTTTGTGAGCTGTCTGCGACGGAAGTCACTTCGATACGCGAGGCTGTAAAACTT